>NZ_CP130610.1:3643390-3947006 GCF_030544485.1 Halomonas sp. HAL1
CGCGAAACCGGCGAAGAAGTGCCTTCGGGTGAAATTGGCATGCTGCAGATTCGCGGCCCGAATGTGTTTATTGGCTACTGGCGGATGCCCGAAAAGACCCGCGAGGAGCTGTTAGACGATGGCTTTTTCATTACTGGCGATCTCGCCATGGTCGACGAGCAAGGCTATGTGCATATTGTGGGTCGCGACAAAGACCTGGTGATTTCCGGCGGCTACAACGTCTACCCCAAAGAGGTCGAGCAGGTGATCGACGAGCTCGACCAAGTCGCTGAATCCGCGGTCATCGGCCTGCCCCATCCTGACTTTGGTGAGGGAGTGACCGCTGTGGTCGTGCGCCAGCAAGGAGCTCTTGATGATCAGCTTAATGAAGATAAGGTGATCAGCCATCTAGACGGTCGGCTAGCCAAGTATAAGCAGCCCAAACGGGTCTTCTTTGTCGATGAACTACCCCGCAACACCATGGGCAAAGTGCAAAAAAACGAGCTGCGCAAGCAGTTTAACGACACCTATCGCACGCCATAGTCGCCCGTCCTGCCAGCATACTCTTGCCATCCTTTTGCCCCGCGGCGTGCGGGGCTTTTACCAGCGCTTTGCTGGGAAAAGGAACCATTTGCTCTACTAAGTGTTAAGGTGAAACTACTTAACGAACGATGGAGCAAATCACCTTGACTACGCCTACCGTCACAAGCGGCATCACTGCCAGCGAACTATATAAGTTAGTCAGCCAGCCAGCCTCCGCCAGCAGCGAAAACGCGACCTATGAGTGGCCCGAAGCGACCATTAGCCTGGATGAGACCAATCAGACGCTGATCTGGGAGCTTAACGACTACGGCAACTTGCCGATTACCCTCTCGCGCAGCGAAAATGAGTGGATCGCGATGGCGCCTATTGTTGCCGTTGCTAACGTTAATAATACCGCTGAGTTAAATGAAGTGCTGTTGCGTCAGGGTATTTCGTTACCGCTGGCTTCCGTGGGTATCGTCGAGATCGACGGTCACGACTTTTATGTGGCTTACGGACAGCTGTTTGGCGACTCCAAGCTTGAGTCAATTTGCGCTGAGCTACACGCCACCGCTGGCGCTGCTATGGAAGTGGCTGAACTGATTCAAACGCACTTTGCCTAACGTTTATCCATTGTTCGTCTATTCTCCAAATCACCGTTATCCATTAGTGTCACCGCCCAGGTGACGTATAAGCGAGATTACTTATGTTAAGCAAAATTATGACCGCCCTGCGCGGCAAAGCGAATGAAACGGGTCAAACAGTGGTTGATTCCCAGGCACTGCGTATTTTAGACCAGGAGATTCGCGACTCAGAAAATCACCTTAGCCAGTCTAAAACCGAACTGACCCGACTGATGGGCCAACGCCAGCTGAACAGCAATAAAGCGGACACGCTGGAAAGCAAAATTGCCGAGCTGGAAAAAAGCGCAGAAGCTGCGCTGGATAAAGGCGAGGAAGCACTGGCGGTGGAAGTCGCTGAGCGCATGGTAGCGTTGCAGGATGACCTGGAAGCAGAGCGTGCGATTGTTAGCGAGTACGATGCCAGCATTGAAAAACTGCGCGGCGCGATTCGCGGCACCGACAACCAGCTTCGCCAGCTCAAGCAGCAGGTGAGCGTGGTAAAAGCCACCGAGTCAGCGCAAAAAGCCCAATCTGCCGTGGCATCACGCCACTCAGGCCAGAACAGCGCGATGAGCAGCGCCATGGAGTCACTGGAGCGCATTAAAGAGCGCCAGCAGCTCAATTCGGCGCAAATGCACGCGGCCGATGAAATGGCGGCTGAGGAGAGCGGCAGCTCGCTGGAAGCCCGCCTGAAAGCAGCCGGTGTGGGCGGTCAGGAGCGCAAGGCAGACGACGTGTTAGCACGCCTGAAAGCGAAGAAAAATGCCGCACAAGAGTAAATTCAGCGTTTAAATTTATTAGGGAGCCAGGCCATGTTTAACACCCTCAAGGCACTTTTTCGCGCGACCACGGAAAAGCCGCCCGAGCCGAATACAGGCCGCCCGGTGGCCACGGGCCTGCCTATGGGTGTCAGTCAGGAAGATCTTGAAGGCTTGCGGCTGGATGGTCGCGTCAATATTAAGCTGATCGGCCTGCGCGCCCATGCCGATGCACTGTTTCGCTGGGACGACGATGCCTACCACCATATTGCCGCCGTCGGGCATGTCGATCTAGGCCAGGGGGCGCACCTCGTGCGTTTCTATCTGGATAACGATACGTGGCTGCAGGCCAATATTGAAAACGGTCAGGTGCTTGAATATAAGCTGTTCGACTTTTACCGTGTTGCCCATCTTTCAGATGCTGAATTTGATGGTGTGATTAACGGTGAAGATAAACAGCCCGACAGCATCGGTGCTCAAACCGTCGCGCTCACCTCCACCACTGATGAGCCACGCGTCTGTAATTATCAGCGGGTATGGGGAAATAGCGACAGCCTCTGGTCGCCACCGGTGGTTTTCGAAGAGCAAGTGATGACCACCGAGAGTATTGCTGCACGCCACGTGACCCATCACGCGATGCTTTATGAACGTACCATACAAGGCACTGAGCGTATGGAGTACCTGCTGATAAGCGCTGAAAATGATGACGAAGGCAGCTTTATGGTGGTGCATAACGTGGGGGTAGACGTGGCCTCCGTCGATATTGACGCTATGTAATCGTTACCGCCTTTATTTAAAACGTTTTATCTACTACAAAAGGAAACCGCCACCATGGTGAACTACCTGTACGGCTTGCCGTCATTTATCGCCTATCTAGTGACGGCGATTGTACTGCTCGCCGCTTTTATGTACTGCTACAGCCGCATTACGCCTCATCACGAGTGGACACTAATTCGCGAAGGTAACGCTGCCGCCGCTTCTGCCTACGGCGGCTCAATTCTGGGTTTTACGATTCCGCTTTATAGTGCGATGGCACACTCAATCAATTTTATCGATTTTGTGCTTTGGGGCGTCGTCGCCTTTATCGTTCAGTTAGCCACCTTCTTTGGCGTTAAGCTGTTTTTGCGCAAACAGGGTGAAAGCCTGTCTCAGCACATCACCGAAGGCCATCAAGCCTACGGCATTTTAATGGCCAGTGTGGCCGTGGCAGTCGGCTTGCTCAACGCCGCTTCGATGACGTGGTAAAGGAGAGCCCGCATGTCTAAACAGGATCACACTCCCCATTTGCCCCGCCGCAAACGCAGCGGGCGTTTAACGCTGGCGATGATGGGCGCCAGCGCCTTTGGCCTTACCGCCTGTGGCCAGCCGCCCCAGGAAGAGCAGATCACCGAGATCGAATTTGACGAGCCGCGCAGCTTTGAAAGCGTGGAAGCCTGCGTCGCGGAGAATGTCTATACCCGTAGCGCCTGCGAAGATGCCTATGAAGCGTCACTGGAAGCGGTGCCACGCTATAGCACCCTGGAAGAGTGCGAAGCTGAGAATGGTGAAGGCGCTTGCACCGCGCCAACCGAAGAGCAGTCTCAAGCAGCGACGGGGAGCACCGGTGGCAGTTGGTTCATGCCGGCCATGATGGGTTATATGGTTGGCAGCATGATGTCCAACACCAACCGTGGTCGCTCTTTCGAGCGGGTTTATCAGGAGCCGGTATACCGCAACCGTCAAAACCAGGGCAACTGGAATACGGCGACCAATCAGGCGACTCAGCGGGTAAGCCAGCGTAACGATGCCATGCGTAACTCGGTAGCGACCTCTCAGCGTCGGGGCTTTGGCTCTCGCTCTTCGGCCCGGGGCGGCTGGGGCTCCTAGCTATCACCGGATACCGACATGCTGCGAATTGATATCCCTGAACGGAAAGAGTGGAAAGCCCTGGCTCACGAGCTGGGCTTTCATTTTCATACCATCGACGGCGAGCCTTACTGGAAAGAAGACGCCTACTACCAGTTCACCATGGAGCAGGTAGAGCGGGATATTGAAGGCCCTACAGAGGCGGTGCATGAGATGTGTATGGAGTTGGTAGATAAGGTCTGCCACTCCAATGCCTTAATGCAGCGGTTAGCACTGCCAGAACATATGTGGGACAGCATCCACAATTCGTGGAAGTCGGGCCAACCGCACCTCTACGGACGAATGGATTTTGCCTATTCAGGCGATGGCCCGGCGAAACTGCTGGAGCTCAACTACGACACTCCTACCTCGCTCTACGAAGCGGGCTTTTTTCAGTGGGTATGGCTTGAGCAAGCCATCGCGCAAGGTATCCTGCCGCGCCACGCAGATCAGTACAACTCGATCCAAGAGCGGCTGATCAATGCCATGGCCCACCTTGGTGATCGCATCGAGGCGCGCACGCTCTACTTCTCCTGCATCAAAGATAACGCCGAAGAGCGTGCCACCGTGCACTACTTGCAGGATGTCGCAGTGCAGGCGGGGCTCAAAGCACCGTTTATCTACACCGAAGATATTGGCCTGCGGCCCGGTGCCGAGCATTTTGTTGATCTGGATAATCAACCCATCCACGCACTGTTCAAACTCTACCCGTGGGAAGAGATGGCTGACGATGCGTTTGGCGAGTACATCCCACAGCTAAATACCCACTGGTTTGAGCCGCCCTGGAAAGCGATTCTGTCCAACAAGGGCATTCTCCCCCTGCTATGGGAGCACTTTGAGGGTCACCCCAACCTGCTACCGGCGTTTTTCGAGGATGCCAATAGCCCGCCGCTACCAGCTGGCTGGGTGCGTAAGCCATTCTTCTCCCGGGAAGGCAGCAACGTTGAGTTGATCACACCAACCGGCCATCGCGAGGCCGTAGACGGCCCCTACACTGACAGCCCCTGGATTCGCCAGGCCTATCACCCCATGCCCCGCTTTGGTAACAACCACGCGTTAATTGGCAGTTGGGTCGTGGGCGACCGCGCCTGTGGCATGGGTATTCGCGAAGACGTTGGCCGCATCACCAAAGACTCCTCCTGCTTTGTGCCCCACGCGATTGTTTAAGACGCCCTTACTCAACCCGCCAGCCATAAGCAACTGATGGCATCGCCCTCGGCTATGTCGCTATTGACCGGGATCACCGCAAAGGCATCAGCGTTGATACACGACGAAAGCACGCCAGAATTCTGGTCCTCAAAGGCCATCGCCGTCACGCCACGGGGCGTAAATTTCAGCGTCACGCGCATATAGTGTTCGCGTGGGCCAGTGGAGGTGGCGAACCCAGCGCTGGCGGTAATCGTCGGTAGTGTTCTCAGCGCAGCGCAGCTAAGCATTGCCCCCAGCAATGGGCGCAAAAATAGCCAAGCACCGACAAACCCCGATACCGGATTCCCTGGCAAGCCAACAAACCGCGCCTGGCTGCCATCATCGCGAGGCAAGCGACCCAGTGCTAGCGGCTTTCCGGGACGAATTGCCAGTTTCCACATATCGAGTTGGCCAATCGCTTCCAGCGCAGCTTTGACGTGATCCTCTTCGCCGACACTCACACCGCCGGTGGTGACCACCAAGTCTGTTTCAGCAGCGGCAGCCGTTAACAGTGCCACCGTGCGGGCATAGTCATCCGGCACGCTAACGGTACTTACTACCTCGGCGCCAAAGTTCTCCAACAGACGTTTAAGCATTGGCCGGTTGGAGTTATAGAGCTGACCCGGCTTTAACGGCGTGCCCGGATCGATAATCTCGTCACCGGTCGAAAGCAGCGCCACACGGGGCCGTCGACGCACACTGACTTGGGTAATCCCCTGGCCCGCCAAGTGACCCAATGCCGCCGCTTCGAGCCGCTCACCGGCATTTAGCAGTACACTGCCCTGGCGCACATCGCGGCCGCGGTGGCGGACATTATCACCTGCGGGAATATCTGCGGGCATCAGTGCGCGTTCGCCATCAACCTCGACGCGCTCTTGCATCACTACGCAGTCAGCCCCCGAAGGAATCTCACCACCAGTAAAAATCCGTGCACAGCTGCCGGGCGCAAGCGCTTGAGCCTGCGTACCTGCAGCAATACGTTGGCTCACCGGCAGCCACTGCCCAGCATCGGCGGCGCGCAAGGCGTAGCCGTCCATCGCGCTGTTATCAAACGGCGGCACATCCAGCTGTGCTGTCACTGCTTCGGCCAGCACACGTCCACCGGCGGCTTCCAGTGAAACGCTCTCGGCACTTAGCGCGCTGACGTCTGCCAGTAGCGCTTCAAGCGCGGCTGAAATTGGCTGTAAATCAGCCATGTTGCCCCCGGCCTGGGATGACCAGGTTGGCGAAGTTGCAGGGCTTATGTCGGCTATCCAACTGCTCGGCCAGAATGCCGTCCCAGCCGGTGCGGCAGGCGCCGGTGGAGCCGGGCAAGCAGAACACCACCGTGGCGTTGGCTAAGCCACCGAGGCAGCGGCTTTGAATAGTGGAGCTGCCAATTTCATCACCGCTGAGTTGGCGAAAACGCTCACCAAAGCCTTCGATCCGCTTGTCCAGCAACACCGAGATGGCTTCGGGGGTGGAGTCGCGGCCGGTGAAACCGGTGCCGCCGGTGGTGATCACCACCTGCACGTTTGAGTCGGCTATCCAGTTCGCTACTACCGCACGAATGCGGTAAACGTCATCAGGCACGATACGTTTTTCAGCGAGCGTATGACCCGCGCTGGTGAGGCGTTCCACGAGCGCTTGACCACTGCGATCGGTTTCTTCGGTACGGGTATCAGAAACCGTGAGTACAGCAATAGAGAGGGGCACCATCGGTTCCATGTCGTTACCCTTTCGCTTTTTTTTGTGCTTGGCGAGCCTCTAACGCCGCCAGTTGCTCTGGTGTCGCTTTTCCTTGGTAGTGCTCTTTCCACTCGCTGTAAGGCATGCCGTAAACGTACTCGCGGGCCTCTTCATAGCTGAGGGTTTCATCACGTGCTTCAGCCGCGGTAACCAACCATTTAGATAAACAATTGCGGCAAAAGTCGGCCAGGATCATCAGGTCGATATTCTGGACATCTTTATTATCGTCCAGGTGCTCAAGCAAGCGCCGAAACGCGGCGGCTTCGATTTCCGTGCGTGTAGATTGATCCAACTCATTCATCGCTGACATAACCGTTCCTCTCATAAAGTGGCTGCGGGTTACTAAATAACTTAAGGCGCAGCATAACAAAAGACACCGCCGGAAGGCGGTGTCGAAAGTCTCAATAAACGTTTATCAGCTGGTTCGAGGCGCCGACGGTTCACTACTACCGCTAGATGACTTTCGAGCCGCCACCTCTTCTTCCGATAGCGTTTGATCCTTGACCTCGTCGTACCACAGGTTGTGATGCTCTTTAGCCCAGGTTTCATCCACGTAGCCCGTGGTCATACCCTCTAGCGCGCCTTCGGTACCCAGCGTGCCGATATAGATATGGCCTAAGGAGATGGCGGTGAGTCCTAGCGCACCGACTGCGTGGATAATGTTAGCCCACTGCATGGTGTCGCGCCCCTGATTGAAGTTGGGGAAGTCGAGCACAAAGCCACTGGCGATGACGAGAATACCGACCGTCGCCAATATCCAGTACCACGCCTTCTCCCCACCGTTGGCAAAACCCGCATCCACATGCTTTTTGCCAATCATGCCGCCGCCTTTCTTAAACCACACCCAGTCGTGCTTTTTGGGAATGTTCTCTTTGATCAAACTAACCAGCAGTATGACGAGCAGAATGCCAAAGATCGGCCCTAGGTAGTTGTGCAGCACTTTCGTGGCCGCAATCATCCACGCCCAAATTCCATCGCCAAACAGCGGGCGGAACACGAACTTGCCAAATAGCAGCGTCATCCCGGTCAGCGCCAGAATGATAAAAAGTGTCGCTACCGTCCAGTGCAGTGCGCGTTTCATTAGCGTCCAGCGCAATAGCAGGCGACCCCTGCGCGGTGCTTCAAGCTCCTTACGGCCCACAATGAAGTAGAACAGAGCGATCAGCGCCGCCATACCAAATACCGCAATCAATCCAAACGGCGATACCCAGCGGTTACGAATCTCCCGCCAGGTTTCACCGCTTGAGTTGATCAGGCTGTAGTTGCTTTCATAGCGCGAATCGCGGTAGTTGGGGCCAGTCTCACCACTACGTACCTGACGCCACTGGTCAGCGGTAATGCCGGGGGCAGCGGTGGTCATTTCGCGATCAGGGTCTGCTTGAGCTACTGCCACTTGCGTAAAGCCGAGGCTTAGCACCAAAGCCAGCGCCACCAACATAAAACGCCAAATGCCCAGGGCGAGCCCTTTACCTGAGCTTGGCACCCCACCGGGTGCCTGTGCAGTCAACAGGTTCATGACACGCCTCCTTACCCTTTATGGGCAGCATCATAGGCTAGGTTGTCGGCGCTGGCCTGGGGATTGTTGGACCAACCGCCATCTTTATGGCCACGGTGTACAACGCGCTGGCGGAAGATATCGGCAACGTCTTGGGCATCACCGGCAAGCAGCGCTTTGGTAGAGCACATTTCTGCACATAGCGGCAGTTTGCCTTCGGCAATGCGGTTAGAACCGTACTTCTCGTACTCTTCTTCTTTGCTTTCGGCCGGGCCGCCCGCGCAGAAGGTACATTTGTCCATCTTGCCGCGCTCGCCGAACGCATCCTGCTGGGGAAACTGCGGGGCGCCAAACGGGCAGGCGTAGAGGCAGTAGCCACAACCGATGCAGAGGTCTTTATCGTGCAGCACGATGCCATCGTCCGTTTTATAGAAACAGTCGGTGGGGCACACCGCCATGCAGGGGGCGTCGTCACAGTGCATACAAGCGACGGAAATGGACATTTCATCCGCTTCGCCATCATTCAGTGTCACCACGCGGCGGCGCTGGATACCCCACTCGACATCGTTGGCATTTTTACAGGCGGTGACGCAGCCGTTGCATTCAATGCAGCGTTCTGCGTCACACATAAATTTCATTTGAGCCATGGTGTTCTCCTCATGCCGGTGCGGGATGGCTCCCGCACCGCCGTACTGTCAGGTCGGTCGCGTCTTTTTTTTCTAGACTCAGGCGCGCTCAATGCGGCAAATGGTGCACTTGGTCTCTTGCATCAGTGTCACCGGATCGTAGCCGTAGGTGGTGGCGGTGTTAGCCGCTTCACCGATGATGTACGGGTCAGACCCATCCGGGTAACGGTCGCGCAGGCTTTCGCCCTGGAACATGCCGCCAAAGTGGAACGGCATAAACGCGACATTACGATCGACGCGAGGCGTGACCAGCGCTTTAACTTTCACCCGGCCCCCTTCAGCCCCTTCAACCCAGACATCGTCGCCATCCTTGATGCTGAGGTCGTTGGCGTCCGCCGGATTGATCTCGACAAACATCTCCTGCTGCAGCTCGGCAAGCCACGACATGGAGCGCGTCTCCTCACCGCCCCCTTCGTACTCAACCAGACGCCCGGAGGTGAGAATCATCGGATACTCGTCGGTGTTGTCGCGATCCTGAATGGTTTTGTACATGGTCGGCAGGCGCATGATCGAGTCAAAGTCCTCCCAAGTAGGGAAGCGTTCAACCAGATCGCGCCGCGTGGTGTAAAGCGGCTCACGGTGCTTCGGCACTTGGTCGGGGAAGGTCCAGACCACAGCGCGGGCCTTGGCGTTGCCGTAGGGCGCACAACCATGCTCAATCGTGACACGCTGGATACCGCCGGAGAGGTCGGTTTTCCAGTTTTTGCCTTCCGCCGCCTGCTTCTCTTCGGCAGTCAGGTCGTCCCACCAACCCAGATCCTTGAGCAGTTGGTCGTTGAACTCCGGGTAGCCGTCGTCGATATCGCCGCCGACAGGCGCTGAACCTTCCGCCAACAGGTTGATGCCGTCACGCTCAATACCGAAACGAGCACGGAAGCCCATGCCACCTTCCATCACAGGAACGCTGGTATCGTAAAGGTTGGGCGAACCCGGATGACGAAACTCCGGCGTACCCCAGCAGGGCCACGGCAAGCCGTAGTAATCCCCGTCCGCCGGGCCACCCTCTGCGCGCAAGTTCTCGAAGCTGAAGGTGTGCCAGTTTTTCTGGTGCTCTTTGAGGCGTTCAGGGCTTTGCCCGGTATAGCCTACCGTCCACATGCCGCGGTTGATTTCACGCAGAATATCGTCGATCAACGGCTCGTCGCCGTTCATCTGGTAGTTTTTCACCAGCTCATTACCAATGCCCAGTTTGCGGGCAAACAGGTACATGATTTCGTGGTCGGGCTTGGACTCAAACAGCGGCTCAATCACGCGGTCGCGCCACTGAATCGAGCGGTTGGTGGCGGTGACACTGCCGGTCGTTTCAAACTGGGTGGCCGCTGGCAGCAAATAAACGCCATCGGTACGGTCGTGCATGACGGAAGCGACGGTGGGATAAGGGTCAACGATGACCATCATCTCCAGCTTCTGCATCGCTTTTTGCATTTCCACACCGCGGGTTTGGGAGTTAACCGCATGGCCCCAGTAGAACATCGCTTTCAGCGCGGTGCGCTGGGAGATGTTTTCATCATCCTCAAGTACGCCATCGACCCAACGCGACACGGTAATACCAGGGCTGTACATGGGCTTACCATCGGCGTATTCGGTATCGTCATAGCGGCCTTTAATCCACTCGTAGTCGACATCCCATACTTGCGCCCAGTGTTGCCATGCGCCTTCCGCCAAGCCGTAGTAGCCCGGCAGCGAGTCACAGCCAAGGCCAAGGTCAGTAGCACCCTGCACGTTATCGTGGCCACGCAGGATGTTGGCGCCGCCGCCAGCGACACCAATATTGCCCAACGCCAGCTCCAGAATGCAGTAAGCGCGGGTGTTGTTGTTGCCGGTGGTATGTTGGGTACCGCCCATACACCAGACGACACAGCCCGGGCGGTTGTCGGAGAGACGTTTGGCGACATCGTACATCTCGGCTTCGGGGACACCGGTGACTTCTTCGACGACGCTGGGCGGGAAGTTGGCGACTTCGGCACGCACTTCATCCATCCCGTAAACGCGCTGGTTGATGTACTCGTTATCTTCCCAGCCGTTCTCGAAAATGTGCCACAGCAGGCCCCAGATATACGCCACATCTGAGCCAGGACGCAGACGCACGTATTTATTGGCTTTGGCGGCAGTACGGGTAAAGCGCGGGTCGACCACGATGATGTCGCAATTATTGCGCTCTTTGGCGATCAAGAAATGCTGCATCGCCACCGGGTGGGCTTCACTAGGATTAGAACCGATAAACAGCATCGACTTACTGTTATGCATGTCATTGAGCGAGTTGGTCATCGCCCCGTAACCCCAAGTATTCGCCACGCCTGCCACGGTGGTGGAGTGGCAGATACGCGCCTGGTGGTCGGTGTTGTTAGTGCCCCACAGCGAAGCAAGCTTGCGCATCAAGTACGCCTGCTCGTTACTAAACTTCGCAGAGCCCAACCAGTAAACGCTGTCCGGGCCGTGTTCTTCGCGCAGCTCAAGCAGTTTGTCGCCAATTTCGTTAATGGCGTCATCCCAGCTCATGCGCTCCCACTCACCGGCCACCAGTTTCATCGGGTACTTAAGGCGCCGCGTGGAGTGACCGTGCTGGCGCAGCGAAGCGCCTTTTGCGCAGTGTGCGCCGCGGTTGATAGGGTGGTCAAAAGCAGGTTCTTGCTTGGTCCAAATGCCCTCTTGAACTTCGGCATAAACGCCACAACCCACCGAACAGTGGGAGCAAATGGTGCGCTTGGTCTCTACCGGAGAGTCCAGTACCGGTGTTTTGTCCGCGGCTTCAGAGCGCTGCATCATCGGCGCCCCCATGAAGCCGACAGCGGCCACGCCGCCTGTGGCTGCACCGGTGCGCTTAAGGAATTGACGGCGGGAAATTCCCAGTCCAGAGGCCTTGGGGGTGTCTGTTTTGCGAGTTAAACGCATGGCAAATCTCCTGGCATTCCGCCGTCAGTCACGCAACGAGGCGTAGTAAGCGCGGACGTGGTCGGTCTCACGGTAGTTAGCCGTTTGTTTTTCGTTTTTCACTGGGGCAGTGTCAGCCTGTGCCAGGGTGACATGACCGACTGCCGCTGCAGCGCCAGCAGCGGCGGTTCCCAACCCAACGGTTTTCATAAAACGGCGGCGCTCAGGATTGTGTGACGGGTGCATGGGTTTCTCCTCTTGCATGCCTTTATAGCGGGTCTTTTTATGCTGTTTTTTGATTTTTACTGATTTTTTTATGGAGCCTGCGTTAAGGCTCAACAATACGCACCGGCGTATGACCCGCATCAACACTCAAGCGAGCCTCCTCACTCTCCATAAAAGCGCCACCCAACTGCCCCAGCGCTGCATAGAAAGCGGTGTCTACCTGCCCCAGGTCGGCAAAACAGCTGGCCGCCCAAGGGGCTAAATGTTGGCTAAAGAAATAGGCCTGCTCGTGACTAGCTGAGTCAATCAGCATTGCCATCACTTCGCATAGTGCCGCCAAGTGATCTTCTGGGTCACGGTTATGTTCACTGCGCACAAAGCCGAGCACCTTCAAATCCTTACGCAGCGCCACCAGCGCCGCTTCCATCAATTCGCCATTGCGGTACCAAGAAGCATACGGCACCACCTCACCCTGAATGACGCCGACCAGGAGGCGGAAGTGAGCACGCTGCAGTCCCTCGACGTCGGTGTTCTTGGCGGCGGCTGCCAGCGCATGCCAACACTCGGCCAAACGGCTACCGTCTTGTTCGATGTCCAGTTCAGCCAACCAATCTAGCAACTCAGCATCCGGAGTCCGGCGTAATAATGTGGCCAATAGCCGGTAAATATCGGCACGTAGCGCATCCGCTTCTTTCAGCGTGGGCAGTGCATCCGTCATCGGCTTATACCTTCAGTTGCGCGTCGGAATCGCGAATCATGGTTTTCCAGACATCCTTAACGCGGCAGTCTTCACACATTTCCAGACGAATCATCGCTTCGCCAGCAAAGTAGGGGTGGTTGACCAGCTTCTCTTTAATAGTAGCTACCGTGCTGACAGTAGCAAACGGCTTGCCGCAGTTGATGCATTCAAAGGCTGCTTCTTCGTAACAAATATGGCGCGTTTCGCGAGCCTCCGAGGCCAAGAAGCCGGGCATCAGTGTAATTGCATCTTCGGGGCAGGCTTGTTCACACAAGCCGCACTGCACACAATCCGCCTCAAGGAAACTCAGCGCGGGCGTTTTGCCACCCGACTTGAGCGCGGGGGTTGGGCAGTTGCTGACACAGGCGTGGCACAGCGTGCAGGCATCGCGATCCACCTGAATGGCGCCGTAGGCAGCGCCCACCGGCATAGCAACCCGCTCGTTGCTGGGGTTACCCAACTCTGCTAACCGTGCCAGCACGCGGTTCAAGCGTGCCCGCTTTTCGGGCTCAGGTAGACTAAGCGGCGCCTCAGTCAGTGGAGTAAGCGCCGGAAGCGCGTCGCGAGCGGCGTGGTCGGCTACCTCAATCAGCGTCACACGAGCGCGGTCATGGCCCAGCGCTTCCAGCAAGGCATGCGCCTGGGCGACTTGATCAGTCAAAAAGGTACTCAAGCGGACAGGCATATCAGGGTGCAGCTGGATACGCACTTCAGCGGCACCGGCAGCCAGGGCGGTTAGCCACTGGTCGTGGCCTGCGGCTCCCAGCTCTTCTAACGGTGCGTCGATGATATGGCCTGCGGGCACTACACCCGCAGCCCGCTCGGCATCTTGTGAGTCATGGGTAATAAAACGCAGCACCGGCACCTGACCACCGGCTTCACGGTAGGCTGCCAGCCAAGCGGATAGGGTGTCTTGCTGGCGGCGCGTTTCCGGTAGACGAAATTCGATAGCGCCCGTAGGACAAGCGCTGGTGCAGCTGCCTACGCCTTGGCAGAGGAAAGGATCAATCTCTATATGGGACTCAATCCGCCCCTGAATGCTGGAGATGGCATCCGCCGGGCAAACATCCAAACAGCGGGTACAGCCAATGTTGCCGCTGGTGGAGTGCGCACATAAATCACTGTTGACTTGAAAATAGCGCGGCTTATCGAATTCGCCCACTAGCCCCACAAAATCGTCGAGGATATCGCTGCGCTGCTCAACGTCCTGCCACTGCAGTACTACATAGCCTGGAGGCGGCAGCTCCCAGCGCTGGGTATGCGAAGTTGGAGCAAGATCGAGGATTAAGTCAAAACCGTCGCGCTCAATCAGTGCACGAGCAATATCCAGCGAAGCATCTTCATCGTCAAGTTGAACGTTAAAGGCGCCCAGATAGCCATTGATACGCAATTGGCTGAGCTGCCGCTGGGTCAGCGTCTGGGTGACCAGCGGTTCGCTAGACCCGAGAGGATCGTCAGTATCGTTTCCTGGGCTGTTCGCGTCAGATTCAATGACAAGTAGCGTCAGCGATGCCAAGCCGCGCCCCTGTAGAGCGCGAGCGGCAGGATGAACGTCGGCTTCGGTGCCTATTAACAGCGCATGACCACGGCTGTGATAGGTCACATTGGCAGGCGTTAGGTTAGCTGGCCACGAGATACGTCGGCGTACCGTTTCCCGAGCCTCGGCATTGCGCTGGTCGTCTATCGACGCCAGTTGGATTCGTTGGTTCATGCGCTCTCACGGTCAGGGAATCATTCTTATTATATTTTTGAGTTATATATTTAACTATTGTGGCATAACAATGCGTTGAAGCTAAGTTCAGCCTATGTGCAATGCTGATATTTGCCAACCTAATTACCGTCAACGCTGCCAACGCTAGCAACTAAATCAATGCTCAACTTATTGATTTCTATATGCTAAGGAATAATGTCATAATTTGGTATGAGTGTCAGATAAATAATCAGACTGGTCGTCTAGTGAAGTCTCTTTTACAACGTTGTTACTGGCCGTGCAAGGTGCGGTGTGCTCTTCGTCTGCAGCTGTCGATGGCTCACTGGCGGCCACTTCAGCCGGAGACTCGGTGCTGCCCTCGTCTACTGGCTTATCAAGCGCCTCTTCCACTTTATGCGTCCAGCGGCGCAGTTTACCGGCGAGATCTGCCGCCATCGGTTTCAACAGCTTATTGTAGTCGGCGTCGTAGTCATCCAAGCCATCGCGCACGTTGTAGTTACCGGTGGCCCATAGGCGTTTTAATGCTTGTCGGCGTAAAGGGCCACTAACGCCCGGCGCCATATACGCACTGAAATCGCTGCCTGCTTCCAGCGTGTCAGGGTCTGGCAAGGTGTGGTCGAGACTGCCGGGGTCTGGCTCCTCAGCTGGCGTTACCAGGGGTTGTTCATTTTCAGTGTTAGGTTGCTCGGCCTCATTATGAAGCACTGCCTCCTGGTCAGCAGATGCCTCATCTAAGGGCTTAGTATCTGGTGAAGAGGACGCCGACGCGTCCTCTTCTTTTTGCACATGGCGCTTTAGTCGCGACCAGCGTTCCAGGCGACTCATTACGGCTGCTCCTTGGAGGGCGTGTCTTTGGCGCGCCCAGCCCCTTTGCGTTTTTTCTTGCGCATTTCCATTGGCGCTTCCCCATGGCGTGCCAGATAACTCTCGAGCCAGACCTGAATGGCCATTGGCATCGGTGCTTCGAGCACCTGTTGCTCGCCATCCATCCAACCAGCCGCAACGTCCTGGCTAGCGGTAATCGCATCCGGCTGGGGTGTTTGTCCGGTAAAGCCTGCTCGCACAAACAGTCGCGGAGTAGTCGACGTTAGATTGAAACGATAGGCAGCACGCTCGGTCATCGACAGCTGCAGGTTAAGGACATTATCACCCTGATCGCCCAGCGTTAGCTCAGCAATGCGCCACTGTGTCAGTGTAAAACGCTTCACCTGCTTGGGCTCAGCTACCAAGGTAATACTGATAGGGCGTAGGTTATCGCTCATATTTTAAAAACCCTGCACCTTGCATGGATGACATGTGGAAAAATAGCACTTAGAAAATAGTACTTAGAAAAATCGCACTTATAAGGATAGCGCTTGAATGGGTAGACAAGTAAGCATCCCCAGCGCCATCATCGTCAACCCTGTCGTTTTGCGAGAACTATTTCGCGAGGATTACCATGCCCGCCCTTCAGCCTGCCCTTCAGATAAGCCGAGCCCGCTTACCGGCCACCACCGAGATCAGCATCGTTGATGAATATGGCGATGC
Source organism: Halomonas sp. HAL1 (assembly GCF_030544485.1). Classification (NCBI taxonomy): domain Bacteria; kingdom Pseudomonadati; phylum Pseudomonadota; class Gammaproteobacteria; order Oceanospirillales; family Halomonadaceae; genus Halomonas; species Halomonas sp. HAL1. The sequence continues at coordinate 3,659,327 of NZ_CP130610.1, forward strand.
GCGTCAGCAGGCCATCGCCGCTGAACGAGCACTCACCGTGTATCTCAACAAACGTGAAATCGTCACGCTGATGACGCTGGGCGATGACCCTGAAGCGCTGGTGGTGGGCTATCTACGCAACCAGGGGCTACTGCGTGCCGCGGCTGATTTAGCCGCCGTGCAGGTCGATTGGGACGTAGAAGCCGCGGTCGTCATTACACGCCACTTGCCCGAGGACTTAGAGGCGCGCTTAAGCACTCGCACGGTGACGACCGGCTGCGGCCAGGGCACGGTCTTTGGTAAACTACTTGATCAAACCGCTCTGACGGCGCTTCCCGATACGCAGTTAGCACAGTCCACGCTCTATCAACTGCTGCAAAATCTCAACGCTTATAATGAGACCTACCGCAGCGCGGGCGCCGTTCACGGCTGTGCGCTTTGCCGCCAAACCGAGGTGCTCGACTTTGTTGAAGACGTGGGGCGGCACAATGCGGTGGATACCCTGGCCGGGCGCCAATGGTTGCAACAAGCCGACAGCGCCGATGCCGATATTTTCTATACCACTGGGCGACTGACATCTGAGATGGTACTCAAAGTGGCGCAAATGGGCATTAGCGTGCTGGTTTCGCGCTCCGGTGTTACCCAAAAAGGCGTCGAGCTGGCTGAACGCTTCGGCGTGATGCTGATTGCCCGCGCCAAAGGCCGCCACTTTCAGGCGATTAATACTCAGAATCGCTTGGCGCTGGATGCGATACCTAATCGACCATCCCAGGCCCGTTCATCTAAAGAGGCAAGCTCATGATTCCCACTCACGAACTCACCGGCATGATTCTCGCGGGCGGCGAAGGTCGCAGAATGGGTGGCCGGGATAAAGGGCTTGAGCCGTTCGCGGGCCTGCCATTAGTCGGCCATGTCGTAAAACGCCTTGAAGGCCAAGTAGCCGAGCTGCTGATTAACGCCAACCGCAATGCTGACGCCTACCGCTTCTTCGCCGATCGCGTGATTGCCGATGAAGAAGGCGGCTTTAAAGGCCCACTGATGGGTATTTACAGCGGCCTACGCGCGGCAAAAACGCCTTGGTTACTAGTCGCCCCCTGCGACTCCCCCGCCCTGCCTGACGATCTAGTCGCGCGCATGGTGGCAGGGATTGGCGATCATGATATCGCCGTGGCCTTTGACGGCGAACGGCTGCATCCAGTGGTTGCCCTGCTACGCACTTCGCTGGCAGATGATTTGGCCGCCACGCTTGCCGAAGGCGAACGCAAGATTGACCGTTGGTACGCCCGCCATGCGTGGTGCAAGGTCGATATGTCGGACTGTCCCGATGCGTTTGCCAATCTTAATACTGAGGAAGAGAAGCTGCGTTTGGAAAGTCTGCTGGCAGCCGCCTCAGGGAAGGTGTCGACATGACGCTTTCCTGCTTTGACCTTGGTGAGCAGATGCTTAGCGTGGATGAAGCGCGCCAAGCACTCGCCACTTTGATTGAACGCCCGCTGGGCAGCGAACAGATTCCGCTGGCGCAGGCTCACGGCCGCCGGTTGGCCACAGCCATTCAGGCCCCCATTAATGTGCCGCAAAATACCAATGCGGCCATGGATGGCGTAGCGCTCGCCTTGGCTAAAGAAGGTGTTGGGGCCAAGCAAACCCATTGGCCGCTGGCCGGTGAGGTGTTGGCCGGGCAGTATCGCAGCGAATTAGTGCCTGCCGGTCACTGTGTGCGCATCACCACCGGCGCCCCGCTGCCGCCGGGCACCGATACCGTGGTGATGAGTGAACAGCTGCGCGAACCGTTAGATGATAAGCCTGCGCATGTGATCATTGAGTCGCCCGAGCTTCTCAAGCACGGCCAACATGTTCGCCAGGCCGGTGAAGATATTGCCACTGGCGATACGGCGCTACCTGCGGGAGCAAGGCTCGATGCCGCCTCGATGGGACTGTTAGCGTCATTGGGTTATGCAGAGGTTAGCGTGTGCCAGCGCCCCAGGGTGGCGATTTTTTCCACCGGCAATGAAGTCACGCCCCCTGGCGAACCACTACCCAAGGCCGGCATTTACGATGCTAACCGCTTCACGCTGATCGGCTTACTCACCGAGCAGGGGGCCGAGGTGATCGATCTGGGCATTCTGCCGGATGACTTAAACGCGACCCAAACGGCGCTTAAGCAAGCCGCCGAACAGAGCGATCTAGTGATCACCAGCGGCGGCGTGTCAGTGGGTCAGGCCGACTTTACTCGCGCTGCACTGGAACAACTGGGCCGCCTGGCTTTTTGGCGCGTGGCACTGCGCCCAGGGCGCCCCATGGCCTGCGGCTGGCTGGGCGAATCGCGCACCCCATTTGTCGGTTTGCCCGGCAACCCGGTCGCTGTCATGGTAACCTTTGGACAGTTTGTGACACCGCTGCTGGACCGCCTTCATGGGCAGCCCATGGCGCCACCCCATCGCCTGCATGCAATCGCCGATAACCTGTTAAAAAGTCGCTTAAAGCGTACTGACTTTATTCGCGGCGTTTACCATACTGATGAGAATGGACAGCTACACGTGCGCAGTACCGGCGCTCAGGGTTCGGGTATTTTAACCTCGATGGTGGCTGCTAACTGTTTGATTGAGCTTGCCGATGACCAAGACGGCGCACAATTAGGTGAGGTAGTCAGCATACAACCACTAACGGGATGGCTATGACCCAGCAACTAATCGACGACTTTGGCCGGCGCATTAGCTATGTGCGTATCTCGGTCACCGATCGCTGCGACTTCCGCTGCGTGTACTGCATGAGCGAGGAGATGACATTTCTGCCCCGCGCCCAGGTACTCACGCTGGAAGAGATCGCCATGGTGGCCCGCGCCTTCACCGAGCTCGGCGTGGAAAAAATCCGCCTGACCGGCGGCGAGCCATTGGTGCGCCGGGGCATTGAACAATTGGTCGATGAAATCGGCTCGATGCCAGGTCTTAACGATTTCACCATGACCACCAACGGCGCCAGCCTGCGCAAATACGCCAAGCAGCTTTACGCCGGCGGTTTACGACGGCTAAATATCAGCCTGGATTCGCTGGATGCCGAACGCTTCAAGCAACTCACCCGCACCGGTGATTTAGCCAAAGTCATCGACGGTATTCATGCCGCTCAGGAAGCAGGCTTTAAGCGTATCAAGCTTAACGCGGTGATCTTGAAGGGGCGTAATGATGACGAAGTCATTGATCTGGTCACTTTTGCCCGCCGGGAAGGCCTCGATATTAGCTTTATCGAAGAGATGCCGCTGGGCGATGTTTCCGATCATTCGCGAGCGGAAACCTTCTACTCCAGCGATGACGTTCAGACGCTGATTGAATCACGCTACCCGCTGATCCCCACGACCGAAACCACCCCAGGGCCCTCGCGCTACTTCAGGATGGCGGATAGCGACAGCCGGGTGGGGTTTATCTCACCGCATAGCCACAACTTTTGCGATACCTGCAACCGGGTGCGGGTGACTGTGGAAGGCCGCCTGCTGCTTTGTTTAGGCAATGAACACTCGGTGGATCTGCGTGCCGTGCTGCGCCGTCATCCCGGCAATATGCAGGCGCTGAAAGAGGCGATTATCAATGCCCTGCCGCTAAAGCCTGAGCGCCACCACTTCACCACCGATGGTGATGTTCAGGTAGTACGCTTTATGAACATGACAGGGGGCTAGGCATTGGAGGGGGCGGCAAAAACAGCCAACACAAAAGTACCGGTGCATATCATTACCGGCTTTTTAGGTAGCGGCAAAACCACGCTTATCCACAGCCTGATTGAGCAGAAGCCTGTGGATGAAAAATGGGCCATCCTGGTCAATGAATTCGGCCAGATCGGCATCGATCAAGCGATGTTTGACGCGCGTGACGATGTCGTCATCAAAGGCCTGCCCGGCGGCTGCCTGTGCTGCCAGCTCGCCTTTGTGCTGCAGGCGGCGCTGGTCAATTTGCTCTCACGCAGCAAACCTGACCGTGTCATCATCGAGCCATCCGGCCTTGGCCACCCAGCAGGCCTGCTGGATCTACTGCGTGGTGACGCCTTCTGTGAGGTAGTCGAGGTACACGATATTATTGCTACTCTCGACCCACGCCGAATGGATGACGCCCGAGCAAGGCAACACGATACCTTCCGCGATCAGCTCGACATGGCTGATGCCGTGGCGCTCACCATGCTCGACCAGAGCACGCCCGAACAGCTCAGCGCCGCCCACGCCTTTGTGGCGCAGCACTGGCCACCTCGCAAATGGGTACAGGAAGCCCCGCAAGGCGCGCTACCGATAGCGTTGTTGACCCAGAGTGGGCATACCGCTGCGAGTGATATCAGCATGCCCGCAAGCCACCAACAGCTGGCCGCCGCCCCCAGCCTGGAAGGCACATTTTTTGATTTTCCGCCTCCGCCCGGCAAACCGCAGCGTGAAACCGGCACCTCACTGGGCTACACCAGCACGGGGTTACGCTGGCACCCAAGTGAACGTTTCGAGCTGGATCGCCTAGCCGCCTATTTGGGAGAACTGCCTCGGGAGGCGCGTATTAAAGGGGTATTTCATACCAATCACGGGTGGAAACGCCTTAACCGCGCCGATGGCTCAATGAGTATCGAAAGCAGCGCGTGGCGGCAGGATTCTCGCCTGGAAGTTATTCTCCCTGCCGCTCTGACCTCTCCCAATATGGAATTTGATGAATTTCTAACCACATGAGTTAACGACCTAGTATTTGTGCTTCAAACGCCTCAATTTCCATAGGGTGCCCAAACAGATAACCTTGGTAAGCGCGACAGTCATGCGCTAAAAGCCATGCCTGCTGCGCTTCTGTTTCTACGCCTTCAGCAATGACTTCTAAGTTAAGACTCTCCGCAAGCGCGATAGTACTCTCTACAATCGCTGCATTGGCTTGGCTTTCAAGCACCTGCTGAACAAACGATTGATCGATTTTTAGCTGATCCAACGGCAACTGAGCTAAATACGCCAGCGACGAGTAGCCGGTGCCAAAGTCATCCAGCGAAAAGCGTACCCCTTTCGCTTTTAGGCTAAGCATCTTATCTCGGGCATAATCACGCGCTTCCACAAACAGCGATTCTGTGACTTCCAACTTTAAGCGATGAAGCGGGGCCTGGGTACGCGCAAACACTCCGTCGACGCGCTGTAAAAAATCTTTATCACGGAACTGCATCGGGCTGATATTAACCGATATCGTCAACTGACTTAGCCGGGGATGCTGCGCCCAACGTGCCAATTGGTAGCAAGCATCTTCCAATACCCACTCACCCACCTCGTTAATCAGTTCTGTACTTTCCAGCAGCGGAATAAACTCACCAGGCGACACCAAGCCCCGCTCTGGATGCAGCCAGCGCAGCAATACTTCCACGCCGGTGATAGTGCCTTGGTGATTAACTTGGGGCTGGTAGTAGAGTTGCCACTGTTGATTGGCCAGTGCATGCCGTAAGTCTGCTTCTAACTTTACGTGTGCTAATAGCGCGGCCTGCATAGCGGGGTCAAAAAAGCACACTGTATGGCGGCCAGTGCTTTTTGCTTGAAAGAGAGCCATGTCCACTTGCTGCAGATAATCATCAACATTGTGCTCACTGCTCGCCATGATCGTAATACCAATACTGCCCGTAATCGTGACGCTCTCCTCGGCCAGTACGACGGGCTCAGCAAGTACTGCCAGCAATTTATTGGCGATTCGTTCAGCAAGCTGGGACGTTTGCCCATGATTACTATCAACACCCTCAATTAATACCGCAAACTCATCGCCTCCCAGCCGCGCTAACGTATCCGTATCTCGCAGCATTTGGCTCATTCGCCGCGCCAAACCTTGTAATAACTGGTCGCCCGTATAATGCCCTAGGGTGTCATTAATTTGTTTGAAGTTATCGATATCAATAAATAACAGTGCGCCGCAACGCTGATGGCGCTGGAGTTCTTTGAGTGCTGCGCCCATGCGGTCCATAAACAGGCGCCGGTTAGCGAGCCCGGTTAACGGGTCATAAAACGCCAGTTGATGAATTTCCTGCTCAGCAGCTTTGCGCTCGCTGATATCACTCATCGTGGCGACGTAGTTCGTAAGCACACCGTCTGTGTCGTATACCGCGCTAATCGTTAACCACTCAGGAAACAGCTCGCCATTTTTACGCTGGTTCCATATTTCGCCTTCCCACTTGCCGGTTTTAAGCACCTGCTCCCATAGGCGACGATAAAATGCTGCGTTATGGAGACCAGAGCTAAACATACGTGGGTTTTTCCCCATCACCTCGGCTTCGCTGTAGCCACTAATGCGCGTGAAAGTGTCGTTCGCTTTAAGGATTCTCCCTCGAGCATCGGTAATCAAAATACCCAAGTGCGTTTGAAAAGCCGCCGCTGCGACCTGCGCTTCGGCGCGTGCCTGTTCGCGCTCTTCAATACGCTGACTTAACTGTTGGGCTAGCGCCAAGCGGCTCAGATAGTGGCGCGCCCCCCAGGCTCCGAGCAGGGCAAGCATCCCCATTACCAGCGATAAAATCAGCGCGCGCTGCCGCCAAGCCGCCAGCAATTCGTGTAGGTCAATACCCACCACCGCCAGCATGGGATACTCACCTACCCGCTGCATACGAAACAGACGTTCACGATCATCAACAGGTGAAAGAGCTTTGAGCGACCAGGCGGTCTCTTCATTTGCCAACTTCTGATCCGCTTGGGGGCTGGGTATTTTTCTGCCAACGGCAAATTGCTCATCAAGGGCAGGATGCCGAGCAATTAACCTCGATTCAGAGTCAACCAGCGCAATACTCTCACCGTCATAAACATGCATTTGCTCAAGCGAGTCGGCAAATATGTCGGGAATAATGCTCGATACCACCACCCCCATGAAATCGCCGGTCGGGCTATCAAGTCGTCTGCCATGGTACAAATAATAGTGTTGATTGCGATCAGACCAGTAAAGCGGCGTAATCAGTTCCTGCTGCCCCCCTTGTTTAAAGGCATTAAAAAACTGCGTATGACCGATATTAGCGCCAGCATTGCGGTTGCCGTTACTGCTTGCCAACACTCGCCCATTGAGATCCATCACCCCGACCTCGTTAACGAGGGGTACATAGTGGGTAAGATTTTCTAATGCGCGCTCAAGCACCTGAGTGTTATCGGCGTCAGGCATGCCTTGTATGGTGAGCAGTTCAGCAAGGCCAAAAAGGGCTTGTCCGCTTTGGGCAAAGACCCCTTTTGCCCACTCCGTTACCACATTGGCCCGCGCGGTAATGCGCGATTCAGCGGCCTCAATTTCTTGTTGGTACTGCTCGTTAAGCAGCCAGCCAAAGAGTAACGTCATGACGAAAAGCGCTAGCAAATAAGCCGCCACCACGCTTCGCCGCTGGTGACGAAAGGCATTAGTAGCCTTCAGAGCATTATCATTTACATCAATAGGAGTAACAGACATCGCGCAGAGGCCTTATCCAGGTATCCGATTAAGACACCTGATACAGTATAAAAAAACAGAAACGTTACACCACACACGCTGACAAGTGCGTTTACCTCGATAATGCCGCGGTGCTTTTCTGATGTATATCAGTTTTTATCGCAGGTAATTCGTTAAAAAGCGTGACGTTACGCATTGATTGTCTACCTACCAAGGATTGTTATGGCATCGCTAGGCCAAATGAGCGACTACGAAATACGCCTAATTCGTATTTTCAAGACGGTCGTCGAGTGCGGCGGCTTTACGGCGGCGGAAACGACACTCGGTATTAGCCGTTCAGCGATTAGCCAGCACATGAATGATTTAGAGGGAAGGCTGGGTTTTTCACTCTGCCAGCGGGGGCGCAGCGGGTTTAGTTTAACAGAGGAAGGTAAAGAGATTTATCAGGCGGGACTCACGCTATTAACGGCCCTGGAAACCTTCAAAAGCGACGTTAACGCCTTACACCAAACGATTAAAGGCGAGCTGAATATTGGCATTACCGACAACCTAGTGACGCTTCCGGCCATGCACGTGACCAACGCGCTGGCTGAACTTAGCGCGCCGGAACATGAGGTAACGCTGCATATTCATATGGAGCCTTCCGACGCCGTTATTCGAGGCGTGATGGATGGCCATTTGCACGTCGGCGTAGTACCCGCGGTGAACCTACCCACCAGCTTAGAAACCCGACACCTTTATGATGAGCCTTCCTACCTTTACTGTGCCGCAGGGCACCCGCTGTTTGCGGAAAACGATGACACGCTCAGCGTTGCAGATATCGCACGACACGCAGCTATTTCACCTCGTTATCCGCTGCCAGTTGAGGCACGCCAAGCCCATGATGCGCTCACGCTACGCGCGTCGGCATCCGATCGGGAAGGCGCTGCGTTTTTAATTCTTACCGGGCGTTTTATCGGCTTCCTTCCTGAACACGTGGCCGAACAGTGGGTCGCGGCAGGCAAAATGCGCGCCCTTCTCACGCCCAGTCAGCACTACCGTATTCCGTTTGTGCTGGTCACCCGTCATGACCGCCGCCCAAACCGAGTGGTCGATGCTTTTTTAAGTTTAATCAAAAGTAGCTAATCTAAAAGCCAGGCTTCCGTGCCGGGCTTTAAACATAGCTATTGATTACCACTACTGATTAACGCTGCTCAGTGACCTCGCTGGCCATTAACGGCACAGGCCCTGCCTGCGGAGACGATGCCACTACTTGGCTGGCAGCATAGTAAACAATCGCCCCCAGCGCCGACCCAGTGAACCACCCATAATCGTAGAACCAGTTCATCGTGCCTGTCACCAGAGAGATCAAGGTAAGTAGCACCGGCACACCAAAGGCGATAAACCCAGCCATGTTCACCGCAGGATAGGCGTGGTTATCCATATAGAGACTAGGCACATCCAAGCGCTGCTTTTTAATCAGGAAGTAATCCACCGCCATAATACCCGCTATCGGGCCGAGTAGGCTGGAGTAGCCAAGCAGCCAGTTGGAGTACATCTGTTCAAGTGATACGCCTGGAGGAATCACGCCTGCTTTTTGCAATAGATCGTAGCCCATTAGCAACACGCCCACCGCACCGGTCATCAGCACACCGCGGGTCTGATTGATCAATTTGGGCGCAATGTTTTGGAAGTCATTGGTAGGCGAAACAATATTCGACGCGGTGTTGGTAGAGATCGTGGCAATAATGATCAGCAGCATTGCCATGACCACCCAGAAGGGACTGTCGATATAGCCAATCAAACGCACCGGGTCGGCAACGGTTTGGCCCACCAGCGTTTCAGACGCCGCGGTTAACACGACACCGAGGGCAGCGAAGAAGAACATCGTCAGCGGCAGCCCGATGATCTGGCCAGCAATCTGGTCTTTCTGGCTTTTGGCAAAGCGGCTGAAGTCAGGGATATTAAGTGACAACGTGGCCCAAAACCCCACCATGGCGGTCAAGCCTGCAAAGAAATAACCATAAACGGAAGCCCCCTCAGGGCGTGATGGTGGCTGCGCCAGCAGCTCAGTCATCGACATGTTCGGCCACGCCCACACCATCAAGCCAATGCCCACCGCTAACAGCAGTGGCGCCGCCAGCGTTTCCAGCCACTTGATTGATTCCGCACCGCGGATCACCACATAAAGATTCATCGCGCCGAAAACAAAAAAGCCAATCACCTCCCCCACGCCCCCAAGCGCAGCCCAAGCGGGAATCAACTCAGACAACAGCAAGTGAATCGCCAGCCCACCGAACATGGTCTGAATACCAAACCAGCCACAGCCAACTAACGCCCGCACCAGGCAGGGCACGTTGGAGCCTAAAATGCCGAAGGATGAACGCAAAACGACAGGGAAAGGAATGCCAAATTTGGTGCCAGGAAAGGCGTTCAGCGTCAGGGGAATCAGGACAATAATATTCGCCAATAGAATGGCAAACAGCGCTTCCCCTACGCTCAAGCCAAAGTAGGCAGTTAACACCCCGCCTAACGTATAGGTAGGAACACAGATCGACATGCCGACCCACAGCGCGGCGATGTTCCATTTGCTCCAGGTACGCTCGCTGGCCTGGGTGGGTGCAATATCCTCGTTAAAGCGTGAACTACCTCGCACGTCACTGCCTACATCAAGCTCTATCAGCCCACCTCGATCCACCATCTGAGAGGTTGTTTCGGTCATCTTGTTTCTCCTCAGTATTGTGTTGTCTAGCCCAGGCTATGTCTGAAAACTAGCTGTGCTCGCTGACTTTTAAGCCAAGTCCTAATAAGACAAGCCCTAACTCACACGGCCAGTGGAGCTTCCCAGACAGAATTAAAAGCAATAAGCGTGCCTACTTATAAAACCAAAGCAATTAACTCATTGATTAAAAAGCTGCCCTCCTAGACAACAATATTATTGTTAGCTTGTTACCTTTTAAATTTACTCTCTCCAAACAAAAACCAATTAAACAAAGCTAGGTCAAAAAAAATATTTGCACCAACTTTAAACAATACGATGCTCGATATATCGTCAATTATTAAACCTATCGCATGATTTTTAAGAATAAAAAAATATACCCAAAACAGTGCACAAGCTCACCAAAAGAGTGAAAAGTGCAACGTAAAAAAATAAAAACAAACAAACTCAACGAGTTAAATGCAATTTATCTAACATCGATTAAAGACTTGCTAAAACCACTCATCCAGCGCTACTTTCAACAAAAGCTGTCTTTTACGTCAGCTTTATAAAACTCATTCTCAAGACACTACAAATATACGCTACACACCAACAATCAGAGGAAGCGTCTCATGCAAAAGATGAAAATTGGGCTGATTCAGATGGGGCTGAAAACCAGCACGGATCTTGAACCTGAGGCTATTCGCGATGCCATGAACGAGGCACACCTGCCGATGATTCAACAAGCGGCTGACCAAGGCGTGCAGGTGCTGTGCTTCCAGGAAGTCTTTAACCAACCCTATTTTTGCCCCAGCCAGGATGGCAAATGGTATGCCGCCGCCGAGCGGGTGCCAGAAGGCCCCACCTGCCAGATGATGCAAAAACTGGCTGCTGAGCACCGCATGGTCATTATTGTGCCGGTGTATGAAGAGACCGAAACCGGTGTTTATTACAACACCGCCGCGGTGTTCGATGCCGACGGCAGCTATCTGGGCAAGTATCACAAGACGCACATTCCCCAAGTGGCGGGGTTCTGGGAGAAATTCTTCTTTAAACCGGGCAACTCCAACTGGCCGGTATTCGATACCGCCTACGGCAAGATCGGCGTGTATATCTGCTACGACCGTCACTTCCCCGAAGGCTGGCGGGCACTGGCGCTCAACGGCGCCGAGGTGATCTTCAACCCTTCCGCCACCGTGGCCGGTCTTTCTCAGTATTTATGGGAGCTTGAACAGCCCGCCTCCGCTGCCGCTAACGGCTGTTTTATCGCCGCCATCAACCGCGTGGGTACCGAAGCGCCTTGGAATATCGGCGATTTTTACGGCTCCAGCTATATCGTGAATCCACGCGGCAAAATTGAAGCCCAGGCCAGCGAGACCGACGACGAGCTACTGGTACACGAGATTGACCTGGATATGGTGCGCGAGGTGCGCAACAACTGGCAGTTCTTCCGCGACCGCCGCCCCGAGACCTATACCCGTCTCACCGACGGCGAATAATTCCCTCAATCAATTATCTAAGGAGCGAACCATGAGTTTATTGATCAAGGGCGGCACCGTGGTCACCCACGCGGATACCTACCGCGCCGATGTGCTGTGTGTAGACGGTAAAATCCACGCGATTGGCACTGACTTAGAAGTACCCGAGGGCTGCGAGACGGTGGATGCCAGCAACCAGTTGGTAATGCCCGGCGGTATCGATCCCCATACCCATATGCAGATGCCGTTTATGGGCGCGGTGGCCAGCGAGGATTTCTATACCGGCACCGCCGCGGCCATGGCGGGCGGCACCACCACCATTATCGATTTCGTGATTCCCAGCCCCGGCCAGTCGCTGTTGGAAGCCTTTGAAACCTGGCAAGGCTGGGCGGAAAAAGCCGCCACCGACTTCGCTTTCCACGTGGCAATCACCTGGTGGGACGAGAGCGTCAAAGAGGAGATGGGGACGCTGGTACGCGAGCACGGGGTCAACAGTTTCAAGCACTTTATGGCCTACAAGGGCGCCATCATGGCCACCGATGATATTCTGGTGGAAAGCTTCTCGCGTTGTTTAGAGCTAGGCGCAATCCCCACCGTACACGCGGAAAACGGCGAGCTTGTGTATCACATGCAGCAGAAACTACTCGCCCAGGGCATGACCGGCCCAGAAGCGCACCCGCTTTCCCGCCCGCCCCAGGTCGAAGGCGAAGCCGCGAGCCGGGCGATTCGTATTGCCAGCACCCTGGGTGCTCCCGTTTACTTGGTACACGTTTCCACTAAGGACGCCGTGGACGAAATCGCCTACGCCCGTCAGCAGGGTCACCCTGTGTTTGGCGAGTGCCTAGCAGGTCACTTGGTCATTGATGACAGCGTTTATCAGAATCCCGACTGGGCAACCGCAGCGGCCCACGTGATGAGCCCGCCCTTCCGCCCCAAAGGCCATCAGGAAGCGCTCTGGCATGGCCTGCAATCCGGCAATCTGCAAACCACCGCCACCGATCACTGCTGCTTCTGCGAAGAGCAGAAAGCCGCGGGCAAGGATGACTTTACCAAGATCCCTAACGGCACCGCCGGAGTCGAAGACCGTTTGGCCGTGCTGTGGGACGAAGGCGTGAATACCGGCAAGCTCTCGCCTCAGGAGTTCGTCGCCGTCACCTCCACCAACACCGCCAAGATCTTCAATCTCTACCCACGTAAAGGGGCGATTCAGGTGGGTTCCGATGCCGACATTGTGGTGTGGGATCCTAACGGCACCCGCACTATCTCCGCCAAAACTCATCACCAGAACGTCGACTTCAATATCTTCGAGGGCAAGACGGTGCGCGGCATCGCTCGTCACACCATCAGCCAAGGCAAATGGGTATGGCGAGACGGTGATCTGCGCGCCGAGCGCGGTGCGGGCCGCTATTTAGAGCGCCCTGCCTATCCCGGTGTATTCGAGCTGCTGGCCAAACGCGCCGAGCTAAATGCCCCTATAGCGGTTAAACGTTAAAAGCGGCGATCAAGCGATAACAGTTGTTCGTATAAAAACAGCGGAGGCTCTACTGTGACTAGCCCACTGAATCATCTCCCCAGCGCACAAGAGGTCGGCACCTACGACCCACAAACGCTGACCCATAATTTTAGCGATCTACACCCGCCACTCACCCAGCGCCAAGCGATGATTGAAAGTCAGCGCTGCCTCTACTGCTTTGATGCCCCCTGCGTTGAGGCCTGCCCGTCGGATATCGACATCCCAAGCTTTATTCGCCAAATCGGCGAAAAAAATATCAATGGCGCGGCGGAAACCATTCTGGAAGCCAATATCCTAGGCGGCAGCTGCGCCCGGGTTTGCCCCACCGAAATACTTTGCGAGCGTAGCTGTGTGCGCAATCATGACGCCGAATGTCAGCCTGTGCTGATCGGCTTGCTACAGCGCTACGCCACCGATCATATGCAGTTCGATAGCCACCCGTTCAAACGTGCCGGCAGCACTGGCCGCCACATCGCCGTGGTAGGTGCAGGGCCTGCGGGACTTTCCTGCGCTCATCGGCTGGCAATGCTTGGCCATCAGGTGACGATTTTTGAAGCTGAGCAAAAGCCCGGCGGGTTAAACGAGTACGGCATCGCCCGCTACAAAATGACCGATGACTTTGCCCGCAAAGAAGTCGAGTTTTTACTGGAGGTCGGCGGCATTGACCTCCAGTACGGCCAGCGACTCGGGTATAACCTCGAACTTTCCACCCTGCATCAGCAGTATGACAGCGTGTTTCTCGGTTTAGGGCTAGGTGCCAGCCGCACCCTGGGCCTAACCGGCGAAGAGGCGCCGGGTCTGATGCCCGCGGTGGACTACATCAAAACCCTGCGTCAAACCGATGACCTGGGCAACCTCACCGTGGCCAAACGCTGCATTGTGATTGGAGCAGGCAATACTGCGATCGATATGGCAACGCAAATGGCTCGCCTGGGCGCCACCGAGGTGACGCTGGTCTACCGTCGCGGCGTGGAGGCGATGTCCGCCACCGATCACGAGCAGGAGATCGCCAAAGCCAACGGTGTACGCATGGTGACCTGGGCGCAGCCCGATGAAATCTTGCTGGATGACCAGGGCCGCGTAGCGGGCATGCGCTTTACCAAGACCGTTGAGCAAGCGGGCCAATTATCGCCGACGGGCGAAACGATTGAGATTGCCGCCGACGCCATCTTCAAAGCCATAGGACAAAGCTTTGATAACACCAGCCTCGCTGATGCCACCGCCGCCGAGCTAGCTCGGGACGGCGAGCGCATTCATGTCGATGAAATGTTCCGCACCTCGCTATCCAATGTTTATGCCGGTGGCGACTGTGTCAAATCCGGCCAAGACCTCACCGTTCAGGCCGTACAGCACGGCAAACTGGCGGCTCACGCCATTCACCAAGCGCTTGCCGCCAAGCAGGAGGCCGCATGAACACCACACCCTTCACTCCTCTCTCTTTTCCAGGCAAGAAAAACAGCGGCGACAGCGTGGTTAATGGCGTTGATCTATCGGTTAACTTTGCCGGTATTAAAGCGCCTAACCCATTCTGGCTCGCCTCTGCACCGCCCACCGATAAAGCCTACAACGTGGTGCGCGCCTATGAAGCGGGCTGGGGCGGCGTGGTTTGGAAAACCCTCGGTGAAGAGCCACCGGCGGTCAACGTCTCTTCCCGCTATTCGGCCCACTACGGCAAAAACCGCGAGGTGATCGGCTTTAACAATATCGAGCTGATTACCGACCGATCGCTGGAGATCAACCTTAAAGAGATCACCCAGGTGAAGAAGGATTGGCCCGACCGGGCGCTGATCGTTTCCATCATGGTGCCCTGTAATGAAGAGGCCTGGGCCTACATTCTGCCACTGGTGGAAGCTACCGGCGCCGATGGCATCGAGCTCAACTTAGGTTGCCCCCACGGCATGCCGGAGCGTGGCATGGGCGCGGCAGTAGGCCAAAACCCGGACCTGATCGAGAAAGTCACCTACTGGTGTAAAAAGCACTACTCGAAGCCAGTGATTGTAAAACTCACCCCCAACATCACCGATATTCGCGTAGGCGCTCAGGCAGCCTTGCGAGGTGGCGCCGATGCGGTGTCGCTGATTAACACCATCAATTCGATCACCAGTATCGATCTGGACAACATGGTCGCCAAACCCACCGTTGGCCATCAGAGCACCCACGGCGGTTACTGCGGGAGTGCCGTCAAACCTATTGCGATGAATATGGTGGCGGAAATTGCCCGTGATCCGGCCACACCTACACTGCCGATTTCCGGCATTGGCGGCATTTCCACCTGGCGGGATGCGGCGGAATTTATCGCCCTCGGTGCAGGCAGCGTACAGGTATGCACGGCCGCGATGCTTAACGGCTTTCGCATTGTGGAGGAGATGAAAGATGGCCTCTCCCGCTGGATGGCGGAAAAAGGTTACGACTCCATTGAAGCGTTCTCACGCAAGGCGATCCCGCAAACCACCGACTGGAAACACCTGGATATCAACTTCAAAACGATCGCCAAGATCGATCAGGATTTGTGTATCGAGTGCGGCCGCTGCTATATCGCCTGCGAGGACACGTCCCACCAGTCGATTGCCAAGCTCACCGAGCAGAACGGTGCGCGCCGCTATGAGGTGATTGAAGAGGAGTGTGTAGGCTGCAACCTGTGCCAGATCACCTGCCCAGTGGAAAACTGCATCACCATGGTGCCTCAAGAAACAGGTCAACCCTTTCTGGCCTGGGATAACGATCCCCGCAATCCCTTCCGGGTCGCGTCTTAAGCCCGGTATTCAACAGCTGCTAGCGCTATCCACCGCCCTCAATTTTTGAGGGCGGTTACGTTTGTAAAGCAGAGGCTTGTTGCTCCAAATGGCGACGATGCTGGCATCAATCCGCATGAACCTTAATGCGATAAAGCACGCAATAAACCACCGGCAGTACCACTAGAGTTAACAGCGTAGCAACGCCCAGGCCTCCAATCAGCGCCACTGCCATGCTGGCGAAGAAGGCATCGCTGATCAGCGGAATCATCCCCAGCATGGTGGTCAGCGCGGCCATCGCTACCGGGCGAACACGGCTAACGGCCGCTAGCACCACCGCGTGATAGCGGTCCTGATGCAGCGGCAACTGCACGTTGATCTCCTCCACCAGCACGATGGCGTTTTTGATCACCATGCCGATCAGGCTCAGCGTGCCCAGCAGCGCCATAAACGAGAAGGGTAACCCGGTCAGCAGCAGCGCGCCGACAACACCGATAATCGTCAACGGTACCAGCGACCAAATCGCCAACGGTTGGCGGAAGTTATTGAACAGCACCACGGTAAGGATGAACATCATCACGATGCCCAGCGGCAGCGAGGCAAACAGTCCGCTCTGAGCTTCGCCCGCAGTCTCGAACTCGCCGCCCCACTCCAGCCGATAGCCTGCAGGCAGCTCCAGCGCTTCTACCTGAGGTCGGATCTCCGCCAATACGCTGGCAGCGGTTACTCCGCTTAACGGGTCCGGCTCACCGTACACTGCCAGCATGCGCTCCCGGTTACGACGCATGATCAGTGGATCTGCGACCTGGGTGGTGATATCGCTGATCACTTGGTCGGCGGTGATATAGCGGCCCTGCTCTTCGCTCCAGACATTGAGAGAACCCAGGTTGTCCACGTCGTGACGCTGCTCGGGAATCGCTCGTGCCACCATGGGAATCAGGTCGCTGCCATCGCGATAAACGCCTACCTGGCTACCACTGGTACTCAGCGCAAGGGTGCTGGCTAAATCCTCACGGGTGACGCCTAGCCTCCGCGCGGTATCTTCAAGAAAGACAGGCTCGATTGCCTGTACCCGGTTACGCCAGCTGGTGCGCACGCTGGTCATGTTGGCCGTTTCACGGAACATGGCCTCCACCTGGTCGCCCAACTGACGCAGCACTTCCGGGTCGCTGCCATAAAAGCGCGCCTCTAGCTTGGCTTTCGGCGCGGGGCCGACTTCCAACGGAGCAATCTTGTAGTCGATATCGCTATGGTCGCGTTCCAGTACCCTTTCAACGTCGGCCATGCGCTCGCGCTGAGTCGCTTTATCGTCGGTTTCGATAATGAGCTGTGCATAGCTGGCGTAGCGGTCTTCCGGCGAGTAAGTGAGGGTAAAACGCTGTGATCCGCCACCCACGGTGGTGGTTAGGTGGCGAATGCCCGGCATCTCCATCACGCTCGTTTCCAACTCGCTAACGCGGCGCTGAGTCTCGAGGATATCGGTGCCTTCCGGCGTGCGGTAATCGACAAAAAAGATGGGGGTGTTCGAGGCCGGAAAGAAGGCATTTTTAACTGAACCAAAACCGAACAACGCGCCCGCCAATATTGCCACTACCATTACCAACGTCACCCAGCGCCAACGTATGCCGGCAACGATGACACGGCCGACCAGGCGATAAACAACGCCTTTGTAGGGGTCCTCTTGACCATCGCCAGGTGCGATATTGCGAAAAAACAGCTTAAAGTAGAAAGGCGTTAACGTTAGCGCGGTAATCCAACTCAGCAGCAGCGAATAGAGTAGGACAAAAAACAGCGAACCGATAAATTCACCGGTGGTGTCTGGCGACAGACCGATAGGCGCAAAGGCAGCAATCGCGATCAGTGTCGCCGCTAGCAACGGCCAGGCGTTTTGCCTTACTACCTGATGGGCCGAATCACGAATCGTGCTGCCGCGCTTTAACCCCACCAGCATTCCTTCGGTCACCACGATGGCATTATCCACCAACATACCGAGGGCGATAATCAGCGCCCCAAGGGAGATTTTTTCCAACTGCAGACCATGAAAGCGCATCAGCATAAAGGTGCCGATAATGGTGATCAGCAGAATAAAGCCCATCAACAGACCGCTGCGCCAGCCCATAAACAGCATGAGCACCACGATGACAATGGCCACCGCCTGGATCAGGCTCACCAGAAAGCCGGAGACCGCGTCATCCACGACTTGGGGCTGGTTGTAGACGATATTCAGCTCCATGCCCAGCGGCGTACGGGCTTGAAGTTGATCCAGTCGTTGCTGCAGTTGTTCGCCGACCGCCACAACATTCACACCGCTTTCAAACGAGACGCCCAGCGATATGGACGGCCTGCCCATATCGCGATAGAGCTGCTGAGGCTGCTCCGCCAACTCTCGGCTTACATCAGCAATATCACTCAGCCGCACCAGCTCGCCGTCACCTTCGCTGACGATTAGCGCGCGCAGGTCATCGATATTCGCTGCACTGCCCGTCGGGGTAATACGGAAACGGCGACCATCCTGCTTGAGGTGCCCGGCATCGGCCACGGCATTCTGGGTATCCAACAATTGCTGAAGCCGGGTGAGCGGTATATTCAACGCCCGCAGGCGCTCACGGTCGACTTCAATGTAGATGCGCTCTTCGTGCTCGCCGCCCAGCGAGACTTTCTCGACGCCTTCCACCAGGGTCAGCTCGCGCTTGAGAAAGTCGGCATGATCGGCCAGATCAGGCATGCTGTAGCCTTCGCCGGTCAGGTTGACCATAAAGCCAAAGACATCGCCAAAGTCGTCATTGACGCGGGATTGACTGGCGCCCGGCGGCAATGCAGCCTGAGCATCCTGAACCTTACGGCGTAGCGAATCCCATAGCTGTTCAAGCTCTTCATTTTGTACGGTGCTTTCCAGCTCGACGGTAATCTGGGAAAGGCCGTCGGAACTCACCGAGCTCACTCGCTTAATTGACGACATCTCTTGAATCGATTGCTCTAGCGTTGAGGTCACTTCCTGCTCGACCTCTTCAGGTGTCGCGCCGGGGTACTGCGTGGTGATGAGGGCGTTACGAATAGTGAATTCGGGAAACTCCAGCTGGCCCATGCCTAGAAATGACAGCGCACCGCCCGCCAGCAGCACTACGGTCATTAAATAACTAGCCGCCCGGTGGCGTAAAAAGTAGTCGACCATGCTTATAGCCCCTGCTCTTTTTCCCACGGCGTGACCTTGGTATCCGCCGTTATACGGTGAGCACCGGCCGCCACGATACGATCGCCCGCCGCCAAATCGCCGCTAACTTCCAACCCATTCGACGTTAATGGCCCAACACTCACCGGCACTGCTTCTACATGTTCTGAGCCGGTATAGCGCCATACCAAGGCTTGATTAGCGTCTTCGCCCGCATAGCTCACGGCTTCAGGCGGCAGGTGCCAAACCGGCGAAGCGTGGTCGGATTGCAGCGCACTTAAATCCAGTCGCACGTTGGCACTCATACCATCCAGTAGGGTGATATCGTCGGGCTGAGGGAGTGTCAGCGTGACTTCATAGGCCAAGCTCTGCGCGCTGGCTTGCGTGGTATAGGACGCTAACTGGGCGAGATAGGGTTTGTCGCCATTTCCGAAGCGTACTTCATACGCTAATTCATCCCCAAAGGGGGTGCCGTTGCTGCGCGGCATGCGCTGAACAATTTGCTCGGGCAGATGAAACACCACATCTAATTGGCCCGGCTGCTGAATCACTGCCACCGT
This sequence comes from Halomonas sp. HAL1, assembly GCF_030544485.1. Classification (NCBI taxonomy): domain Bacteria; kingdom Pseudomonadati; phylum Pseudomonadota; class Gammaproteobacteria; order Oceanospirillales; family Halomonadaceae; genus Halomonas; species Halomonas sp. HAL1. Next base: position 3,678,811 of record NZ_CP130610.1, read on the forward strand.
TTCCTGCACCTGAACAATCTGGCGGTTATCCACCGGCACCTGAGCGATCACGCCATCATAGGGGGCGCGCAGTTGCGTGTGTGTTACCTGCTCTTCGGCCTGCTCAAACGTTGCGCGGGCTGCCCGCCATTCGCTTTCCGCTTCATCAAACCGGGATTGGCTGACCGCCCCGCGTTCGAGGGTATAGCGCATGCGCTCCAGGTTGGCCTTGGCAAGCTCCAGGCGCGAGCGGGCGCTATCCAGCTCGCTTTGCGCGTTACGGTTGTCAATTCGAGCGAGCACCTCGCCCTCGCTCACCCGCTGTCCGGGGCTGACATTAAGCTCCAGCAACTCGCCTGCCATGCGAAATGACAGATTGCTACGCGTGGTGGCTTCCACACGCGCCGGGAATTGCCGCAAGGCAGTAGCATTGGCCGACTGCAAGGTCATCAATTTCACGGGTCTGGCCGTGTCGGTGGACTGCGCCTGAGGTTGATCGCAGCCCATCAGCATCAGCACTATCAGCGTGATTGGCAGAAAACGGAGAAAAGTAGCGGGCACGGTAGGCTCCTTGAGGGCGATCAGCACAGCTTTTCAAAGCTAACGTTGGACTACAGCAAAATATAGAAAACACAGCGGAATAACGTATACACTTCACTGACATTCATGAATGTCAGTGAAGTGTATACTAATCACCGTGCGGCGACTTTGCTATCTATCAGTGCCAAAATACCGCTCATTATATTAATAGGAGCCGCTATGTCCCGTCGTAAGGCAGACGCTGAACGTACCCGAGAAGCGATTCTTGATGCTGCGGAAACCACTTTTTTAGCTCAAGGCGTTTCGCGCACGACGCTTGCGCATATTGCACAGGCGGCGGGCGTTACTAGGGGAGCCATTTATTGGCACTTTGAAGATAAAGCAGCGGTATTCAATGCGCTCTTGGAGCGGGTACGCATCCCTTTAGATGAAATCGTCGATGATACAACCCAGCATCTTGGTGCAACGCCAGTGGCCTGTTTACGCGAGATTGCCCAACGCTCGCTGGCAGGCATCTGCCATGACCTGCCGCTGCAGCGGGCAGCCACCATCGTGCTGCACCGCTGCGAGAAACTGGAAGATGATCACCCGCGCATCAGCATGATCACCCGCCTTTCAGAGCACGCTGAAGTACAGGTAGAACGTCTGTTTGAACAAACACAACTAGCAGGCCAATTGCGTGCGGGGCTCTCCCCCACCAGCGCGCGCCGCCAGTTTCACGGCTTTTTGATTGGCGTCTGCTTTGATTGGCTGCAAGACCCACAGCAGTACTCACTAGCAGAGGAGTGCGACGCTATCGTCGAAACGTTAATGCGCGGGTTGTTGGTAGAAATCACTCCTCATAAATAAAGAAAACTTGGCATGCCGGTTGCTTATATTTCCAAGAGAACCGTTTTCAACCGGAGCCTGCCATGAACCAGTCTGATTACCCGCTCAGCGAAGTCCCTACCCGTGCCCGTAAAGGGCTTCTCTCCACCTCAGCAGTACTGCTCGGCTTTACTTTTTTCACCGCTACCATGTGGGCGGGAGGCACGCTAGGCCAAGCGTTTCCGATTGGCCAACTGCTCTGGATCATACTGATTGGTAACCTGTTGCTGGGAACGTATGCGGCAGCTCTTGCTTATATAGCCTGTAAAAGCGGGCTTAATTCGGTGTTGATGGGGCGCTTCTGTTTTGGCGAGAAGGGCAGCAAACTCTCTGATTTTATCCTCGGCTTTACCCAGATTGGCTGGTACGCCTGGGGCACAGCGACCATCGCGCTGGTATTAGTACGCACCACGGGGATGCCTGAATGGCTGGAAATCCCCTTAATGGTGCTTTTTGGTTTTGGTTTTTGTATCACCGCAATGATTGGTTATAAGGGCATGGACTGGCTTTCGCGCGTTGCCGTCCCCGCCATGATGCTGTTTATTCTGATTAGCCTGTTCACTGGGTTGGTGGATGTGCGCGGCTTTACAGGACTAAGCCAGCAAATGCCTACGGAAAGTATGGGCGTGGCGGCAGCGGTCACTGTCATCATCGGCACGTTTATCAGCGGCGGCACCCAAGCCACTAACTGGAGCCGCTTCGCCAAAACGCCGAAAATTGCCGTCATTGCGACCCTGGCAGCGTTTTTTGTGGGGAACGGTTTAATGGTGCTCACTGGTGCACTTGGCACCATGATTTACCAGCAGGCGGATATTGTCGATGTGCTGATTGCCCAGGGCTTTGTCACCATCGCCGTACTGATGCTGTTTCTAAATATCTGGACCACCCAGGACAACACCATCTACAACTTCGCCGTGGCGGGCTGCAATTTACTGCGTACCGAAAAACGCCGGTTGGTGACGGTGGGCGGTGCAGCAATTGGCACCGTGCTAGCGGTAGGCGGCATGTACAACCTGCTTATGCCGTTTCTGGTACTGCTCGGCACGTTTATTCCGCCCATGGGAGGGGTCATCATGGCGGACTTCTGGCTCAAGCATAAAGGCCGTTACCCCGCTTTGGATATTGCTCAACTGCCTGATTTCAACCGTAGAGGGCTGGCTGCCTATGCGCTGGGTGCCGGGGCGGCCTACTTTTCCCCGTTACTGCCGCCATTGGTAGGGGTCGCGGTGGCAGCGGGCAGCTACGCCGTGCTGCTGCGTTTAAACCACGCTACGCTGAGCGATACGCTTCCTTCACCCGCTAAACAATAAGTGAGCCCTTTTTCATATGCCCATGCAGATCATTAATGCCCGCCTACGCCAGCGCCCTGAGCTTTATCGGCTGGAGATTGAGAACGGTACGTTTACCGCCATCACCGCACAAGATGCACCACAAACAGCGAGCGCGGGGCAGATTGATGCAGGCGCCAAGCTCGTCTGCGCGCCGTTTATTGAGCCCCATATTCATCTGGACGCTGCGCTAACGGCAGGCGAACCTAGCTGGAACCAAAGCGGCACGCTGTTTGAAGGCATCGAGCGCTGGGGTGAGCGTAAGCCTATGCTTACCGAAGCCGATATTCGTGAGCGCGCTCTCAAAACACTTAATTTGTTAATCGGCAATGGCGTTCAGTTCGTGCGTACCCACGCTGACACCAGTGACCCAAGCCTGATTGGCCTGAAAACGCTGTGTCGTTTGCGCGACGAGCTAAAAGATAAAATCGATATTCAAGTAGTCGCCTTTCCGCAAGATGGCCTGCTCTCCTACCCCGGCGGAGAAAAGCTAATGGAAGAGGCGCTGGAATTCGGTGCCGACGTCGTGGGCGGCATCCCCCATTTCGAATACACCCGTGAACTGGGCGTGGCGTCCATGAAGCGGGTAATCGAACTTGCGATCAAGTACGACCGCTTGGTGGATGTGCACTGCGACGAGATCGACGACCCCAATTCGCGCTTTCTTGAAGTGCTGGCCTGTGAAGCGCTTTTTAATGATTTAGGCAGCCGCGTGACCGCAAGCCACACCACCGCCATGCACTCTTACGATAACGCCTACTGCTCCAAGCTGTTTCTGCTGCTCAAGCGCTCGGGCATCAACTTTGTCTCTTGCCCCACCGAAAGTATTCATTTGCAAGGGCGCTTCGACACCTACCCCAAACGGCGCGGCGTCACACGGGTAAAGGAACTCAACGAGGCGGGCATCAACGTCTGCTTTGCCGAAGACTCCATTTTTGATCCCTGGTATTCGCTGGGGAATGGCAAGCTCTTACGCACGTTGGATTTCGGCCTACATATCTGCCAAATGATGGGTTATCAGGATTTCAGTCAGGCGCTTTCGCTGATTACTGACAATAGCGCTCGCACGCTTAACATCGAAGAACGCTACGGCATTGAGGTGGGCAAACCGGCCAGCTTCAACCTGCTGGAGGGGGAAGATGATTACAGCGTACTGCGCAATCAAGGCGAGGTGCTGCTTTCGGTGCGCCACGGCGAGATCATCATGCAGCGTGCACCCGCCAACATCACCACGCCGCCTTGGCTCGGCTTTTAGAATAAGCGTAAAATGGCTGGGCTGATATTCAGCAAAGTTCTCAGGGCGGGGTGAAAGTCCCCACCGGCGGTGATACGGCCTTTGAACCAGGCCGCTAAGCCCGCGAGCGCTCAAGCAATTGCTTGAGGTCAGCAGATTCGGTGAGAAACCGAAGCCGACGGTGATAGTCCGGATGAAAGAGAACGGCACCTTAGACACGCAACGTTAACAGTGGCTGATGCCATCTGTTACGGCTGCCTGACGACCGGTTCCGCGTGCCCTGATTCTGGTACACCTTATCCAAGAGAATGACCATGAATCAGACATTTCCGCTGACACTTTCTACCCACACCACGTCTCAACGCATCGCGTTTATTCAAGGCCACTGGCATCAGGATATCGTCGAGAAGGCCTATGAAGCCTTTATTGCTGAAGTAGAGCGCTGTGGGCTTAACGCCGAACAAGTAGACACCTTCACCGTTTCCGGTGCTTACGAAATTCCCTTGCAAGCCAAGATCCTCGCTCAAAGTGGCCGCTATGGTGCCATTGTAGGGGCTGGCTTTGTGGTCGATGGCGGTATTTATCGCCACGACTTTGTCGCCCATGCGGTGATTGATGGCTTGATGCGGGTGCAGTTAGACACGCAAGTGCCAGTGATCTCTGCAGTATTAACACCGCACCACTTCCATGAGCACACCACGCATCACGAATTCTACACCCAACACTTTGTTACCAAAGGGAAAGAAGCCGCCCAGGCGTGCCTGAATACGATGGAAAACCTGCATAGAGCGCGCAAGCTAAGCGAGGCTTGATGCACTGCGGTTCAGGCTCGGCGAGGCGCCGGGCCTGAACGGTTTGACTCACTTCACATCAAGCAAGTAACCATAAAACGCCGTATTACGCTGCCAGCCCAATGACTCATAAAGGTGCTGGGCACGCTCGTTCTCTACCTGCGTCATTAATATCAAGCGTGCCACGCCATGCTCTTTGGCGAGTTTTGTAGCGGCTTCCATTAACGCCCTTCCCGTGCCCTTATCGCGAGACTCTGGAAGCACAAAAAGGTCATTTAGCGTCCAGCGCGCGTTTAAGCCTACCGTGGAAACCCCAGGGTAAAGCTGAACAAAGCCAGTAAGCCGACCATTCTCACTCTCACTAACGAGAATGCGTGAATCCGCCTGCCCAAATCGTTGGCGCAAAAAGGCACGAGCGGCCTCCGCATTACTAGGCTGAGCGTAGAACTGCCGATAACCATCTAGCAGCTCCGTTAGTGTATCAAGATCATTAATCGTGGCAGGGCGAACAAATGTCATACTCATCTCCAGGCTCGTTGGCTATCACGCCAATAACGTTATAGTGAATTAACACCTAATGGCTAACTGAAAACAGCTTTTATCACCTGCTAAGGAAATGCTCTATGTCCGACTTTATCGCCCCTGATGGTCATCCCCGCTGCCTGTGGTGTGGGGGCGCGGCGGAGTTTTTGCCTTACCATGACAACGAGTGGGGCTTTCCAGTGGCTAACGACCAGCGGCTGTTCGAGAAGCTGTGCCTGGAGAGTTTTCAGTCGGGGTTGAGTTGGCGCACCATTCTCAATAAACGCGAGAACTTCCGCGCCGCTTTTCACCATTTCGATTTTCATCAGGTTGCCCGGTTTGGCGAAGACGATGTGCAGCAATTGCTGCAGAACGCAGGCATTATTCGCCATCGTGGAAAAATCGAAGCGGTGATTAATAATGCTTTAAGGGCGCAAGAAATGGTCGAGCAGGAAGGCTCGTTAGCCGCGTTCTTCTGGCGTTTCGAGCCAGACGCCGACTCCCTCCCCCCGCCGCAAACCCAGGTCACCTCGCCTGAATCCATCGCTCTATCCAAAGCGTTAAAAAAGCGCGGTTGGAAATTCGTTGGCCCAACAACCGCTTTTGCCTTTATGCAGGCGATGGGGCTGATCAATGACCACTCGCTAAACTGCATCACCCGCGTGCAGGTTGCACAGGCGCGGCAGCAATTTAAGCGGCCGATATAAAAAAACAGTGATAGGGTATGGTTTTTGACACGCTTATCAATAAACCGAACAGCAAGGGGACAACACGTTCCCAATGGGGTCAACGTGGTTCAATCATTCTCTTCGCATACAGAATCCCGCACCTCACGATATAAAGCTTGGAGTGTGCATATATTCACCGCCAGCGGTGTACTACTCGGCACCATGGCGCTGCTTGCACTGGTCGACAATAATCCCGTCGCCTGCCTCCTCTGGCTGGGTGCTGCGATGATGATTGATGGTATCGATGGCACTCTGGCGCGCAAGTATGAAGTGAAGACGATACTGCCCCACTTCGATGGCTCAACGCTCGATATGGTCATTGATTACCTGACCTGGGCCTTTATTCCTGCCCTCTTTATCTACTACTTTATTGAACTGCCGCCCTATTTTGCACTGCTCTCAGTGTTCATTATTCTGCTGTCGTCGATGTTTTGTTTCTGCAATGTCGATATGAAAAGCCAGGACAACTACTTCGTTGGCTTTCCAGCCGCCTGGAACATCACCGCCGCCTATTTTTACATTATTGATTTACCTCCTTTTATTACCTTTGCCACTATCGTTGTTCTCGCCATTCTCACCGTGACTAAAATGAAGTTTCTTCACCCCTTTCGCGTGCGCTTGTTCATGCCACTCAATATTGCCGTCACACTGCTATGGTGCGTGTGTGCGACGTCACTGATACTTTCCAGCCCTGAGCACACCGCCTGGGCCGTATGGGGGTGGGGAATTGCCTCTATTTACTTCGCCGGCATGTGCCTATGGCGCACGGCGCAAGAGTGGTTTGATTGAACTAGCCAAACGACAGCAGCAAGGAGCATGGACGATGTCACTGCCCCTGCAGCAACAGGAAAAATTCAGGGCGCTAGCGGCAGATATCGAAGGAATCGATGTCGAGGTTTACCAGCGCTTCGAGCGCGACCCACTGGAGCCCATCATCGGCCTTGGCAAGCCTAACCAGCGCATTGGCTTTTTCGGACGCGACCCAGGGCGCGATGAGGTTCGCCATGGCGAACCCTTTATCGGCGCTGGTGGGCAGTTGGTCAGAAAGGCGCTGTATGAGCACCTTTATGATGAAAAAATGCCTGACTTCGAGGCCTCGCGCGCCGTGGGAGAGCACTTTTTTTGGATCAACACCGTGCCTTACAAGCCCGTCGGCAATAAAGCGTGGTCCATGAAGGTTAAGCGCCACTTTCATGACCTGATGAACGAAGTCCTGATCTCCCGCTGGGAAGGGCGAACCCTAATCACCCTGGGTCGAGAAGCCTTCCTGTGGTTCGGTATCGGCCACTCAAAGGAGGAGCGTGCACGCCTGGAGGCATTCTGGAAGCGCGAGGACCGCTTTGAAAGTAGTATCGAAGTAACACTGGAGGATGATCGGGGCGAGGCACAAACCTTTACACTCTATCCTCTGCCTCACCCCTCTCCGCTCAATCAGACCTGGTATACCCGCTTTCCAGGCCTCTTAACGCAGCGCTTAGAGCAGTTAGATGTGCGCCAGGACAACCTCGCCTTGTGAGGCTTGCGGCTGATCCTCATCCCAGCACGGCTGCATGCGCCTGCGCTTCTTCCACCATCTCAGTGGCAAACTCGCCCACCGTACGCACGGCCGCTTCGATCTCGGGGGTTAGCGTAAACGCATAGTTAAGGCGCAGGCATTGGCGAAACTTGCCCGAGGCTGAGAACAGCGACCCGGGTGCTACGTGGATCGCACGCTGCGCCAAGCGCTGGTTGAGCCGTACACAGTCCACCGCAGCGGGCAGTTCTACCCAAAGCAAAAAGCTGCCTTGTGGGTAGCTGATGCCCGCGCCCTTGGGGAAGTAGCGCTGCACCCAACTGATCATGATATCGCGCTGGCGCTGATACTGGCGGGTGGCGTAACGGACGTGACGCTCGTAGTGCCCTTTGGCGACGAACTCCGCCACGGCCAGCTGCGGCAGCGTGGCTGAGGCGCCAGTAGAGACGTACTTCATATGCAACGCCTGATCGCGATAGCGGCCCGGCGCCAGCCAACCTACCCGCAACCCCGGCCCCACCGTTTTGGAAAATCCGCTGCACAGCATCACGCGCCCATCGTCATCAAAGGATTTAACGGTGCGCGGTCTGGGCAGCGAGAATGACAAATCGCCGTAGATATCATCTTCAATAATCGCCACATCAAAGCGCTGAGCGAGCTGAAACAGCGCCCGTTTACGTGCCTCACTCATGGTGTAGCCCAGTGGGTTGTTGTAGGTCGGTGTCACCTGTATCGCGCGGATCGGCCACTGCTCAAGCGCCAGCTCCAGGGCTTCCAGGCTGATACCGGTTTGTGGGTCGGTGGGGATTTCCAGCGCTTTCAAGCCGTTGGCCTTGAGGATCTGCATGGTGCCGTAAAAGCTGGGCGAGTCGACGGCCACCACATCGCCGGGCTGAGTGAGGGTGCGCAGGGAAATGGCCAGCGCCTCCTGGCAACCGGTGGTAATCACAATGTCATCCGGATGCAGCAGGCAGCCCGAGGCAATGGCCAATCGCGCCACCTGCTGTCGCAGCTCAGGGCTACCGCTCAGCTTGTCGTAGTTGAACCCGTGCAGGTCATTACTGCGATGCAGGCCAGCGAGGATTTTCGACAACGGCCGCAGCGTCTCATACTCAAAATTCGGTACACCACGTCCAAGCAGCAGCCGCTCGTCATCTCGCTGGGTGGCGACGAGTTCAAGCACTTGATCCCATTGGGAAACATCCAGCGGGCGCTGGGCGGGCCGGGAGACTGAGGGCAGCACTGCTGGCACCCGGCTTGGCAGTACGAAGTAGCCGGATTTTGGTCGCGATTCAATCAACGCTACATCCATCAACTGCCGGTAGGCCTCCTGAGCCGTCGAAATGCTAACGTCTAGCTCCTGGCACACGGCGCGGATAGAGGGCAGACGATCACCCACACGGTAAATACCGTGCTCTATACGCTCGCGCAAAATAGTAGCAACCTCTTCGTAGCGCGTCATGACACCCTCCCGCCCAAAGCCTGAAAGCAATACAGATGAACCCTTAAGCGACCATACAGAGATATAACACACCCATCTGTATCCTTAAAATAATAATACCTATATCTGTATCCAAGGAATAGCACTGAGTAATCTGGTGGGGCACTTAACACGGAGGATTCGCCATGCCACGCTTTAGCCTCACCCAGCTTCGCATTCAGTTACAAAGCTACCGCCAGTATCGTCGTAGCCGCCGCCAGTTACTGGCGCTCGAGGATCGGCTACTCGAAGATATCGGTATCAGCCGTACACAGGCGCTAAAAGAGGGCCGCAAAGCATTTTGGCAACAGACATCATTTAAAAGGGGGCCTGATGAAAGCCGCTGAGTACTACCTGCTTGATGTCTTTACCGATCAGCCGTTTACCGGCAATCCTTTGGCTGTCTTTCTTGATACCGACGGGTTAAGTACCAGTAATATGCAGGCGCTGGCCAATGAGCTCAATCTTGCTGAAACGGTGTTTTTAGGCGCAGCGGCTGGGCCGAATCACTACTCGATGCGGATTTTTACACCGACCATGGAACTGCCCTTTGCCGGCCACCCCACGGTCGGCACCGCGCACCTGCTGGCAGAATTGAACTTAGTCAATCGGGAGCGCCCCTTGGTGCTAGCGCCACCGGTCGGCAAGTTAGCGATTAGCTTTGCGCTGGGACGCTCAACCTTCACCACCGCCCAGCCAGTCACGGTGGAAGATAGCCCGCTTGATCACTCCACGGCCGCAACCTTGTTAGGGCTTGAAAAGCATCAGGTGATGGGCGAACCCGTGGTAGCCTCCTGCGGGCTGCCCTTTCATTTAATTGGACTAACAGACATTGCTGCTTTAGCGAGCGTTCAGATATCACCGGCCATCTGGGGTGAGACCGTGGCAATAAGTGGCGCCGAACAGATCTACCTTTACGTGATGGAGAAGCCCAACGAGATGAAAACCGTGTTGCGAAGCCGTATGTTTTCTATGGAACACAGCCTATGCGAAGATCCTGCCACCGGGAGCGCCGCAGCGGCATTGACCGGCTACTTGGGATCAAGACAGCCAAACGCCATCCACTGCAACATTTACCAGGGCGTTGAAATGGGGCGGCCCAGCGTTATTCACACCGCCGCCAATGGAGAGATCGAACCCGGTTTTGTAACGGTGGGCGGTAATGCCGTTGTGGTGGGTCAGGGCGTGTTTAAAGTGCATCAATAAGTGCATACAAACAATCGCATGAAAGATACTCAACACGCCCTGCCTTGCTGGTTGATCAACTCGCTTCCAATGCTTGCCAGTGGAGGGTCAGGCCACCGTCACGTCGGTCGAGAGATAGACATCCTGTATGGCATGCAGCAGGTCGACGCCCTCCTTCATCGGCTTCTGGAATGCCTTGCGCCCGGAAATCAGGCCCATGCCCCCGGCACGCTTGTTGATCACCGCCGTGCGAACGGCCTCACCCAGGTCAGAATGCCCTTTAGAGCCCCCGCCGGAGTTGATCAAACCGGCGCGTCCCATAAAGCAGTTGGCTACCTGGTAACGGGCTAGGTCGATCGGATGATCAGATGTCAGCTTGCTGTAAACATCATCGTGGGTGTGGCCGAATCCGACCGCTTTGTAACCGCCGTTATTCTCAGGTAGTTTCTGCTTGACGATATCCGCCTTGAGGGTCGCTGCCATGTGGTTGGCTTGGCTGGTGAGGTCGGCTGCGACGTGATAATCGGCGCCGTCCTGCTTGAAATCCGGGTTACGCAGATATGCCCACAATACGGTCACCATCCCCAACTGATGGGCGCGCTCGAAGGCTTCACTGATCTCCATGATTTGTCGGCGACTCTCGTGGGAGCCAAAGTAAATGGTCGCCCCAACCGCCACGCAGCCCATGTCGTGCGCCTGCTCTACATCAGCAAATAATGTCTGGTCATAGATGGCCGGGTAACTCAGCGTCTCGTTATGGTTGAGTTTCAGCATCATCGGGATCTTGTGAGCATAGCGCCGCGCCACCGACGAAAGCACGCCAAGCGTGGAAGCTACGCCGTTGCAGCCACCTTCTACAGCCAACTCGACAATGTTGGCCGGGTCGAAGTAGCGCGGGTTAGGCGCAAACGAGGCGCCTGCCGAGTGTTCAATGCCCTGGTCTACCGGCAGCAGGCTAAGATAGCCGGTGCCCGCCAAGCGGCCATGATCAAAGAACGCCTGCATGTTACGCAGCACCGCTGGGCTGCGGTCACTATCGGCCATCACACGATCGATGAAATCGGGGCCAGGGAGATGCAAGTCCTCACGACGAACCCCCTGGCAAGTGTGGTTAAGCAAGCTATCAGCATCGCTGCCAAGCAAAGCGGCTATATCGGTCATGGTCGGCTCCTCTCTACTTAATTTGTAATAAAGTGTAAAACAAACACTTCCTCACTAGAGCATAGAGCTTAAATAGCGCAGAAGGAAAGTACCGCCCCCGTATTACAGAGAAAATTCCGAGGGCGGTAGGTAGCAGCTCTGCCTTATGCTGCCTGAACATCGATACGCCGTGAGCGATGGCTATCCTTTTTCGGCAGCATAATGGTCACGACACCATTGGTGATACTGGCCGTAATAGCATCACTGTCCACTTCATGACTGAGATTGAAGCGGCGCGCAAACCGCTGGCCACGCACCTCGGCATGCAGCGCGCTCAGCCCTTCAGGCATAGTCAGAGCTATCTCACCCTCCAAACTCAGCACGTTATTATCGAGCTCTACTTTGAGCGACTCGCGGGTTACGCCAGGCATATCGGCAATTAGTTTGATGGCGCTGACTTCCTCAATGATATCCACTGCCGGCAGCAACGTTTCCTGAGTACGTTTTATGTCGCCGCGCTCCTGCAACGGGGAGTGGCTGGCGGTACGGACAACGTTATTCATGATTTATCCTCCTTTACCAAGGTTAATAAACATGACTTAAGCCGCCTGAACGTCAATACGCCGCGGCTTGAGTTCTTCACGCTTGGGCAGCACGATTTCGAATACACCATGGGCGTGGTGCGCTTCAGCACGCTCAGCATCTAGGCCATCAGGTAGTGCAATGGCCCGCACGAACTCACCGCTCGGGCGCTCACGTCTATATACCGGACGCGAGCTGCCATCCTCATTACTACCGATGACGGGCTCACGCTTGCCACGCAGGGTAAGCACGTTATCCTGGATATCAATGGCCAAGTCCGAGGGCGCCAGCCCTGCGGCAAACACATAGACACGCACGGCATCATCGCTGCGAGCGAGATTGATCATCGGAAAACTGCCCCGTGGCACCGCCCGAATGTCCATCGCACTGCCATCAGGCAAGAAGCCGTCCAACAGTTGACGAAACCAATCCAACTGCTGGGACGAGCCGATTTCGAAACGCTTAATATCGTCGAACATAGCGAACACCTCCTACGTTAAGCAGATGATCGAAAGAGGCCGCCACGTCACAGAGCAGCGCCTCTATCAACTGCAAAATAGGAGCAGTTCAAAGGCTTTCAAGGGGTTCAATAGCAATTTTTCTCGCTTTTTCACCGGCCATTACGAAGTCAGCCCAATGCCCCGCAAGATCACCGAGGTCACCGACTGCACGGCTTTTTCGAACTGTAAGTCGTCCAGCGGCTGGTCGTCGTTGAGCAAGTAGATTTGGTAGTCGAAATCGGCGTAGTGCTGGGTAGAGGCCCAGATCATATATAGAAGGTAGGAAGGTTCGACGGGATTGATCTGGCCCGACTCGACCCACTCGCGAATTTTCGATTCTTTGAGTTTGGCCCATTCATAGAGGTTATCGCGCAGGCGCTCCTTAAGGATCGGGGCGCCCTGCATCACTTCGGCCGCCCATACTTTTGAGCCGTGGGCGCGGTTGCGGGAGTGGGTCATCTTGGCGCGAATATAGGTGGAAAGCACGACGCGAGGATCATCGTAAAGCTCAAAGCACAGCGCATCCTGTTTCCATACTTCGAGAAGCTCTAAAAGGACATCTTGATACAGCGCTTTTTTGGTCGAGAAGTAGTAGTGCACATTGGATTTGGGGATCTCTGCCAGTTGTGCGATTTCACCCATTGAGGCACCTGCATAGCCTTTTTCGGCAAACAGCTGCTCTGCCGCTTGGAGAATCTTTTTTACGTTGGTTTGCCGAATTTCGTCCTGGGTTCTCGCCACGCTGTCCTCGTCCCTATACGTCTGAAGTACGCACCAAAAAAAGCACCATCGCAGGGCGACGGTGCTGAGAAGATGTCCTAGTTACCCTAAGACGTCAACTTTGATTGTTGGGGAACGAGAACTCGGCCCGAGTGGCCTCGCTCACCGACGGCCAGCGCTGGGAAACCGCTTTGCGGCGGGTATAGAAACGCACCGAGTCCGGCCCGTAGGCGTGAAGGTCACCAAACAGCGAACGCTTCCAGCCGCCAAAGCTGTGGTAGGCCACCGGCACGGGTAGCGGTACGTTCACCCCTACCATGCCAACCTCAATACCGTCGGTAAAGCGACGGGCGGCTTCGCCATCACGGGTGAATAGGCAGGTGCCATTACCATATTCATGATCGTTAATTAGCTGCATGGCGTCGTCCAAACTGCCGACCCGTACGATGCAAAGCACTGGCCCGAAGATCTCTTCCTGGTAAATACGCATCTCAGCGGTAACGTTATCGAACAAGCAGCCACCAACAAAATAGCCCTCTTCATGGCCAGCCACTTTCAGGCTGCGGCCATCAGCAACCAGTGTTGCCCCGGCGTTAACGCCATCTTCGATGAAGCCGAGCACTTTATCGCGGTGCTCTGCCGTTACCAGCGGGCCCATATCCAGGCCTTTGTCAGTGCCAGGGCCCACTTTGAGCTGAGCGATTTTGGGCAGCATGGTTTCGACCAAACGATTGGCCGTTTCATCGCCAACACATACCGCCACTGAAATCGCCATGCAGCGTTCACCGCAGCTACCGTAAGCCGCGCCCATTAGCGTGTTGGCGGCGTTTTCCAGGTCAGCATCCGGCAGCACCACGGCGTGGTTCTTCGCCCCGCCCAACGCTTGAACGCGCTTACCGGCGGCGGCCCCGCGAGAGTAGATCGCTTCCGCCACTGGCGTTGAGCCGACAAACGAAATGGCTTTAACGGCTTTGGCATCCAAGAGTGTTTCCACTGCTTCGCGACCGCCTTGAATGACGTTCATCACGCCTTTAGGGAGCCCCGCTTCTTGCAGCAGTTCGGCGACGGCCATAGAAGCGGACGGATCTTTCTCAGATGGCTTGAGGATAAAGGTATTACCACAGGCAATGGCCATGGGGTACATCCACAGCGGCACCATGGCGGGGAAGTTAAACGGGGTAATGCCTGCCACCACGCCTAAGGGCTGGAAGTTTGACCATGCATCAATGCCCGGCCCTACGTTGTGGGAGTACTCGCCTTTGAGCAGTTCCGGTACGCCGCAGGCGTACTCGACGTTCTCGATGCCACGCTTGAGTTCGCCCATCGCATCTTCTGGGGTTTTGCCATGCTCTTCGCTGACCAGTTGTACTAAGCGGTCAGCGTGCTCTTCCAGTAACTGCTTAAAACGGTACATTACTTGGGCGCGCTTGGCGGGTGGCGTATCGCGCCAAGCGGGAAAAGCCGCCTGGGCGGCGCTAATGGCATGCTCTACGTCGGCGGCATCCGCATCAGCAACCTGGCGAATCACTTTGCCCGTTGAGGGATTGGTGACATCCAGCGTGCGCTTACTCTCGACTAACTCACCATTAATCAGGTGGGAAACAACACTCATCATGAAACTCCAAACAGGGTTGGCCAGGGTTACGCCAGTGAATCCAGGGTGGTCGCGACGGCATCAAACAAACGCTCAAGCTCAGCTTCCGTAGTGCCAAAGGGAGGGCCAAACTGCAGGGTGTCGGCGCCGTAGCGCACGTAGAAACCTGCTTCCCAAAGCGCCATGTGCGCATCGCGGGGGCGGATCGTTGGGTCGCCGTCGCGGGGGGTTAGCTGAATGGCACCGGCCAAGCCGTAGTTACGAATATCGACAACGTGATTGCGGCCTTTCAAGGCGTGCAGCTTCTGCTCAAAAGTCGGCGCGATGGCGCTCACCTGAGCGGGGAAGTTTTCACGCTCCATCATTTCAAGCGACGCTAGCGCCGCAGCACACGCCACTGGGTGGGCGCTATACGTGTACCCATGGGAGAACTCAACGGCGTGTTGGGGGCCACCAGCGTTCATGAAGGTGTCGAATATCTCGCTGGAAGCAATGACCGCGCCCATAGGTATGGCGCCGTTAGTGATCTGCTTGGCCACGTTCATGATATCCGGCGTCACGCCAAACGCTTCCGCGCCGGTGGTCGCACCGCTGCGCCCAAAGGCGGTGATCACTTCATCGAAAATCAGCAGAATATCGTTAGCGGTGCAGATCTCGCGTAGTCGATCCAAATAACCTTTTGGCGGTACGATCACACCCGCCGAGCCAGACATCGGCTCAACAATCACCGCCGCAATAGTAGAGGCATCGTGAAGGGCGATTTGATCGAGCAGCGCATCGGCAAGCTCGGCGCCGGTTTCCGCTTGACCACGGGTGAACGCATGGCCCGCTTGAAGGGTGTGGGGTAGGTGCGTCACATCCAATAATTGGCCGTAGTGTTTCCGGTTACCACCGATACCGCCCAGGCTGGTACCGCCAATATTCACCCCGTGATAGCCCTTGGCGCGGCCAATCATGCGGGTTTTCTCAGGCTTCCCTTTTAACCGCCAGTAGGCCTTGGCCATTTTGACCGAGGTATCGGCGGCTTCAGAACCCGAGTTAGTGAAAAATACATGGTCAAGCCCGGCAGGTGTGAGGCTGGCAACCTTTTCCGCCAGTTTAAACGCCAGCGGATGGCCAAGCTGAAAACCTGGCGCAAAGTCGAGGCTACCTAACTGCGCCGACACGGCTTTTTGAATCTCTTCGCGGTTATGTCCCGCGCCGCAGGTCCATAGCCCGGAAAGCGAATCGAACAGCTTACGACCCTGGTCATCAATGTAGTAACGCCCTTCCGCCCCGGCGATGACACGCGGGTTGGCGTGGAAATCGCGGTTGGCGCTAAACGGCATCCAGTAGTGCTGATTAAGTGCCGTTTTTGAGGGGGCATCCCCCATCGAAGAAGGTGAGGCTTGTGTCTTGGTTTTGCTTTTTATTCCAAACATGGTGTCTAGCTCCATCGCTATGAGACATGGTCTCAGCATGCGCCACCACACACGTTTATAAAATTACGCTTTTCTTTTGTTCACGTTAGAGGATCTATACGTATTACTGGCTTTTTTATCTCTACTCTAGCAATGAGCCAAATAATAAATCGGGGAGTCGCCAGCTTCGTCCGTGCTCAATAAAAGGAATTGATATGAACTCGCTTACTGAACCGAAAATCGCTACCGCTGACTTACGCACTGACAGCGATCGCCTTTGGGAATCGCTAATGGAGTTGGCCAAGCTAGGCGCCACCGCCAAAGGCGGCGTCAACCGCCAAGCGCTTACCGATTTAGAGCGCCAGGGGCGGGATCTCTTTATCCAGTGGTGCCGCGCAGAGGGCTGCACGATTCGCATTGATAATATCGGCAATATTTTTGCCCGCCGGGAAGGCAGCGATCCTAACGCCAAAACCGTCATGGCGGGCAGCCACCTGGATAGCCAGCCTACCGGTGGTAAGTACGACGGCTGCTTCGGCGTACTCTCCGGCCTGGAAGTGATTCGCACCCTTAACCAGCACAACATTACTACTCAGTCCCCTATCGAAGTCGTCGCCTGGACCAACGAAGAAGGCTGCCGCTTTCCGCCCTGCATGATGGGTTCCGGCGTATTTACTAGCGAGCTGGAATTTGACGCCATGATGGCGCGCACCGATGCCGATGGCGTGACGGTTAGTGATGCCTTGGACGCCATCCACTACCGCGGAAGCGATAACGTGTCGCCAAGTGAGATAAAAGCCTACTTTGAACCGCACATTGAGCAGGGCCCGATCCTGGAAGATACCGACACTACCATTGGCGTGGTGATCGGCGGGCTTGGTCAGAAGTGGTTCGACTTAACGCTGACTGGGCTGGAAGCCCATGCGGGCCCCACGCCAATGAACCTACGCCGCGATGCCATGATGGGTGCGGCGGAAGTTACTCAGGCGCTCAACCGTATTGCCAATGAGCACCAGCCCCACGGGCGCGGCACGGTCGGCTGTATGACCCTACACCCTGGTTCGCGTAACGTGATTCCCGGCCAAGTCAAAATGACCCTGGACATGCGCCACTGGGAGCCTGAAGCGCTTATCACGATGGGCCAAGCTGTCGAAGCCGCCGTGGAAGAAATTTGCCAACGTCATGGGCTGGCGTATGAATTAACGCCTACGGCGGATTTTGCTCCGGAATATTTCAATAAAGAATGCGTTGATGCGGTTCGCCAAGGGGCAGAAAAGCTTGGTCTCTCCCATATGGATATCATCAGCGGTGCAGGCCACGATGCGATGTTTGTGGGTCGCGTCGCCCCCGCCGCCATGATCTTTATTCCCTGCAAGGATGGCATCAGCCACAACGAGATCGAAAGCGCCACGCCGGAGCATGTCCATGCAGGTTGCAATGTGTTACTCCACGCTATGCTGGATGCCGCTGGCACTGACGCTGACCTAGCTGAATAAGCCGAATAAAGAGAAAGGTTTAAAAGGTCGCGTCGCTAAACGGCAAAATTTACGTGTGCCCGTGCCAGCTCAGCAAACTGCCTGCGGGAGGGTTTAAAGCCCACTCCTGGCGGCCAGGCCAGCCAGGCATCGGGCACCATAAAGCCGGGTAGCGCCTCGCGTACCCAGGCACTTATCGCCTGTTCTGTCACGGCTTCTCCATGCCAATCGATAAACGCCACTGGGCGCTCGCCCCACTCGGGGTGGGGCACCGGTACGACTAACGCCTGGGCAACGCCAGGGTGATCAACCAAGCGCTGCTCAATGGCTTCTGGCTGAATATTCTCGCCGCCGGAGATAAAACCATTATCAAGCCGCCCTTCCACCACTAGCGCGCCTTCCGTGGTGAAGTGCCCCTTATCGCGGGTGGCAAACCAGCCCTGATCGTTGAGCGCTGGGTCAACCTCGCCATTATTCAAATAACCGCAGAATAGAGTCTCGCCGCGCACCTGTATCTCACCTTCAACAACCCTCACCTCACGGCCTGGCAGCGGCCTGCCGACGACGCCCGGCGCGGTAGGTATACCAGTGCAGACTTGGCTGGCCATCTCGGATAGCCCATAGCTAACCTTCGGCGTCAGCCCCAGGAATGCCATCTGCACCACCAGCGGCGCAGGAATGGCCGCACCGCCCAGCAGCAGCTCGCGCAGTTGAGTGCTCTTAGGCGTCAAGCCCGCTTTCAGCAGCCGCCAAAGCTGGGTGGGCACTAGCGAAAGATGGGTGATTGATTGCTGCTCAAGGCGCGCGGGAAGCGTTTGCGGATCGCCATCGAGAATCACCCGCCCACCGGCCATAAAAACGCGGAACGGAATAGCATAGCCACCGATATGAAACAGCGGTAGCGACAACAGCCAGCCACTGTTTTGATCAACCGGAATAACCACCGCCGATCCCCGCGCCGAGGCCAAATGATTGGCCACACGATGCAGCACCGCCTTGGGCGTGCCGCTGGAGCCGGAGGTGAAAATGGTGTTACACAGCTGGCTACCATCAAGCGCCGGAGGCTCACCTGCATCAGCTTCCTCCCGGAAATCGAGAGTGATCGGCGTTAGCTTTGAAGCGTAATCATTGTCACTTTCCGTCTGGCAAACGCGGCCAGCCCGCAAACGCTTGGCCAGGCCAAGCTGCTGAGTAACAGGAAATGCTGGGTTAAGCGGGCAGAAAATCACCCCGACCCGCAGGCAGGCCCACGCCAGCAGCAAGGATTCAAGCGAGCCTTTGGCAGGGACGACTAGCCGATCACCTGGCACAAAACCTTTCCGAGCCAGTTGCTGTGCTAAACACGCTACGCGGCGGTTGAGCGTTCGGTAACTAAGCTTCACCGAACCCGCCTCTATGGCGATTTTCTCAGGGGTCTCTTTGGCCCAGTAGTAAATAGGGCAAGTATCTTTCACGCTGAATTTTCCATTTTATAGAGACAATGCAAGCTTTCTGTCATCACTCCGCCTCCGGCAGTGGTCACGCGCTCGGTAAGCCAGAGACCGGTATCCAGCCCCGGTGGCTCATGAGGCGCCCACTCGCTAGCCAACCGGGCAAGCAACCCAAGGCCTAAATCGGATTCAAAGCTGGAGGAAACTACCACGCATAGATTGACCGCCCGTGCCCGCTGAACAAGTACCTCGCAGTCGCTTAGCGAGCCAATCAGCGTGGGTTTGATCACCAGGGCTTTAAGCTGCGGGTGATAGTTCCACTCTTCCCTGCGCGAGAGGGTTTCATCCAGGGCAATGGCTACCCCAGTCGCTTCTGCCACGGCGATGGTGTCAGCAAAGGCAGCGCAGGGCTCTTCCAGGTAGTCGATTTGCGCAAGAGGTAGGCGCTCACAGAAGCGCTGGGCTTCTTCCCGCGCCCAGCCGCTATTGGCATCCAGAATCAGCTTAGTAGTGGGCAGCCGCGCGGCAAGCTTTTCGATCAGCGCCAGTTCTTCCTCCATGGCATAGCGTGCCACCTTTAACTTGAGCCGAGACGGTGGCGACGCTTGCCAATGGGAGGTTGAAAGAGACTGTATCAATTCTGCTGGCTCCCCCTGGAGCAGCGGGTAGGGCGGTAAAGGCGATGGAAGATTGAGTGGCCAAACGCGTTGGGCGCAGTCAAACCCAAACTGCACTGACGGCAGCGTTGGGGAGACTTTTTCGCCTCGGCTCAAAGCAACCAAGCAAGCCAGACTTTCGGCTTCAGCTTCCACCAGCGTTTCAGTCGAGAATCCAGGTAGCGGGGCAATCTCGCCCCACTGGCCATTAATGGAAACTAACAGCCCCTCTCTATTCTCCAGCCGCTCTCCTTTAAACATCAACGGCTGACGGAACGGTAGAGAGTAGCGGTAGAGCGCCAGTTGCATTAAGGGTTACGGGGGTAGCGGGAGAAGTCCGGGCGACGCTTTTCGTTGAAGGCGTTACGCCCTTCCTGCCCCTCTTCGGTCATGTAGTAGAGCATGGTGGCGTTACCCGCTAGCTCCTGCAGCCCGGCCTGACCGTCGCAGTCGGCATTGAGCGCGGCTTTTAGGCAGCGCAGCGCCATGGGGCTATGCTGTAGCATTTCCCGGCACCAGCGCACGCTCTCTTTTTCCAGCTCTTCCAGCGGCACCACGTGATTAACAAGCCCCATTTCCAGCGCTTGAGCGGCGCTGTACTGGCGGCACAAAAACCAGATCTCCCGGGCCTTTTTCTGG
Source organism: Halomonas sp. HAL1 (assembly GCF_030544485.1). NCBI lineage: Bacteria > Pseudomonadati > Pseudomonadota > Gammaproteobacteria > Oceanospirillales > Halomonadaceae > Halomonas > Halomonas sp. HAL1. The sequence continues at coordinate 3,699,114 of NZ_CP130610.1, forward strand.
CCCACAATGCGCGCCATATAAGAGGCGCCGTAGCCGCCATCGAAGGAGCCTACTTTAGGGCCGGTTTGGCCAAAGACAGCGTTATCGGCGGCAATGGTCAGATCACACATTAGATGCAGAACATGACCGCCGCCAATGGCGTAGCCCGCCACCATGGCGACCACCGGCTTGGGGCAGGTGCGAATATCGCGCTGGAAATCCAGCACGTTGAGGTGGTGGGTGCCCTCTTCATCCTGGTAGCCGCCGTAGTCACCGCGAATGCGCTGGTCACCGCCGGAACAGAACGCTTTGTCGCCTGCACCCGTAAGCAGAATGGCGCCAATGGTGCTGTCGTGGCGAGCGCGGTTTAGCGCTTGGGCCATCTCGCTAACCGTTAGCGGGCGAAAGGCGTTGCGCACCTCGGGGCGGTTGATGGTGATGCGCGCAATGCCGTCGGCAGTGGTGTGGTACAAAATATCCTGATAGCCATCTGAGCGATCCTGCCACTCTACCGGGCCATAGAGTTCCGTTTCAGTGAGTCCGTTAATCATGTCAGTCTCTTTTTATCAGTTGGGACGAATGCTGACAGCGCGCCGTTTAACCCAGCATACCTATGACGACCAAGCCCAGCGCCACCATGCTGAGCAGCGCAGCGCCACCGTACATCAGCTTTTTGTTAAGTGCGTCATTGCCCACGCTGATATCAAACATCCCATGGCGCAGGCGGTGGGCGGCATGAAATAGTGGCAAGCAAACGACTGCCCCAACAAACAGAAAGCCCTGTACGCTAAACAGCAGCTTTGAGGCTCGTTCATAGCTCAGCGCCTCGGCAGGCAACAGGCCAAGAGGCAGTAGAATAGCGATAAAGAGAATAACGGCAGGCAGGAAGACGGCAAAGCAGACACCGCCCGCGCTAAACAGCCCCCACCAGAGCGGTTCATCAAAGGCTTGTTTATGTTTACTGATGGCTATTTTTTCCATGCTCATGCCCTCCCCAATAGCCAGAAAAACAGTAGCGCGACCGCTACGACTCCCGCCCACTGCCCAGCAACAATGACTTGGTCAGGCAGGCTATGCCCGGCGATGCGTAGCGGCATGACCCGCGGAAACAGTACAAAGAAGGTGGCAGCGTGAAACAAGCTGGCGGCCAGTGCGAGAAGATTCAGCACTAATACGATGGGAGAGCCCATAAAGGCGATCCACCCTTGCCAGCTTTCTGCCCCTTGCAGAAGAGCAAACATACCGGCGAGTAAGCAGAACGTGAAAAACAGCAGCGGCAGTACCGTGGCTTCACGCAGCATATAGAGCTTAAAAAAGCCGTGCTTCAGCCACCAAGTGCGTTTCAGCGGCGGCAAGCGTTGTGTTGATGATTTATCCATGATGATGCTCCCCCTACCCTTTAAACAGCGCGATAAGCGTGTGTTTGGCCGCCTCAACCTTGCCCTGATTCACCGCCGCGGCCGGGTCAACGTGTTTGGGGCAGACCTTGGAGCAGAACCCCACAAACGTGCAACTCCACACCCCTTCATGGCGATTGAGCTCCGCCATGCGCTGTTTCTTACCGTGGTCGCGGCTATCCAGGTTGTAGCGGTGGGCCAGCGTTATCGCCGCTGGGCCAAGGAACTCAGGGTTCAGCCCAAACTGCGGGCAGGCTGAGTAACAAAGCCCACAGTTTATGCAGTTAGCAAACTGCTTATAGCGTTCAAGTTGTTCAGGTGTCTGGCGGTAGGTTTCCGGCGCTTGCGGGTCAAACGCTTTCACCGGGTTGTCGTCAATCAAATAGGGCTTCACCGCCGCCAGATGCTCCAGGAATATCTCCATATCCACCACCAGATCCCGCTGCACGGGGAAGTGCGCCAGCGGTTCAATGCGAATTTCTCCCTCGTAATCGCGCAGGAAGGTTTTGCAGCCCAGCTTGGGAATGCCGTTCACCATGACCCCGCAGGAGCCGCAAATCGCCATCCGGCAGGACCAGCGGTAGCTCAAGGTGCTATCGAGCTGCTCTTTAATATGGTTGAGGGCATCCAGCAGGGATGTGCTGTCATCCACCGGTAAGTCGTACGCCTGCCAGTAGGACTCCGTCGAATTATCCGGCAGGTAGCGTTTGACGCTGATGTGCTTGGTACTTATGTTTTTAGTACTGATGTTATTAGTACCGATGTTATTAGTGCTAACACGCTTGGCAGTGATTTGATCGGTGTTCATGCTTTACTCCCCTTACCCGCATCGCCATAAGCCCGTTCAGCGGGGGCAGAAAACCGCACATCAACGTCCTGCCAGCGCAACTCAGCATGAGCATCGCCTTGATAGAACACCTGGCTGTGTTTGAGGTAGTTAACGTCATCACGTTTCTGCATACCTTCATCCAAGCGCTGGTGGGCGCCACGGGATTCACGGCGCTCCAGCGCCCCCAAACAAGAGGCTTCGGCAATATCCAGGCCACACTCTAGTTCAAGACACTCAAGCAACTCGGTATTGAAGATCTTGCTGGTATCGTTAACGCGAACCTTATTAAAGCGCTCACGTAGCTGGCGCATGGTAGCCAGCGAATGGCGCATACCCTCTTCGGTGCGGTAAATCCCACAGCCGTTCTCCATGGCTTGTACCATGGCGTGCTTGAGTGCTACCCAGTTCTCTGCACCCCCGGTTCCATCACAGAGCCGCAGCAGTTTGGCTTGTTGGCGATCGCCCTGGGCTTCCAACAGACGCTCATCGGCCCACTCGGTTTGTGCTGCGCGCTTGCTTGCTTGTTCACCGGCTAAGCGACCAAACACCAGCAGCTCTGTCAACGAGTTGGAGCCCAGGCGGTTGGCACCGTGCAAACCGACAGAAGCACACTCCCCGGCGGCGTAGAGCCCGGCGATTGAGGTTTCGCACTTAGGATCGGTTTCAATACCGCCCATGGTGTAGTGCACCGCCGGGCGAATGGGAATCGGCTCTTTAACAGGGTCGACGTTGATGTAGGCTTTCGCCAGCTCGCAGATAAACGGCAGGCGCTCCAGAATGGTCTTTTCGCCTAAATGACGCAGGTCGAGATAGACCACATCGCTGTCGCCAAACTTGCCGGTGCGGCCCGCCTGCTGCTCCTGCCAAAATGCCTGGGAAAGCTTGTCCCGTGGCCCCAGTTCCATGTACTTGTTTTCCGGCTTGCCCAGCGGAGTTTCCGGGCCCAGGCCGTAATCCTGCAGGTAACGATAGCCATCCTTATTGAGCAGAATGCCACCTTCGCCCCGGCACGCTTCGGTAATTAAAATGCCAGAACCGGGCAGGCCGGTGGGGTGGTACTGGACAAACTCCATATCCCGCAGCGCCACACCGTGACGATAGGCCATCGCCATGCCGTCACCAGTGACAATGCCCGCATTGGTATTGAAGCGGAACAAGCGCCCAGCGCCACCGGTGGCGAGCACCACCGCCTTTGCGCGCAGCAGGGTCAGTTCACCGGTGGCAATTTGAAGCGCAATCACGCCGATCACAGCGCCCTCGTGAACGGCCAGGTCGAGTACGAAGTACTCATCGAAACGCTCGATTTCAGGATATTTGAGTGAGGTCTGAAACAGCGTGTGGAGCATATGGAAGCCGGTTTTGTCGGCCGCAAACCAGGTGCGGGCCGTTTTCATGCCTCCAAAGCGGCGCACCTGCACTTGGCCATCGTCTTTTCGGCTCCAGGGGCAGCCCCATCGCTCCATCTGCACCAGTTCTTGATAAGCATGATGGACAAAGTAATCGGCCACACCCTGTTCCACCAGCCAATCGCCGCCTGACACCGTGTCATCAAAATGTGCCTGATGCGAGTCTTCGGGGCTGGTAACTGCGGCAGCGCCACCTTCAGCAGCCACAGTATGCGAGCGCATGGGATAAACCTTGGACAGCAGCGCAATTCGTTGAGGGGTCTTGTGCTCCTTAGCGTGTTCAGCGGCACCAATAGCAGCGCGTAAGCCTGCTCCCCCACCACCCACAATAACGATATCGAAATCTCGCTGCTGCATGACAATCCCTTCCGTTCGCTAGGTGCAAAGGCCGCAAATGCGACGCTCTTCGAGGCCCTATCCTGGATTGAAACTACCATACCCCTGGTCAGCAAAATTTTTATTGCGCATTGGTCTAAAGAACTATTGACCCGCGTCAAGAAAAGTACAAACCAGGGTGGTGCTAAGCCGATATTAGGGCCATAACATCCTGGCTCTAATTTACTTCGCTCTCTGACGCTGTGCTTCTCTTACCGCTGCGCTTGGCAGAGATCCCCCTGTAAAAACGTTTACTATTAAACATAGAAGAGAGCGGCCGCATGAACAGCAATGCTCAATCCTCACCGCGATGGAAACTATTAGCACCGCTAGCCGTTACTATTATCATCGCGCTGATACCCACTCCCCCGGGGCTAGCGCCTCATGCGTGGTACTTCTTCGCTATTTTCCTGGGCTGTGTTGTGGGCCTGATTCTTGAACCATTACCAGGCGCAGTGGTGGGGCTGATCGGCGTTACCCTGGTGGCACTTCTTTCCAGATGGGTGCTGTTCTCTCCCGAGCAACTAGCGACCGAAGGATTTAATGCCGCAGGCCAAGCCTTTTCGTGGGCGGTCTCGGGCTTTACCAACTCCACTGTGTGGCTGATTTTCGGCGCTTTTATGTTTGCCCTGGGGTACGAAAAAACCGGACTGGGCAGACGGATATCGCTCTGGCTGGTCAAGGCAATGGGAAAACGCACCTTGACCCTCGGCTACGCGGTGATGATTGCCGATGGCATTTTGGCGCCCTTTACGCCCTCCAACACCGCGCGCAGTGGGGGCACGATTTATCCCGTGATTCGCAACCTGCCGCCGCTTTACGATTCGCACCCCAACGATCCCAGCATGAAGCGCATGGGTAGCTTCTTAATGTGGACGGCGCTGGCCTCTACCTGTGTGACCAGCTCGCTATTTTTGACCGCTCTGGCACCCAATCTATTGGCGATCGCGCTCACCGAGAGCGCCACCGGTATCCATATCAACTGGGGGCAGTGGTTTATGGCAGTTGCACCTGTCGGCATACTGCTGCTTCTGCTGGTGCCGCTGCTGAGCTACTGGCTATGCGCGCCCGAAGTGAAAGCGGGTAATGAAATCTCCGATTGGGCGGGGCAGGAGTTAACCAAGCTGGGGGCACTGACTCGCCATGAAATAATGCTGGTCATTATGGTGGTCACTGCCCTGCTACTATGGATTTTTGCGGGCGACATTATCTCTGGCTCGCTGGTGGGTCTACTGGTGATCTGCGGCATGCTGTTAACTGGCATTGTGACCTGGAGCGATATTCTCGATAATCGAGCAGCCTGGAATACCTTTGTGTGGTTTGCCACCCTGGTGGCGCTAGCGGGCGGGCTTAGCCAAGTAGGCTTCGTTAACTGGTTTGGCAGCGTGGTTGGCGGACAGATAAGCCACTTCGACCCGCTAATGGCCATGGTGGCGCTGGTGGTCATCTTCTATCTATTGCACTACTTCTTTGCCAGCGTGACGGCACATGTCACCGCCCTGCTACCGGTAATTCTGGCAGCGGCATCAGGCATTGCCGGGCTGGATATGCAGATGTTTATCCTGCTACTACTGCCCACACTTGGCTTTATGGGCATTCTCACGCCCTACGGCACAGGGCCAAGCCCGGTTTACTACGGCAGCGGCTACCTGCCCAGCGCACTCTTTTGGCGTCTAGGGGCGATCTTCGGACTGCTATTCCTGGTGGTTTGGTTGGTGATCGGCCTGCCCTGGTTAATGCTGATCAGCTGATAAACATTAGCCTAGCGTGCGATACCAGGCATTGAGCGGCTGAGCGATCATCTTTGGTTGCTCAGCATGAAGATTGTGGCCCCCTTCCAGCGTGATATGGCGCAGGCGCGGGGCCATCGTTGCTAGATGAGACGCCAGAGTGTGGAACTTGATGTCTCGCTGCCCCGAAAAGTAGCTCACTGGAAGCGTGGTATTTTCCAACCACGACCATAGTGACGGCTGATGACCCAAGGAAGTTGACCGCAGCATGTTAGCGATGGCTGACCCACGGTTCACTAGACGGCGCTGAATCTGCCGACTGCGCTGGCCCTCGGTAAGATCGGCGAATACAGGCTGCTGATACCAGTCGGCAAGCACATCCTCTAATGGCTCCTGCTCGAAGCGTGTTGCCCAGCGTTCATCGTGAGCAATTCGGGCAAAACGCTCACTGGCGGGCAGCCCTGGGTGGGCACTTTCCAGCCAGAGCGCTTCCAGCCCCGGCGGCTGACGGCTGGCATGGTACAGCGCCAAGCGCCCTCCCAGGGAGTAGCCCAGCAGGCAGTAACGGCTAATGCCTCGATCTATCAATGTGTCACAAAGCCAGTGATGAAACGCCTCAAACGAGGCTACCCGTACCTGATGATTCTGGCCGTGCCCTGGCAAGTCCAGCGCCAGACAATCTACCCCATCCAAGCCAGCACTCACATCCGCCCAGTCGTGGCGGTTGCCCAGCAGGCCATGCAGCATGATAAGGGTCGGCATCTGCATCTGCGGTTTACTGCTCACGCGGCACCCCTCGAATCTCTTCACCAAGACTCTTGAGATCATCAGCTACCTGCTGATGGGGCACGTTAATCTCAATCAACGTAACGCCCGCCTGCACGGCCTGAGTGTAGGCCGCTATAAAAGTATCCATTGACCCTGGCGCGAAGTAGCTAAGCCCAAACATCTTCGCTGCATGCTCGAAGTGCAAGCCGTGAGGCTGGCGGTAATAGCGCTCCAGCAGCCCACTCTCTTTAGGCACCGGCAGCATATGGAAAATACTGCCGCCATCATTATTGAGGATAATCACCACCAGGGGCTGGGAGGCCTGCTTTAAAAGCGCCAAGCTATTGAGATCATGTAGCGCACTGGTATCTCCCAGTACAATCGTAGTGGGCTGTGAATGGGTGCAGCTGAGGCCGTAAGCCGTCGCGATCAGACCATCGATACCCGACGCGCCGCGATTGGCAAATACTCGCAGCGGCGTTTGGCGTTGCGTACCCAGCATATTCATTAGCCGCGCGGGTAGGCTGTTGCCTATAAACAGCTGCCCTTCAGCCAGCTGCGAGAGCTGGTGGCAAACGCCCAATTCTGAGAATGCGGTACAGCGCTCCTCTACAAGCTGGCTAGTGCGGCGTTGGAGGCTATTCAGCTGATGCCAGGGAGGCTGTTTCGGCATCGTGGGCAAATCAGCGATAAAGTCAGCAGCCGAGCCTATCAAACGGCGTTTAACGCAGTAGTCAGGATCCAGCCGCTGGGGCAGCGGATCAACCAACCAGACATCCTGCCATGGATGCTGGGCAATAAATTGGCTTAACCGCTTGGAGATTAGCCGGCCACCAAACTGAAGCAGCACTTCTGCCTTAGCGATTTCAGCGCTGAAACGTTCATCATGCAACGCCAGATCAAAGTGAATCAGGTTGTGAGGGTCAAACCGAACCTGGCTCTGTATGTCGGCCAGCAGCGGCCAGCCGAGTTGCTTGGATAGCTCAATAGCATGCTGCGCCTGATGGGCATCATCAACACTGCCTACAACAATCAGGCCCCGCTGCTGGGCAAACGTTTTCCACTCGTTGTTAAGTGCTGGAACCGCAGGACTGGATGACCAATAACTCCACGGTTTTAAAGTCGTCAGCCAATCCCCCAGCGGGGCAAGATAGTCACTGGCATCCACCAGGCAACTGCCGGGATAAAGCGGTTCGCGATAACGGCAGTTAATGTGGATGGGCCCAGGCGTACGGCGTTGCTGGTCAACAGCTTGGTCAAGCGTGCTGAGTAGAAACGCTGCTTTGATCTCAGCATCTGGCGGCGGCAAGTCATGGTGAACAATAGTGTGGCGGGAGAAAATATCCCGCTGATCAATCGCCTGATTGCTGCCGTTATCCAGCAGTTCAATGGGGCGGTCGGCAGAGAGCACAATGAGCGGCACGCCGAGCAGTTTGGCTTCCACTACCGCCGGATAAAGGTTGGCTACAGCGGTGCCTGAGGTAGTGATAATAACGACCGGGCGCTGACTGCCCCGGGCAATACCCAGCGCCATAAACCCCAGCCCGCGCTCATCAAAGTGGCAATGGCAGCGTAGGCCGGCATGTTCGCTGGCGGCCATTGTTAAAGGCGATGAGCGCGAGCCCGGTGCCAGCACCACATCGCGCACACCTAAGCGGTAGAGTTCTTCCAGCGTCAGCGCAGCCCACACATGATTAAAGGTGGCATGTTGGATGGCAAAACCGGTAGATACAGGTGCTGTCATATGCATTATCCCATCCCTAGTAGCGACATAATGCCAGCGATTTTCGTATCCAGTTCGCGCCACTCCTCGTCCGGTTGGGAGCCTGCCACAATGCCTGCACCGGCATAGAGTCGAATCGCTTCCGGGCCGATATGGGCGCAGCGAATGGTTACTGCTAGCTCGCTGCTGGCGTGGCTGATTTTGCCGAAGACGCCCGCGTACCAGCCGCGTTGATGACGCTCATGATGGCGAATAAATGCCAACGCAGATTCACGGGGAACGCCACCTACCGCCGGGGTAGGCGGTAGCACTGAAAGCAGTTGCTGGTCGGTGACGTCTCGGTGCAACTCGGCGTGAATCAGACGGCGGATATGCTGCACCGAGCACAGCTTAACAATATGCGCCTCGCTCATCTGGACTTGAGCAGAAAGTGGCTCAAGCTGGGTCAAAAGCTGCTGATAGACGCATTGGTTTTCCAGGCTGTTTTTCTTATCGGCCAGTAGCCCATCGGCAAGCGTTTGATCTTGCTGGGCATCCCGCCCGCGGCGCGTAGTGCCCGCCAGCGCCTCGGTCATTAAATGCCTGCCTTTACGCTTGTAGAGCCGTTCCGGCGGGCAGCCGATAAACGCCTCATGCGTTGTCAATTGAACGCCAAAGTGAAAACAGTCGGCGGCTCCGGCCTGCCAGCGTGCCAGCAACGCCCAGGGGTTGGGCGTTTCAGTTGTCGTCAGGCAGGTCTCCCGGGAGAGCACTACTTTGGGGGTGTGACTCAGATGGTCGGGATGAGTGACCCGCTCTACCGACGCCGCCCACTCTTTCTGCGCAGGATGGTCTTCACGCTGATAAACATGCGGCAGCAAGCAAGGCAGCGGCTGCTCCTCTTCCAGGGCAGCCAAGCAGACACGAGCCTGGACTATCTCGGCCTCTGGGCAGCGATCATCAAAGCGCAGATTGAGTGATAGCGTCGCACCAGCTTGCTGTCGCCTAAGCTCTATACGCGGCAGCAAAAAGTGACAGCCAGGAAAGTGCTGCCACCCAGGCGAATCAGGGTCAAAGGCCATACCACCAAAGTAATCCGGCTGCTCGCCGCCAATACCTGCCAGCGCGGCTAGGTCAGCCTGAAGCGCCACCAGCGAATCAAACGCTTTAACAGCCCCCAGCGTCACATGCTCGACGGCGTCAGCATCACGTGATTTCCAGTAAATGTGAGGTAACACGCTTTGCACGTTTAGCCACCCTATCAAGCTATCTACCTGGCAAGGGGTATTAAGGCGAACAAACCCCTTTTTAGCGGTTTCACAAAGCGTATCAAGCTGGTGCTTAAGTGCTTCAATAGGGCCGGTGGGATACATAAATAACCTTTTAGGTAAGCGTTGCTAACGCCTCATATTTGTATTGTCTAAATAACCCGCCAATTCTCACGTAGACTAAAGGTGTATGGAGTATTCGCAGTGTGGCGTAAAGCGATGAGGTTTTTTTGACTTAGATCTGCTTTTCAGCAATTAATCATACATACTTGCATGTTTCTTACTGCTGCGCTTTACCCGTTTTTTACCCGCGAATAGTTAACAGGATATCGACGTAATGGAACCACTCGCTAAGCAGCGTCAACGCCAGGCTTGGCTACTCGCAGCCCGCCCCCGCACCTTACCACTGGCGTGCGCTTCTATTCTGCTGGGCAGCGGACTGGCGGCGACAACCCAGGCCTTTAATCCTGCCGTGCTGCTGCTTGCTCTGTTAACGGCTATTGCGCTGCAAGTGCTCTCAAATCTAGCTAACGACTATGGTGATGCGGCCTCGGGTGCTGACGACGAGCAGCGTATCGGCCCTGTGCGTGCAGTCTCCTCTGGCCTACTGAGCCCCCAAGCAATGCGCAAGGGAATGGTGATAACCGCGCTTGCTGCCACGCTGCTGGGGCTACTCTTACTGGTGACCGCCTTTGGCAACCAGTGGGGCGAGATTCTTACCTTCGTGCTGCTAGGGGCGGCTTCTTTATTGGCTGCAGTGACCTATACCGTTGGGCTAGGTGGCACGCCCTATGGTTATCGGGGGCTGGGGGACGTTGCGGTCTTTATTTTTTTCGGGCTACTGGGGGTAATAGGCACTTACTACCTTCATGTACAGCAGCTAAGTTGGCTACCGTTTCTACCCGCGGCGGCGTGTGGGTTGCTGGCAACCGCCGTGCTCAATGTCAATAACGTGCGCGATATCGAAAGCGATGCGCGTAACGGCAAGATCACCCTGGCAGTGCGGCTGGGCCGCGCTAACGCTATTAGGTATCACTGGTCGCTGCTGGGGTTGGCGCTGGCACTCACTCTAATCTATTTGGTTGCACTACCGGTGCCGTGGGTGGGATGGAGCTGCCTGCTGGTGGCTAAGCCGCTAATTGATGCCGCCAAAACCTTAAGCCATACCCGTGATGGCGAGATTCTAACCGGCATGCTGAAGAAAACCGCTATCTCGACGCTGCTTTACAGCGTGCTGCTGTCTATTGGCTTAGTATTGTTTTAGTTCCCCCTAACAGCGGGGCTACCACCCCGCTGCCAGTCGACTAACGTTAGCGATCTGAGCCTTACAGCACGACTTCATAACCTTCAAACTTGGGCGGGCCAAGGTAGATACCTTCCGGCGCTTTAGCATTGGCATGCGCTTTGCGGAACGCGTCTGACTTGGTCCAGTCGCGGAAGGCCGTTTCCGACTCCCAAACGCTGTGGGAGATAAACACAGTGTGATCTTCCTGACTTTCACCCTGCAGCATCTTAAATTGCTTGAAGCCTGGCACTTCATCCAGGTGAGAGTCACGGTTGCGCCACACCTCTAAAAAGTCCTCTTCGCGGCCTGGGGCAATCCGAAAACGGTTCATGGCGATATACATAATGACGCTCCTGTTCAACGGGTTCTGCTAGGTAAGTGACGTAAATAGTGGCTTGATGGTAACGTTCTGGGGTTATGACGAATAGCTCCCATCACGAATAAGCTTCCCGGCGAATAGCCCGCATCGCCCAGGTAACAAATGGCTAAGGCACCCATTCAGGTCGTTTGGTTCAAACGCGATTTACGCATTCATGATCACGCGCCGCTTTCAAACGCAGCCGCGGCTGGCCCCGTGTTGCCCGTATTCGCCATTGAACCTGAGCAGTGGCAGGCGTCGGACAGCGCGCTGCGCCACTGGCAATTTGCGGCCGACTCGCTGGCTGATCTCGCTCAAGCGCTGGGAACGCTGGGCTTGCCGCTGTGCCTATGGCAGGGCAGCATGCTTGACCTGCTGGCCGCGCTTAAAGCGCACTATGGAGAGCTTGTCCTTCACTCCCACGAGGAAACCGGCAACGCCTGGAGCTTTGGCCGCGACCTCGACGTCAAAGCTTGGTGCCAGCAGCACGACACGCCATGGCATGAAGCGCGCCAGCACGGCGTAGTGCGTGGTTTAAAATCCAGAGTAGATGACCGCAACGCATGGGAAGAGCAGTGGGAAGCGTTAATGACGGCGCCCACCGCCACTGCCCCGCAAAAAGCCCAGGCGGCTGAGGGCTGGCAAGCCTTCCACCATATTGACGTCCAGCAGCTTCACGGCCTGACGCTAGGGTTTGATACCACGCCCTGCCCCGAGCGCCAGCCAGGAGGACGAAGTGAAGGCCGTGCAGTGTGGCGCAGTTTTGTAAGCCAGCGCGGGCGGCGCTATCGCGGCTCACTTTCTAAACCGCTGCTGGCCTGGGAATTTGGCTCACGGCTTTCGCCCCACTTGGCCTGGGGCACTCTTTCTATGCGCGAAGTGGTGCAGTCGCTGCGCCGCCAGCGGAAAAAGCATGCGGAAGACACGCCGTTGTCACGCTCACTGCGCGCCTTTGCTTCCCGGCTACACTGGCACTGCCACTTTATTCAAAAGCTGGAAAGTGAACCGAGCATAGAGTCGCAAACGCTGCACCCCGCGCTGCGTGAGCGCGATCCAGACCATCCCAACCTGATTGCCTGGAAGCAAGGTCAGACCGGCGTACCGCTGGTAGATGCCTGCATGCGCAGCCTGATCGCCACCGGCTGGATCAACTTTCGCATGCGCGCCATGCTGATTTCCCACGCCACCTTTGGCCTGGGGCTGCACTGGGTGGAACCTGCGCTGCATTTAGCACGACTGTTTACCGACTTCGAACCGGGCATTCACTACCCCCAGGTGCAGATGCAAGCAGGCGCCACGGGCACCAATGCACTGCGGGTATATAACCCCATCAAACAGGCGCAGGATAACGACCCCAGCGGCGAGTTTGTCGCCCGCTGGGTGCCGGAATTAACGCCACTGCCGTTAGAGTGGCGCGCCAAGCCTTGGGCGCTGCCCGAAAGCCTACGCCAGCGGTTCGGCTTTCAACCCGGCAAGCACTACCCACTGCCCAGCGACTTTGAGTGTGAGGCGCGCCACTGGAAGAAGATGCTATATGAGTTGCGTCGCACGCCAGAAGCCAGAGACGCCAGCCAAGCAATTGTGGATAAGCTGGCTAGCCAACGGCGGCCGCCCGCTCGGCGGGCTAAAAAAGCGAAAGCCGATAATCGACAGCAGCTTTCGCTGTTTGATGAGTGGGGGTTGGAAGATATGTAGCGGTTATGATGGGGTATGGCTCATTAATCTCTTCTAAAGAAGGCGCTGCCGCATCGAGGAACAACACGGCATGGCATATGCGCTATGAGAAGGAGCCCGTCATTCGCCACATTGTTGATATTATTATCGAAATACTTTAGTGATGCCGCCAGTAGATACCCATCCTGCGTTTCGTCTGAGGTACAGGCGACATTTGCTTACTGAGTTGACAGGAAAGTGCCTAAGTAACGCAGCACGGGCAAAATTGTAGTACGCGAAAATTTTGTCCCATTGCCTGCGATGGTTAGGTGCTTGCTGATAGAAGTTCATCTAAAAGATCCTCTTCATTTGGGAGTCGGCCCCTTTTCTCAATCGCGGAGACCGATGCAAGCAAGAGATCCCAGGCTTGCTTCCATTGCTCGAACGTGACCTTCTTAGACGCGCCATGCGCAATCTTACTTCGTATGTTGTATGCAGACTTAGCGTTCGAATGGAAGACCTTCCGCGCCTCACCTTCGGCACACAACTGTGCAAGATATAACGACAAACGAAAATTAACTTCTGAGCTAACTGATTTGAAAAGAGCTTCGATAGCTGTCCAGATGTGGAGGATCGACTGCTCATACGAACCTAGGACGACTGCTGAAGCAGATGTACGCGTGACAACTTGAAGCGTGGGATTATCCGACGCTAGCTCTCCCCAAGCCTGGGCAAACGCGACCGCAGACTCAATTTTTTGCGAGTTCAGACCAAAAGCGCTTGGTATTACCATACATTGAGTTGTTAACTCCATCGGCCAGGCTTCAAGCTCGTGATTATGGGAGGAAAATGCAGATTCAATTTTGGGTAGCACCCCGCGACTTATCGCAGAATCTCGCTCATTGACTCCGGAGTAATCGTTGATAGATTCAGTGGTGCTGTAGGGGACAAGAAACGGAGAAACTCCTTGTAGATAAAGACCCAATCGAAAACTTTGGAGCGTATCAGCCGCTGCTTCGAACGTGTCTTTTCCCGCAATCGCAAGCTCGCAATTGCACTTGCCAATAAGCACATCCATCAGTTGATATGGCAGGTGAAGCTTGTGTTTTGTGGCCAAAGTCGCAAAGTCAAATGTGGATGTATCCCAGCGCCTTTTACGCAACGAAAACTGGCCGACGTTTATCGTTTCCCCCTCGAAATTTGGGATTAGAAACGACAAAGGAAAGAAGTAAGTCTGTTTCATCGCATCAAAGCACCTAACGCCATGCACAACAGCGAGCGACGCAGGAGCAAGTCCGGCGGGCCGAAGGCCGTAGCGAATTGATGCACTTGGTTATATGCCTGGATTTGCATAAATAGCCTTAAACAATAGCCGAATTGATTTCTCTGCTGCTTCTCTTAACGAATCGTGATACTCAGCAACATTGTCCATTTCACCTTCTGGCAAGAACTTAGACTGACCGCTCTCGGAAACATGCACCAGTGCGTTTCTGGTTTTCCTAAGCCACTCCAAATCAGGATCATCATTGAATATGACTTTCGAGTTAGAACGATAATCCAAAGCCTCCGTATCTCGCATTGTTGCGTCTATGGCAGCATGTGCCAAAATAATTACAGAAACCCAAGCGCCAGCACAAAAAGCCGCTTCAATATCATATGCGACAAAGATACCTTGTGAACTCAGGAGATACGAGGCCAATGGGTGTTGGCTATCTTCCTCCACTTGGCGCAACCACTCATACCTTTCATCCCAAACTTTTCTCGGCACATAATCGGCATAAGCCATTCACTTAGCTCCCATTTTCCACGTAACGTCATGCAAACGGCCGATCTGGTGGCGTAACCGCGCCAGAAAAAATGGTTCGCTTGCGCTAATGGTTAGCTGATTGATATTCCGACTCTGCAGTTCGATGCAAAGCTATTTTTAATGACGTTACCCATGCCGAACTTTGTTTCTTTTGCATTAAACTCGAGCCCTGAATTCGCAACTATGTTCGTTACTTCTACTGCTGTAACAGGCAATTCAATGGGCCACCCGGAAACCCGGGCTTCCGGATAACGTTTCTGGGCTTCTTCAATTGTGTTTAATTCAAAAAACTCAACGGAAACCAAATCTCCATTCGAATAGCTTATCTTCACTTTCTTAGCAGATGGTGGGCAGTCAATATCCTCTTCGCCACCAACATTGAACTATTCATTGTTTTTTATGAAAGCCCTAGCTTCTCCACTTGTAGAGAGCATATGAAGATTAAGAAGCAAGTAGTCGTTTTCATCTCTCTCAAACCAAATTATAGGTTGCTCCTTGAACTCGAAAATTACTGGCGTCTCGTAGTAGAAGTTGCTACCAACAACGGCAAGCAGACGATTTCGCATCCAATTGAACTTGCCACGCACTTGTGACCAATTCTCTTTTCCATTTTTCTTAAAATCATGGAGCTGCACTTTTGTAAATGCACCATTATCTGCCTGAATATGGTGTTCTCTACATAAAGCAATCATCCCGCATGGATCGTGATGATTCTCTATATGCCATGGAGGATCAAAGTGATGCCATTCAAGATAAGGCAGCCCGCAGTCTGGAACAGGGCAACCAAATCCAACCTCCTCTCTAAGTGTTCTTTTTACATCCACTGGAGGTTTTCGATTCATGGTATACCTCTATCAGCTAACAGGTATTAGACAGCGAGTCTTATGATTGGATGAGCTCGCCGATATGATTGCCCAAAAATGCAGCCTGCAAGACGCTTCCAAATCCATAATTTTTTCTAATTATTTACAGGTTGCATATCCAAAACTCGCGTTTCTGCTGCATTTGCCAGCACCTCCGTATTAGGAGGTTATCTGTGTTGCTATTTTCTCATACACCCTACCAAACCCAGCTTAGCACAGGTCACTTAGGACGAATGGCTATCTCAGCTTTGAGCTTTCAACGCATAAAAAACCCGCCATCGCCAACAGCTTTCGCTGCCTGACGATAGGCGGGTTTCGTGATACTTAGACGGTCTTAGCCAAGCGCTTCCAACGACTCCTCAATAATACTCAACCCTTCTTCCAACACCGCAGAAGAAACCGTCAGCGGTACCAGAATACGGATGCTGTTGCCGTAGAAACCGCAGGAAAGCAGGATCAGGCCTTTCTCGCGGGCTTTGGCACATAGCGCACCGGTCATCTGAGTATCTGGCTTGCCTTCGCTATCAAGCAATTCGAACGCCGCCATGGCGCCTAGCTGGCGGCCGTGGGCCACGGCGGGGAAACGCGCTTCCCATACCGCGAAACGCTCCGCTAGCATCTTACCCATCTGCTCGCTGCGGGCCAGGATGTTTTCCTCTTCGATTACCTCAATCACCGCCAGCGCCGCCGCGCAGGAAAGCGGGTTGCCGCTGTAAGTGCCGCCTAGGGAGTTGGGGCCGGAGGCGTCCATTACTTTGGCGGTGCCGACAACGGCAGAAAGCGGCATGCCGTTGGCCAGGCTCTTGGCGGTGGTGAGAATGTCCGCCTCGATGCCGCTGTGTTCGAGCGCAAACAGCTTGCCGGTGCGGGCAAAGCCAGACTGCACTTCGTCGGCGATCAGCAGAATGCCGTGCTCATCACACAGAGCGCGCAGCGCTTTCAGGTAGTCCGGTGAGGCGATGTAGAAACCGCCTTCACCCTGTACCGGTTCAATCACGATGGCCGCCGTGCGGTGGGGGGCGATATCGGTTTTGAACAGCGTCCGAATGGCATCCAAAGACGCTTCCTCGCTGATACCGTGCAGCGGGTTGGGGAACGGTGCACGGAAGACGTCGCCCGGCATCGGGCCGAAGTCGTTCTTGTAGGGCAGCACCTTGCCGGTCATCGCCAGGGTCATCATGGTGCGGCCGTGGAAGGCACCGTCGAACGTAATAATGCCGGTGCGGCCGGTGGCGGCGCGGGCAATCTTCACGGCGTTTTCCAGCGCTTCGGCACCGGTGTTCACCAGCATCGCCTTGCGCTCAGGGCCGCGCACCGGGCTTAGTTCGCAGAGCTTTTGGCACAGCTGCACGTAGGGCGCGTAGGAGATGACCGCTGCGCTGGTGTGCATGACTTTCTTGAGCTGCGCTTCCACAGCCGCGACGATTTTCGGATGGCGGTGGCCCAGGTTCAGCACGCCAATGCCGCCCGCGAAATCGATCCAGCGGTTGCCATCGGCGTCCCACAGCTCGGCGTTTTCAGCGCGCTCAGCAAACTGAGTAGTCGGCGTGGCGGCACCGTTGGCCACGTAGCGGATTTTCAGGTCGTTCAGTTCTTGGTTAGTCATCATCGTTCTCTTTAAAGGCCGCCAACGCAGACGTATTTCAGTTCAGTAAACTCATCGAGACCGTGGTGTGAGCCTTCGCGGCCCAGCCCGGACTCTTTCACACCGCCAAAGGGCGCCAGCTCGGTGGAAATCAGCCCTTCATTCACGCCGACCATGCCGTACTCCAACTGCTCCATGGTGTGCCAAATGCGGCGATAATCCGTGGCGTAGAAGTAGGCCGCCAAGCCAAAGGGCGTATCGTTGGCCATCTGGATGGCCTCTTCGTCCTGCTTGAAGCGGAACACCGGCGCCACGGGGCCGAAGGTCTCTTCGTCAGCCACGGCCATCTCGGTGGTGACGTCGGCCAGCACCGTGGGCGTATAGAAGCGCTCACCGGCAGCGTGGAGTTTGCCGCCGCACATAAGACGTGCGCCCTTGCTTTGGGCGTCGTCCACGTGTCGCTGAACCTTGTCTACCGCCGCTTGGTTGATCAGCGGGCCGATAATGCTGCCTTCCGTTAGGCCATCACCGACTTTTAGCGCGTTCACTCGCTCGGTGAGCTTGCTGACGAACGCATCGTAAATGCCGTCCTGCACCAGGAAGCGGTTGGTGCATACGCAGGTTTGCCCGGCGTTACGGAATTTGGAAGCAATGGCGCCATCAACGGCAGCGTCTACATCGGCGTCGTCAAACACAATAAACGGCGCATTGCCGCCCAGTTCCATGGCAGTCTTCTTCACCGTACTGGCGCACTGGGCTAGCAGGTGTTTACCCACTGGGGTCGAGCCCGTAAACGAGACTTTGCGCACACGGGAGTCGGTGGTGAGCACTTCACCCACAGCGGCGGGTTTGGAAGCGGTGACCACGTTAATGGTGCCTGCGGGCAGGCCCGCTTCCAGTGCCAGGTAGGCAGCGGCCAGCGCGGTGAGCGGCGTAGCTTCAGCAGGTTTGATCACCACGGTGCAGCCAGCGGCCAGGGCCGGGGCGCACTTGCGGGTGATCATCGCCAGCGGGAAGTTCCAGGGGGTGATTGCCGCCACCACGCCGACCGGCTCGCGCAGTACCAGCAGGCGCTTGTCGGCGCCGTGGCTGGGCAGAGTTTCCCCGGCCATACGCTTGGCTTCTTCGGCGAAGAACTCAATAAACGACGCGCCATAGGTGACTTCGCCTTTGGCTTCTGCCAGCGGCTTGCCCTGCTCCAGGGTCATCAGGCGGGCCAGGTCGTCGGCGTGCTCATTGATCAGCTCAAACCAGCGACGCAGCAGCGCAGAACGCTGCTTCACTGGGGTGGCGCGCCAGGCAGCACCGGCGTTGTAGGCGGCGGCCACGGCGTCACGGGTATCGTCGGCGCCCATATCGGCTACGCGGGCAATGGCCTCACCGGTAGCGGGGTTATCCACCGCAAAGGTTTGTTGGCCTGTACGCCACTCGCTACCCACCAGGGCGGGAACCGCGTCGTGCAACCACTGTTCGATAAAGCTCATGGTCTTCTCCTAGATTAATAACACTGCGTGCACGCTAGCAGTAATGTGGTTGCAGGCGAACACACCACTTTTGCGTTCAACCAGACCACTTTTCTGTTTTACTGGAAAATTGGTGAACATCGTGACGGTGAGGATAAGGATGGATGGCCAGTCAGCTTTACAACAACTTGTAAAACACTATGCACAGCAACCTGAACGCTTAAGTAAACAAGTGCGAATAGAGCAAGCGCTGAGACAAGCAGTTACCCAGGAGTGGCCTAACCAGACTCGCCTACCTTCTCACCGGCAACTAGCGTCAGCGTTAGGCGTTGCTCGGTATACACTGTCACTAGCCGTTGCGACGCTGCTTAAAGAGGGTCTGCTTAAGACTTCTCATGGCAGTGGTACTTGGAGCTGCAAAGTGTCGGCCCCTGCTGTCTCAAAACCCAGAAGTGCGCAGCTATCAAAACGTGCACAACGAGTGTTGCGTTGGCCGGGTGCGAGTACTGTCCAAAGCGGGGCCTTCGTGCCTGGTATTCCCGATATCGCCCAGTTTCCAATGCGTAAATGGCGGCAGCTCTACGCCAGCGTAACGGTGCCGCAGAATGCCCTGCTGCTTTCTTACTCCACCGGTGGCTACGGCCCTTTGAAGCGCGCGATACGCGATTTTTTGGCGCGCTGGCGCAATATCAATTGCGACACTGAGCAGATCATCATCACCGACGGCACCCATAACGGCATTGAGCTATGCGCCGTGGCGCTGGCCGATGTGGGTGACACCGTTGCCATGGAGTCGCCCTGCTACTGGGGAGCACGCAATGTGTTTACCGCTGCGGGTTTAGAGATTCAGATGCTGGCGTGGCAGCCAGGCCAAGGGCATGCGCTACCGCCTGCCCCTGACCCAGTAAAGCTGGCCTACCTCACAGGCTCGCACCACTACCCGCTCAGCGTGCCTACCCGTGCTGCCGACAAGCAACGTTTGTGCGATACCTTAGCGCCTACTTATATTATCGAAGATGATTACGAGTTCACTCGCGACGACCACCCCAACTTGCTCTTCGACCCACACTCAGAGCGCCACTTGCTGGTGGGCTCGTTTTCCAAGATGATGTTTCCAGGTTTGCGGTTAGGCTATTTAGTGGTACCGCACCATTTAGCAGGGCCAATGAACCGTCTGCGCAGTGAACTGTTCCGCGAAGGTCGCATGCTGGATCAGGCCGTGCTGGCGCAGTTTATTTTCGATGGCGATTTAGATGCCTGGTGCCGACGCATTCAGCGCGACTATTTAGGACGCCAGCAGGTGCTGCATGATCAACTACGCTCGCTGCCGCAGGTACGCAGCGTTTCGCCACCCAGTAGCGCCATCAGTCTGTGCGTCGAATTTGAACCGGACGTTAACGACGTAGGGATCGCTCAATCACTACTGAAAGAGCATTTGATCGTGCGGCCATTAAGCCCTGTGTGTGCACCAAAAGATCCGCGAGTTGGCTTAGTGATGGGCGTCGGAATGCTGTCAGGGGAAACGCTGGTGCGTGAAGCGCAGCGCCTGCGTCGCAGCCTGGAAGCGCTATTGCGCTAGGCGCTATTGATAGCACATGAGTAATGGCTCATTTGTTATGCCGGAAGCTCTTCTCAACACCTTACCCACAAGCTTTATAACGCTTATCCACAAACATATTCACAAGGACTTTTATGCGTTCCCCTGTTGATAATTTTATAGGCTGTTTTACCTTAAGCCCTTCAGTGGCTCTCGCTAGGCTACGTCTATGGGCGTCGCTGGCGTTCGTGTTACTGCTCTCTGGCTGCGCCACTTTTGCCCCCAACCCGCCCCAGGATCAAAGCAATATCTGCGAGATATTCCGCGAGCAGCCCAGTTGGTACGACTACGCTCAGGAGTCCGAGGAGAAATGGGGGACGCCCATAGCCACACAAATGTCGTTCATCCAGCAGGAATCCTCGTTTCGCAGCCATATTCGTCCTGATCGAAAATACTACTTAGGCTTTATTCCAGGCCCGCGTCCTTCCTCTGCTAAAGGCTATGCGCAGGCACAGGACCCTGTATGGGAAGAGTATGAAGATCAAGCAGGCAGCCTCTTCTCTCGGCGTACCCATATGAAACACGCCACGGATTTTATTGGCTGGTATAACCGCCGTTCACAGCAACAGGCGGGGATATCACTCAGTAATCCCGAGCACCTCTATTACGCCTATCACGAAGGCGCTGGCGGCTACCAGCGTGGCACTTACCGCGGCAAACCCCAGGTATTGAGTGCGGGTAGGCAAGTAGCGGCGCGTACCAACCGCTACCAAGCCCAGCTCAACGCTTGCGAGGCAGAATTTCAGTGCCGCAAGTTTTATCAGGTCTGGCCGTTTTGCCGTAGTTAAGGGATAGACGATGTCACTATGGATTGGAGCGGCCCTGGTTAGCGTGGTGTTTTTCACCTCCATGCTGTCGGGTGTATTTGGTATGGCAGGCGGCTTGGTACTGCTATGGTTTCTACTGCTGATTTTCCCTGCGGGCACTGCAATGGCGGTGCACGGTGTGATACAGCTAACGGCGAATGGGTCACGCGCATGGCTTTCACGGCATTATATTGTCTGGCGCATCGTCGCGTTTATGACGCTGGGAGTACTAAGCGCCGCAGGCCTACTGCTGCTATTCAACTACAGCCCTAATGCCGCCAGCGTCTCGATTTTGATTGGTTTGATGCCCATATTGGTGTGGATGCCCAAGCGCTGGTTTCATCTGGATGCTAACCGTGCCAGCCACGCCCTGTGCTGTGGTATCGCTTCTGGAGGATTGACCATAGCGGCGGGGGTTTCCGGGCCGTTGATCGATATCTTCTTTGTACGCTCACGAATGGATCGCCGCCAAGTGGTGGCTACCAAGGCGATGATTCAGGTAGTGGCGCACAGTATTAAAATACTCTTCTACCTGGGTGCCGCCATGGCACTTAGCGCTGGCGAATGGGGTATCGTATTGCTAGCCGCACCGTTTGCCATGCTCGGCACTCAAGCGGGGAACCGCATTTTACACCGTCTCACCGATGCCAACTTCCGCACCTGGACGCGCTGGATCGTGACCGGCATTGGGGTTTTCTACTTTCTGCAGGGGATATTTTTGCTAAGCCATTAATTTAAATTATTGGTTTGAATATACGGTTTAATAACAGGCGCTCCGGTCTCACCGAAGCGCTTGTCATCGCGAAAATGACTACTCACCGGCAGCCAGCCATTCATCGACCTGATCGCGGTTTTCGTCGAGCCAAGTCTGCGCACCGGCTACCGGGTCGCCCTGAGACTCGATCTCGGCCATCAGCTCGCTCAGGCTATCGTCACTCATATGCCAGGCATTGAGTACCGCGGTGAGCCATGGATCATCCTCGGAGAGCCCCTCGCGTGAGAACCAGTAAATAGTGTCGCCGTCGCCATAGATATTCTCAGGATCTTCCAGATACTTGAGGTCATAGTTGGCAAATGCCCAGTGCGGGCTCCACAGCGTCACCAAAATCGGCTGCTCGTTCTGATAGGCGCTATCGAGCGCGGACATCATCGCTGGTTCGGAACTATTCATCTGGCTGATTGGCAGCTCATAGGCCTCGACGGCCTCGTCGGACAAAGCAGCGATCGCCGAGCCAGAATCGATACCCAGAATCGTTGGGCTGCCCTGGTATTCAAACTCATCAGCACGTTCGACTAATTCAGGAATCGAGTCGATATCGACATAGCTCGGCACCACAAGCCCCAATGCAGTCTTGTCATACCACGCATCGTGAACCTCAAGCGTATCCTTGTAGGGTGCCAGATACTCCTTGTCGGTATTGGGCAGCCAGATCTCCAGGGATAGATCAATATCGTTGCTCGCCATCCCAGCGTAGAGTGCGCTCTTGCCGACATCGGAAAGCTCAATGTCATAACCTTTATCGTCGAGAACCAGCTTCCAGAGGTTGGCGACGGCAATGTTCTCTGCCCAGTTGTTGGTGCCGATGACCAACGTTTTCTCCTCAGCGTGTACCTGGGCAGTAGCTGACAAGGTGAAAAGCACCGCCGCCGCGCAGGGATAAAAAGCAATTTTCATAACGTTTTCCTTTAGTTTATTAATATATTTAATAATTTTATGTTATGGATTTTAACTATATCATGGATACCGCGCAGTCAAATGCGTGTCAACATCATGGAAACCCCTGTCATGCTATGTGGGTAAAAAAGACATCGACTCACTATTCACCTGCGATCACAAGACACCCGCTCAGGTCTCGCCAGCGGGCCTACGTTCCAGCCCCTGAAACTCGACAAACTCCTGCATGCGTTCCCACAGTCGATCGCCGTAGATATAGTTGTCATCCCCTGTCGTGCTGGCAGCCTTAATATGGGCACCCACAGCTGGCTCGAAGAAAAACGGAATCGAGTGCCGCGAGCGGGTCCCGCCGACGATGCGGTGCTCCGTGGCCTGAATGCGCCCACCAGACCAGTCCGCCAGCAAACGGCCAAAATTAACCACCAGTGCATTGTCACGTGGAGGCACCTCTTCCCAATCACCGCTGGGCGCGCGCACCTGCAGTCCACCGACGCTGTCCTGCCACAACAACGTGATAAAGCCGTTATCAAAATGGGGCACGCCCACCAGCCAGCGGCGCGCACTATCGCTACCGTCAATCGCTGGCATGACGGCCAACTGCCCGGCGGTGCGTTCGGGATAATGAATCAGGCGCAGTGTGGAGTTGCCGTGTTCAAAGGGTTCCAGCAACTCCTCACGCGGTATTTCCAGCCCGTCGGCCAGCGCGGTGGCAATCACACCGCCAAGCGATTCCATCGCCCGGTAATAATTGGCCACATCGGTCGCCCACCCTGGCAGTACTGATTCCGGCGGTTGGGGAGTAGGCTCTCGCAAAGGGTCACCGCTTAGCGCATCCGCTCGCTCTGGGTGAGCAACGTCCGGACCGAGATCGACACCCTCCTTCCAGGTCGGATCCTCGTCCTGAGGCGGAAAATAGCCTCGATAGACATTAGTGTTGGCCGGTTCGAACTTGTGCCGTGCTAGTGGTTGCTTATGCGTCTCGTCAAGTTCGAAAAAGCGCAACAGCCGAGCGTGGATATCGTCGCGGAGACCGAGTTGTTCAGGCGCAATACCCACGGTCATGAAGCCAGAGTCGCAGGCGGCATTGGCGATCGCCTGAACCGTCTCGGCGCGTGCCAGATCATCGACAAGGAGCGGCGTCAGATCGATATGCGGAATTAGAGTCTGAGTCATAGAAATCTCTTTTGTCTGGTGGTGGACTGAGACACTTGGCTTAATCAGCCTGCCAAGAGTCGTTCATCAAGATGGTAGTCCGACAGCAACTCCACCTGCCCATCATCCCGGATATAAAGCTGTTCCTCCATTTTGACCCCCTCGCCGCCAGCCTCGTGGCCGATAAAGCTTTCGACGCAGAGCGTCATGCCGGGCTGCATGATGCCGTCATAGCCCTTATCGTCGATGTCCTCGCGATGCACGATATAGGGATATTCGCCGGTCATCCCGACCCCATGGGCCAGTGCAAAGTAACGCCGCGCCTTGTAGGGCTGAGGAATCTGCCACGCCTTCTCGGCGTACTCCTTGAATGTCATGCCTGGAGCGATCAACGCCATGTTGGTGCGCACTTGGTCGAAGGCCATGCGATAGAGCTCACGCTGCGTGGGGGTCGCTTCACCATCGCCGCACAAAAACGTCCGCGAGAAATCGGCGTAATAGCCATAACGGCCGACCACGTCGGTATCCAGGGCGACCAACTCCCCCGCCTGCATCGCCCGATCGGAACACTCCTGAAACCAAGGGTTGGTGCGTGGGCCAGAGTTCATCAGCCGCGTTTCGACGTAATCGGCGTCGGTAGCGATGATGTGCTGGTGCAGGTACGACCAGACCTCATTCTCCGTCGCACCGGGGCGGATCGCCGCTTCCAGCTTGCGCACGCCCTGCTCCACTGCCCGCAGCGAACTGCGCACCATCTTGATCTCGTTGGGCACCTTGATCGCTCGTGCCCGCTCCAGCGGCACCTGGGCATCGCAGATCTGCCAGCCCCGCTCGACCAGCGCGAAGGCAGCATGGGAGGTCGCGCTCTCAATGGCTACCTTATCGCCCTTTTGCCCGCCGCACTGGCGCACCAATGCGTCGATCTCGTCGGCCCACGTCTGGGTGGTCTGCTGAAGTTGATCATCACAGAAATAGTAGGAGATCGCTGTCGCAGGACGTGTCTCATCAATGCCAGGCAACCCTTCGGTAAGGTGGGCGCAGCCGGAGAACTCGAACATCACTACCGGGCCTTCCGCGGGAACGAAGGCGTAGCGGGCAGGGTTACGTGCGGAGTAGACCTGCATGTTTCGCGCACCGGTGGCGTAGCGCACGTGGGTCGGATCGAACAACACGGCGGCGACGATATCGCGCTTTTTTAATTCGGCTCTTGTCCTGAACAGACGATCGAGCAAAATCTGTTGGATCTCATCCGCAGTCGGTTCGCACTCGGAAGGCTCGCGTGTTGGCGCCAGAATGCCGGTGCCGTCTAGCATTGATGGTGCGCTGGAAAGAAAGCTTGTCATGGTCGGTGTAGCCCGTCTTATCGGAATGAGCGGACACGCACCACATAGGGCGCGTGCATGCCTTTTATTTATTAATGAAATCTCTATCTAGTCGAGCAGGCCGTCGGCGCGGGCCTCGCGACGACGCTCCGCCTCGATATGGGCTTCGGAAACACGCCCATAGAGCTGACGTGTCCGCTCAAGCCGACCAACGACACCCGGCTGCTGGGAATAGGCAAAAATGGCGGTGTGGCGCTCGCGCTGACCGTTAACTCGCGTCACGCGATGCAGCGAATAGCGCCCCTTGAATAACTGCA
The DNA here is from genome assembly GCF_030544485.1 of Halomonas sp. HAL1. Taxonomy (NCBI): domain Bacteria; kingdom Pseudomonadati; phylum Pseudomonadota; class Gammaproteobacteria; order Oceanospirillales; family Halomonadaceae; genus Halomonas; species Halomonas sp. HAL1. The sequence continues at coordinate 3,724,451 of NZ_CP130610.1, forward strand.
AATCGCCTGGGTGAAGCTCTAGTGTCTGCGGAGTGGTCTCGTCCTCACCGCGGATCACCGTGCCAACCGCAGGGTAGTTTTCGCCGGCAGGCGTGCGGATGTTGGGGCAGTACTGAAACTCACCGCCAGTATCCGGCTGCTGGGTCATCATCGAGACGATGTATTCATTGGTATCGTAGTGCCACGGCTGCTCGGTACCGGGTGGGAGTACGTTCTGAACCAGTCCGGCGAACGGATCCGCGTACTCGTAAACGTCTGTCTCACCAAGGCACTCGGCCACCAGGCGCTTCATCACCAGTGACACATAAAGCTGATGAATCACGGCATCGGCAGGGATCAAATCGCGTGTCACGAAACCGCTGGTGCGCTCCATGAAGATGCGACGCGGATCGGACTCATCAAGCGTCGTATCGTCACTCGTAAACCAAGCATTGACCCGACGACTGGAGTAATAACTCTTGGCCGACATCTGCTCGCCCTCTTGGCGTGCCTGCGCCAGCGCCTCTGGGCGCAGAAAGCCTCGCAGCACGGCGCAACCCTCGCGATTCAGATCCTCGCGCACCCGGGCGATCTCTGCTTGCAGGCGGGCATCTTGAAAGTCATGCAGTGGATAACGTTGGGTGTCGACCAGCGCACTCAAATCGGTGCGCTCGGCGTCGGCCAGCCAGCGTTGGGCAACGTCAGGGGTGAGTGCGGCAGCGATTGTACTCATGGGAAATGACCTCTCGATCAGCAGGATTTGCGGCATCTGCAGAACGGTTTTCGTTGCCCGTTACATTGGGCTATCCATCTGCATGACCTATACTGGCGGGATCGAATCCATCAGGGAAACGAGTCCTTCCAATGACCACCATCGGCGTTTCCGATAGCTCGAGATTGGCAGCACTGGACAGCGATCTGCTGCTCGCCTTCGTCACCGTCGCCGACAGCGGAGGCTTTACGGCCGCAGCGCGTTATCTACACAAGACCCAGTCAACCATCAGCCTGCGCATCAGCACGCTGGAATCTCGCCTCGACACGCTGCTGATCGAGCGCAATGGCCGTCAACTCAAGTTGACCGGCGACGGTGAAACCTTCCTCGTCTATGCCCGGCGCTTGCTACAACTGCAACGCGAAGCGATTGCCGCGCTGGGTCGCGCTCAGCCGGTCACGCTGCGTTTCGGACTGCCGGAGGATTACGCCGACACATGGCTGCCTGCACTGCTTGAGCGCTTTGGCGAGCAGCATCCCGAAGTGCATGTCCATATACACTGCCGGATGTCGACCGAACTGCTGGAACAGCTGGAACAGGGCTCCTTGGACGTGGTGCTGGCGGTAAGGCACGCACCCACCAGCGGCGGCCGACGCGTCGCCACGGAAGAGGTCGTATGGGCAGCGCATCGGCGCTTCGAGCTAGATCCCTCCCGGCCACTGCCGCTGGCGCTGTTCCCGGAGCAGTGCATCTACCGGCGCCGGGCGCTGGCGGCACTGACCGGCATCGGTCGCGACTGGCAGCTTGAATCCTCCAGCCAGAGCCCCAGCGGACTGCGTGTCATCGTCAACCAGGGCCGCACGATCACCGTTACTGACCGCCGCTCGCTGCCCGAGGACTGGAAAGTCATCGAAGACGCCGAAGGATTGCCGCCGCTGCCACCAGCAATACTCGAGGTGCATCGCTCCCCCAGTCTGTCCCATCCAGCATTCGATGACTTCATGGCGTTGATTGATGAGGTTTTGGAGGCGGTCTCAGCGACTAGCCCAAGCCACCATCACCATATGGCTGATGTGATCTAACCAAAGCACCTGTGACCGGCCCCCCTGGGCCGTGCGTTTTCTCGACTAAGTCGCCCTGCTGGATTCCCTATTCGCTGCGCCTGATCAAGAGCAGTTATAGCGTATCGACATTAGGGCTTTCGCGTTGAGGGCTATAAAAGCGATCTTCCAATAGATGCCTATACTGACCATAGCCATCAACGGAGGTCGCTATGGATTATCATCACTACCGCAAAGCCCTGACTGAAACACTTGCCCAGAGTGAAGTGCCCTTTCCCGCTGCCGAATACCAAGCGCGCCTAGATAAGGTGCGTCAGACGATGACCGAGCAAGGGTTAGATGCGCTCCTGCTCACCGATCCCGCTGATATTAACTACCTCACTGGCTATCACACCTTTGAAGTCTCGGTTCACGCCTGCCTTGTCTGCACCCAGGAACGGTTAGTGTTGCAAGTCGCCTCGATTGAAACAGGGGCGGCAGTCGTCACCGCTCAGGTTGATGAGATCATCGGCTACCGCTGGGAAAACCTCGATGAAATCATCGCGCCATTGGCGGATCTGCTGGCCCACTGCCAGAAAATCGGTATTGATGGCTGGAGTGCTGGGCTGCGCTTTGGCGTGATTGATGCACTGCTGAAGACCATTGGCCGCGAGCGCTTTTGCGAAGCAGGCGCGTTAGTCGATGCAATTAGAATTGTTAAAAGCCCTGCTGAACTGGAGATGCTGCAAGAGAGCGCGCGGATAACCGCTCTAGGCCTTGAGACTGCGATTCAGAGCATTCGCCCGGGCATGACCGATAACGATATTGCCGCGGTGGGTGCCAAAGCGCTGTTGGAAAACGGCAGCGAGTTTATGAGCCTGCAGCCGATCGTGACCAGCGGGCACCGTATCGGTGTGATACACGTCAATCATAAGCGGCGCGTGATTCAGCCTAACGAGCCAGTGTTTCTGGAGTTCGGTGCCGCGTATCAGCGCTACACGGCCCCCATGATGCGTACCGCGGTGACGGGCACTCCAAACGCAGCCCTCTCAGCCACTCGCGACCTTTGCCGTTCAATATTTGAGGCTCTGTGCGACACCATGCGCCCAGGCAATACTTTTGATGCCGCTGCCCAAGCGGCTGATGCCTTACTCACCCCGCAGCGAGACCAGTATTTCTTTTCCGGCGTGTTTGGCTACGCCGTGGGCGCACAATTCCCACCTAGTTGGGTGGAGGGCACTGGCTTTATCGCTAAAGGCCAACACCGCTCCTTTGAAACCAATATGGTCTTTCACCTTCCGCTCTGCCTAAGGGTGCCCGGCCAGTGGGGCGTAGGAATAAGCGACACCGTGGTGGTGACCGAGCAGGGAGCCAAACCGCTAACCAATAACGACTGGCAGCTGTTTGAGGCACATTTATAAGCGACTGCGCCTCATAGTTACAGCATTGACAGGTCGATAAAGGAGCGCTATTGTCGCTAAAAATGCAAATGAGAAACACTATCTTTAAATTGTAAAGAGAGTGACTGGGCCTGAGCTCATTGGAAGCAACCAGCGTGAGGGATTAGTGGGATGACGAGCGAACAGCGGCAACTTCGCCAAACGGTCATGTTTTTACGCACCTCTTTTGAAGCGGTTCAGCACTCCATTGCTGGCCGCTTGGAGGACCCGCTGCCCTGCTGGATGGATACCGCCATGATGTCGATGCTTTCCCGCGAGCTAACCCGCTGCTGCCAGCAGTCGAAGCCACTGTTTGCACCTCCCGTTACGGAGCAGCTTTACATCGCTTCACAACAGTGTGACCTGCTACTGAAGCAGTGCCCCGGGGTGCTGAGTAGCGCCGTGTGCCACCGCCAGTTGGGTGCCATCATGCTGCCGCTGGCCAGCGCCCTTCAGCAAATTGATAGCCCTGCCAAGCGCCGCTGGCCTTGGACGAGGTGGCACTAACCAACCTCTAGCATTTCTTCGCTACCAGTGGGTATGCGCTCATGATGATTACTAGCAGAAGCTCCAGACCTTGGAAATGATAGGGTCGGTGTTCATTAATGGGTATTTTTAGTGGCAAGCACTTGCTTACCTAGATCGGTTAATCGATATTTTTGCAGGCGACTACGGGGTTTGTCAGGGATCGTCATTTCGATTAAGCCCCGCTTGATTGCGATTTGCTGATAATGTTCTCTCAAATGCTTTTCGTCTTGCAGCTTCAAGGTAGCCATCAAGTCAGCTCTTCCCACTTCACCTTCAAATGACTCAAGTAGGCGCAAAATTCGGGGGTGACTTCGGGGGGACTTCATTCACTACTTCTGCCTGAACAGAAAATCCCTCGTGAACGGGTAAGCGAATTAAAAAGAAGCTGCGCTCATCGTCAGTTTCAAAGACCGGCACTGGGGAGCCGTTTGCCTTCATCACACGAAGGATTTTTGGAACGCTCGTTGAACGGCCTTCGGTTAAATCCAATTCTTTTAGAAACTCGCCAATACGCCGGTTGCAATAGCGGCGGCTGACTGCTTTACCTGCTTGCACATGCAATTCTCGGCTAGCAGGCTTTGGCTACAGCGCTATCGACTCATTTCTTTTTCATACCCATCCCGCCTGTTTTTCCTGGCAGGGTTTTGTTTTGAACGTAACGGCCCCATCAATAAGAGAATGACATAGTCGTTGGCGCTCACTAGTAAACTGGTCTATTCTGGAGCGTACTATTTATCGAAGCATTCAAAAGGAGCTTACTTGATGGCTTTCGAAACACTATTTACCCCTACATCGCTTGGTAGCCTGACGATTCCTAACCGCGTCATCATGGCGCCGCTTACTCGTGCGCGTACGCCTGATAGCGTGCCGGGCAAGATGCAGGAAGCCTACTATGGGCAACGTGCTGGATCTGGGTTGATTATTAGCGAAGCCACCAATATCTCCGCGACCGCCCGCGGTTATGTGTATACGCCAGGCATCTGGACCGATGAACAGGAAGCTGGCTGGAAAGACGTTGTGGATGCTGTACATGCCAAAGGCGGTCGTATGGCGCTGCAGCTGTGGCACGTTGGGCGCGTTTCACACGAAATGGTTCAACCCGATGGCCAGCAGCCAGTAGCGCCAAGCGCGCTGAAAGGCGAAGGCGCCCAGTGCTTCGTCGAGTTTGAAGACGGCACTGCGGGTCAGCACCCCACCAGCACACCGCGTGCGCTGGAAACCGATGAAATTCCAGGCATTGTCGATGACTATCGCCAAGCAGCCGAGCGCGCTAAACGTGCGGGTTTCGATATGGTCGAAGTTCACGCCGCCAACGCCTACCTGCTCAACCAGTTTCTGGCGACCGGCACCAATAAGCGTACCGACCAGTATGGCGGCTCGCTGGAAAACCGCGCTCGCTTCCCGCTGGAAGTAATTGATGCGGTGATTGAGGTTTATGGTGCAGACCGAGTCGGCATCCGTATGACGCCGTTTATTGAGCTATTTGGTTTGACCGACGATGAGCCGGAAGCAATGGCATTTTACATGGCCGAGCAGCTTTCCAAGCGTGGTCTTGCCTACCTACACTTGAATGAACCCAACTGGGCCGGTGGCGACATTACCTTCCCTGACGGTTTCCGCGAGCAGATGCGCGAACGCTTTAGCGGCAGCCTGATCTACTGCGGCAACTACGATGCCGAAAGCGCCGAGACACGCATCAGCGAAAACTCCACCGATGCCGTGGCCTTTGGTCGTCCCTACATCGCTAACCCGGATCTTCCGGAGCGCTTCCGCGTCAACGCGCCGCTCACCGAGCCGAACCACGAAACGTTCTACGGTGGCGATGAGAAGGGCTACACCGACTATCCGTTTATGGGTAATGGTTACGACCGCAAAGGGTAAGCCAATCTAACTTTAGCCCATGGCTGAACCCTTTCCTCAGAAAAGCATCACTTAGGTGATGCTTTTTTATGTCTGATTATTATCAAACGCTGCTAGGCTATTGATTCTTTCGTTTTAACGAAAAGGTGATACATGGTTGGTTCCTTGTTTTCTCTACTGGTGTCGATCTTGCTGGTTGGCCTAACCGCCAGTACCGGTGCGCGTTTTCGCCCTGATAGCTGGTACCGAGAGTTACGCAAGCCGACCTGGACACCACCGGATATCGCCTTTCCTATTGCGTGGGGCATACTGTATTTAATGATGGCTATCGCTGCGTGGCGACTCTACATGGCCGATGATTCGGCGTGGCGCACCGCCAGCTTAGCGGTTTACGTGCTACAACTTTTCGCCAATGCGGCGTGGTCCTGGCTGTTCTTCGGACGCAAACAGATTGCCATCGCACTGATCGATATTGTGGTATTACTAGGATTAATTATTATCGCCATTGCGCTGTTTTCCCAAGTAAGCACGCTAGCTGCGTGGCTAATGGTGCCTTATGGGTTGTGGGTAGCGTTGGCGCTGGCATTGAATGCGACGATTTGGCGGCTCAATTCAGATCCACAAGAGGCTACGAGGAGGTAGAGGAGATGGAAAATTCATCAATGGTGACCCTGTTGGCGGGCGGATCCTTGCTCTTAGGGCTGATCGCAGCGGCGCTATTCTTCTACTTCATGCTCTCCCAGCGCCGTAAACGTTCAGAAAAAAAGCCCCCTTCTGTGACGGAAACCAAGCAGGCGGCGCCAGCCCCGCCCCCCGAGCCAACGTCAGTACCAGCGGCTAGCGCAAGAGAGCCTCAAAAAACGCATAACCTGCACTCTTTGTTTGTGATATTTGCTAACCCTTCGCCTGAAACCACGCAACAGCTAACCGATTGGCTACGCCAGGTAGAGGCCATCTACGACCCGGCAACCAAAGTTTACCATGTGCCGGGCAAACAACCTTCCAATCCGGTGACGATAGCCAATGCCTTCCTACCTGGCGAAATGCCTGATCTCTACCGTGATTCCAATCACGAAGTAAAAGGCATAAGCCTGTTGGTAAAACCCCCGCTGCATAAGCGGCGCAATCAGCAAATGATTGTGTTTGTGGATCTTGCCAAACAGGCCGCTGAGATCTTTCAGGGCAAGCTGCTCAATGCTGAGCGCGAGCCTGCCACTGACGCCACTTACCAACGCATCATCGGTTAAGCCTGTTTACACGACCCCTTGGCTACGCAGGTAATCGTCGTAGTTACCGCTAAAGTCGACAATACCTTCCGGCTGCATATCAATAATGCGCGTGGCCAGTGAAGAGACAAACTCGCGGTCGTGGCTGACAAACAACAGCGTGCCAGGGTAGTTCTCCAAAGCCAGGTTCAGCGCCTCGATAGACTCCATATCCAGGTGGTTGGTCGGCTCATCCATCAGCATCACGTTAGGCTGAGTAAGGATTAACTTACCGAACAGCATGCGCCCCTGCTCGCCACCGGAAATCACCTTCACCGATTTGCCAATATCATCGCTGGAAAACAGCATCCGCCCTAACGCGCCCCGTACAACCTGCTCGCCGCCGGTGGTCCAGCTCGACATCCACTCAAACAGCGTGGCATCGACGGCAAAATCATCGCTATGATCTTGTGCAAAAACCCCGATATCAGCGGCTTCGGTCCACTTCACTTCGCCGACGTCCGGGTGTAACTCGCCCGCCAGGGTTTTCAGCAGCGTGGTTTTACCGATGCCGTTAGGGCCGATGATGGCAATACGCTCGCCGGCTTCCACGGTCATGGAGAGGCGCTCAAACAGCGGCTTCTCACCGTTGTAGCTTTTAGTGATGCCATCTACGTTGACAGCATTACGGTGAATTTTCTTGGCCTGGTCAAAACGAATAAACGGACTAACACGACTGGAAGGTTTGATATCTTCCAGCTTGATTTTGTCGATCTGACGCGCTCGCGAAGTAGCCTGTTTGGCCTTTGAGGCGTTGGCAGAGAAGCGGCTAACGAACTGCTGCAGCTCAGCAATTTGGGCCTTTTTCTTGGCGTTATCCGAGTGCTGGCGCTCGCGAACAGCGGTAGCGGCGGTCATGTAGTCATCATAGTTCCCTGGGAACAGGGTAATTTCACCGTAATCCAGATCCGCCATGTGAGTACAGACGCTATTCAGGAAGTGACGGTCGTGAGAGATGATGATCATGGTGCTGCTGCGCGCTTTGAGAATATCTTCCAGCCAGCGGATGGTATTGATATCCAGGTGGTTGGTGGGCTCATCCAGCAGCAGTACATCCGGGTCAGAGAACAATGCCTGTGCCAGCAGTACGCGCAGTTTCCAGCCGCCCGACACTTCGCTCATCGGACCGGTATGCTGCTCAATGGGAATGCCCAAGCCAAGCAGCAGTTCACCCGCGCGGGACTCCGCGGTGTAGCCATCTAGTTCGGCAAAGCGTACTTCCAGATCGGCAACGGCCATGCCGTCCTCTTCGCTCATCTCTGCCAGCGAGTAAATACGCTCGCGCTCGGCAGCCACCGACCAGAGCTCGACATTGCCCATGATCACGGTGTCGATGACGCGCTCGTTTTCAAACGCAAATTGATCCTGACGCAGCTTACCCAACCGCGTGCTGCTATCCAGCATCACCTGGCCGGAAGAGGGCTCCAAATCGCCACCGAGGATTTTCATAAAGGTGGATTTGCCGCAGCCGTTCGCGCCAATCAGGCCGTAACGGTGGCCGTTGTTGAATTTAACGGAGACATTTTCAAACAGGGGCTTAGCCCCAAACTGCATGGTGATATTGGCGGTAGCGATCACAAAAGGAGCCCTGGTTAGCGCATTGTCAGCAACGACAGCTTACAACGAATAGAAAGGCTCGCGATTCTACGCGCTATTTGACCTGTATTCACCCATCAGACTTTAGTCACATCAAGTGATGGCAGGGATATCGAGCAAAAAGCGTTCATCATCAATCGCTTGACGCAATCGAGAGTGCAAAATATCGACAATACCTGGGTGTTCGCCTACCAGTTTGGTCGTGGTCACAGAAAGTCCAGGATGCTGCTGCTCAGCCGCCGCGCATATTTCAGCGATATCGCCACCCTCCCCCGCATGGCGCCCTGGCGAAAGAAACAGCATCGCCAGGATGACCGGACCTGCATTGAACTCGGGTGACACCAGCAAGTTTTCCAGCAGCGGCTCGTTAAAGCGGTACTCATCACCCTCGCGGCGTTCCATAGAAGCAGCAGCAACACACGCTACGTCATCGGCTAACAGCACGCTAAGCTGCCCTGCTAATCGGTTGCGCACGGCGGTGACGTCAGGAATCGGGCTGCCGTGATCGACCAGCGCCACATGAGGTTTACTAGTTGGTTGAAGCTTCTCGCGCACGTTATCTGCCAGCAGATGGGCTAGGCGCAGGTCGTTATCCCCCAATTCATCCACCAAGGGCTGGGCCACACGCACCTTCACGTGGGGAAAGCGCTCTTGCAGCGTGGCCATGCGCTCGGGCAGGTAGCCAGTCAGTGCTTTGCTGGGGCCAAAAAAGAACGGCAGGATAAGGATCTCTGTCGCCCCTTGTTCGGCACTGCGTTCAGCGGCGGGGCCAAGGGTGGTGGCGGGAATGCCATCAACCTCTTTCACTGGAATCTTATTGGAGTGCAGTAGTGAGGCCGCCTGTACGGTTTCACCCATAAGCTCACTAAGCGACGCCGCCACGCGACGTAAATTAAGCGTTGCCTGCGCTCGTAGCGAGCCGTTATCGACCAAAAAAATCGCGCGCATGGCAGCCTCCTATTATGGCCTTGGCGATCAAGTGGGTGATCAACCATGACATGTTAAGATGGTGGTTTTACACCGTCGTTGCCCACCATGTTACTTGAAAAATGTGACTTAAAAACGTTGCCTGATACCGATGCTTGATACCACTGCGCTTAACCAGCAAAGAAATTTCTTCGATGGCCATGCCGAGATTTGGCTATTTGGCTATGGTTCGCTGATCTGGAAGGCGGACTTTGCCTATTTAGAGCGCCGTCCGGCGTTTATCACCGGCTGGGAACGGCGATTTTGGCAAGGCTCCCATGACCATCGCGGTACGCTTGAATCACCGGGACGGGTTGCCACCTTAATTCCCGCTGAGGGAGCGGTGTGCCATGGCATGGCCTACCGGATTACACCGGAAGTACTGGCACCGCTGGATGTTCGGGAAAAAAACGGCTACCTACGGGAGAAAGTTCCGCTGACGTTTACCGATGTCAGCAGCGAAACGCCTGAACAGAGCGAAGGGCTTATTTATCTCGCCAGCGAAGATAACCCGGCCTTTCTAGGCGAGGCGCCGCTAGACGAAATAGCGTTACAAATAGCTAACGCACACGGCCCCAGCGGACCTAACCGTGAGTACCTGGTCAATCTGGCTGCCGCTCTACGTGAACTAGGGGCAGAGGATGCCCATATATTCGCACTGGAGCATCAACTCAGCCGCGTATGACCTCACCAGTACCGAGGATAACGGCGGTGCCGAGCAAGGTTATTGACCAAAACAGCGATGATCAGCATCACTACACTGCCTGCGCCAATCGGTAACAGCGGGTACCACCAACCCAATTGGTGAACGCTAGCCCCGCCACCTACTGCAATCAGTGCAGCTGCGGCTCCTGGTGGGTGAACCGTGTGGGTTAATTGCATCACAAGTATCGACAGCGATACAGCCAGAGACATCGAGAGCGGTGTCGCCCCCAGCAGTTGGTAGCAAGCGACGCCGATACCCGCTGATAGCACGCTGCCAAACAGTACATGGCTTGGCTGAGCAAAGGGACTTTCAGGAGCAGCATAGATAAGCACTGACGTCGCCCCGAAGGAGCCTACGATCAGCAGCTGTTGCGAGAGCCAAGCCGAGCTTAACCAGCAGATAACCGCCATACCGCTAAAGGCGCCGATCCATGACCACACCGCATCCTGCCAACCCACTCGGGTGCGCTTAATTCGTTGCCCCCGCATCTTGCCAAGATAAGTTTTCATTGCACTCGCTTTGCACAAAATGAGTGCAGATGATGGCAAAATGCACCAAATAAGCAAATGACAATCCATCATATCCTTGATGAAACTGCCTCAAGGGCGCCACTTCAAGGGTAAAGCAACGCTTTACATCATCAGCCAGGAAAGAATAAACAGCCCTAATAAGGTACGAAATATCCCCCCTATCAGCGATCCGCGCAGAAATGCACGAACACCGCCAAACAGAATCAATAGGCCAACGACCAGCACGGCAATGCTAAAAAAAGAATCGTTGATTCCCAGGGAGCGGGTTAAGCCATCGATAAAATCGCCAAAGGCACCAAAGAAATTGGTAAATATGCCCAATAAGAACTCAACCACCACGCGGATTGCCTCGCCGATGGTCTCGCCTATTTCGTCAAAAAAACCGTTTGCTTGCATTGATAGTACCCAAGGCTGAAAAGGATAAGCTTGGCATTGTCGGTTAAATACGCTGGCTGAGCAAAGCAGAACAAATCTCGCTTCTTTATTACGCTAAATTTTTAGCGCCTTCCTCGCCAAGCAACTACTATAAAAGACATAAAACGATCGTTTAAATAAATATAATTATCTGACACTAGGTTCTCACCATGACGCACCACTATCCACTTGCCGACAAACTTCAGGCCAATACCCATCAGGTGGTAAACCAGCCACCACCCCTGGAAAACTACAACAGCTACACCGCTGACCGAGCACTTCAAGAGGGCGTTAAACGCGAAGGTGGTACTAACAATAGCGCTCTCAAGTCGTTTGGGCAGTGGGCGGGGTCCACCGAGGCCATTGCCCTGGGCTTTGACGCCAATCGTTACGCACCTCAGTTGGTCACCCATGACCGGCAAGGGCATCGAGTTGATCTGATCGAGTTCCACCCTGCCTACCATCAGCTGATGCAAACGGCGGTAGAGCACGGCTTGCATGCCAGCCCCTGGCGAAACCCTCAGCCCGGTGCGCATGTTAATCGGGCCGCCAACTACTTTTTACAGGCCCAGGTAGAAGCGGGCCATGGTTGCCCCATCACCATGACGTTTGCTGCTCTGCCAGCTTTGCGCCACCAACCCAGCTTGCTTGAGAGCTGGGGAGACAAAATCACCGCGCCCCATTACGACCCGCGCAACGTGCCTTATTTTGAGAAACAGGGCGTCACCATCGGCATGGCAATGACCGAAAAGCAGGGCGGCTCCGATGTACGTCAAAACACCACTCGCGCCTATCCGATTGGCCAAGCTGGGCCAGGTGAAGCCTACGAGCTGGTGGGGCATAAGTGGTTTGTCTCGGCACCGATGTGCGACGCCTTCCTGGTACTCGCCCAGGCACCCGGCGGCTTGAGCTGCTTTCTGCTGCCGCGCTGGCGGCCCGACGGCAGCAAGAACCCGCTTCATATTCAGCAGTTGAAGCGCAAAATGGGCAACGTGGCGAACGCTTCCAGCGAGACGGAACTGCGCGGTGCCTTTGCCTGGATGGTGGGCGACGAAGGCCGTGGCGTGCGTACGATCATTGAGATGGTCGCGATGACACGCTACGACTGCATGATTGGCTCAGCTGCAGGAATGCGTCAAGCCACCGCCCAGGCGATTCACCACGCCTCTCATCGATATGCCTTTGGGGCGCGCCTAAGCGAGCAGCCGCTGATGCAAAATTTGCTCGCCGACCTAGCTATCGAGAGCGAAGCCGCCACCACCCTGATGCTGCGCATGGCCCGAGCCATGGATCATCAGGACAGCGAGCATGAGCGCCTACTGTCGCGAATCGCCACCCCTGTGGGTAAGTACTGGATCTGCAAGCGCACGCCCCACCACGCTTACGAGGCAATGGAGGTGATTGGCGGTAGCGGCGTCATGGAGACCCACATAATGGCACGCCTGTTTCGCGAGTCACCCATCAACGCCATCTGGGAAGGCAGTGGAAATGTTCAGTGTCTGGATATCCTGCGCGCGATTGAAAAGCAGCCTGAAGTGCTCGACGCCTACTTCGCCGAACTCGGTCTTTCACAGGGCGCCAATGGGCATCTTGACCACTTTATCCACCAATTACAGCGACAGATGCAGGATACCCAAGCGCTCCAATACCGCGCCCGCCAGTTGGCCGACGGCATGGCCCTGGCGTTACAGGGCGCGCTGCTGGTACAGCACGCCCCCGCTTATGTGGCCGATGCGTTCTGTGCTGGGCGGCTTGCTGACCGCAGCAGCCTCAATACCGGTACCTTACCTACTGGACTGGATTGCGCGGCAATCATCGAACGTGCCCAGCCCTTGGAATGATCCCCGTGGAATAAGCGTTCACGACCTTCGTCGACTTCCATGCTAAAACTAGTCACGTTAAAACTGATCTTGTTAAAACTATTTGCATGAAAATTATTTGCATTAGAACAAAAGCAGCAAAGTAATAGCGGGAGAGCTTGGTGCATTAGAACGACGATGACGCCAGCGCCGAAGGAGCAACAGCCCCGGAAACTCTCAGGCAACCGGACCGCTATCACCATCACTTTCCGAAGAGCGGCTGATGACTGCGTCACTCAGCCCACCGAAGGAGCAAGCGCACCCAACGGATGCGTGAATCTCTCAGGTTCCATGACGGAAGGGGTACGCCAACAGCTACGCCGTTAGGTGGTATTCCCGACGCTCATACAATCTGGAGAGACACATGCAACGCATTGCCGTTATCGGTGGAGGCATCACCGGCATTACCAGCGCTTACGCCCTGGCCAAACGTGGCTATCATGTCACCGTCTTTGAAAAGCATCGTTACGCCGCCATGGAGACCTCGTTCGCCAACGGCGGTCAGCTCTCGGCTTCGAATGCCGAAGTGTGGAACCACTGGCCCACCGTGATCAAGGGCATGCGCTGGATGCTCAAAAACGATGCCCCGCTGCTGGTCAACCCTCGCCCGAGCTGGCACAAGCTCAGCTGGTTTGGCGAATTTATCGCCTCGATTCCCCACTACTCTGAGAACACTACCGAGACCGCGCGACTGGCGATTGCGGCACGCGAGCATCTGTTTCAGTGGGCGCAGGAAGAGCAAATCGATTTTGATTTAAAGCAGAAAGGTATTCTGCATATTTACCGCGATAAAGCGGGCTACGACCACGCCGCTAAGGTCTCCAGGCTGCTCAGCAAAGGCGGCCTGGAGCGTCGCGCGGTAACCCCTGACGAGATGCGCACTATCGAGCCGACGCTGGCGGGCAACTACTATGGTGGCTTCTTCACCGAAAGCGATGCCACGGGTGATATTCATAAGTTTACCCACGGCCTAGCTCAAGCCGCCGAGCGCCGTGGTGTAACGCTTAAATATGGCCACAGCGTGCAGGATCTCGGCGCGGACGAACAGCACGCATGGGTCACCGCCACCATTGAAGGCGAGGCTGACGGTGAACCGGTGCGTGAAACATTCGATAGCGTGGTGGTCTGCGCCGGGGTGGGCAGCCGTACCCTGGCTGCCAAGCTGGGAGACCGGGTCAATATCTACCCAGTCAAAGGCTACTCCATTACCGTGCAGCTTGACGATGCCGCCTCCCAGCAGGCCGCCCCCACCGTAAGCCTACTCGATGATGAAACCAAACTGGTGACCAGCCGCCTGGGCGATGACCGCTTTCGTATTGCCGGTACCGCCGAGTTCAACGGTTTCAATCGCGATATCCGCGACAACCGTATCCGCCCGCTGATCCGCTGGGTGGAAGAGTGCTTCCCCGGCGTCAGCACTCGACGCGTGGTGCCTTGGGCAGGCCTGCGCCCAATGCTTCCCAACATGCTGCCCAAGGTCGGCCCCGGCAAATTACCCACGGTGTTCTACAACACCGGCCACGGCCACCTGGGCTGGACACTCTCTGCGATTACCGCCGATATGCTGGCGGATGCGGTGGAGGCAGAGGAAGAAGCAACGACGCCAACGAGAGCATCACACTCAGTGTGACGTGCTGACACAAACCAGGAGGGACATTCCCTCCTTATTCATTAAACGGCAGGCGCTTTGGCAATAATGCGCTTGGCTGCCTCACCGCGGGCAAGGTTGGCATGGGCGGGGGCAATGGTACACAGACTGGCAGCCTGGGCTTGAATCGCGCTCACCACTTTTGTGTGTTGGTGACCGATATTGGTATTCACTAATTGACTACTAAAATCCAAATACGACTGTCCTGCATAATCCCATACCCGGCATCCTTGAGCGCCCGCGATAACCATGGGATCTAAACTGCCTTGCTGTGCCCAGGAGTGGAACACATACTGACGGTCCAGGCTGTGTACATAGCGGTTATCCGCATCCTGTTGGGTTGGGTAAGAAGCGGCAAGATTGGCATTCATAACAAGCACCCTGTTTAATCCATAAGGAAATAGCGTGCTTGCCAGCCTAGTGAGTTCGACCCATTAAGCTGTAGGGCCAATCATCACGTACCCAGGGGACAGATGCGATGTCACACCGGCTATTGCCAACTGGCTCTAGAGGCTTGAGTCAGCGTTGCTTACAGTGAACACTGTTGTTTTAAATGTGTTTATAAACATGGAGATATTATAATGCCTAGCGTACTTATCACAGGAGCTACTTCAGGGTTTGGTAAAGCGGCAGCACAGCGCTTCGCCAAAGCAGGCTGGTCGTTGATCCTCACCGGTCGCCGCCAGGAACGCTTAGATGCACTGGAAAAAGAGCTAAGCCAGCAGGTTCCAGTACTTACACTGGCACTGGATGTCCGCGACAGCGACGCAGTGACTGACACTATTAGCAACCTGCCGGAAAGCTTTCTGCCGCTGACGTGCCTGATCAACAATGCAGGGTTAGCGCTAGCGCCGGAGCCAGCGCAAAAAGTCGCGCTGCAGGATTGGCACACCATGATCGATACCAACATCACCGGGTTGGTCAACGTCACCCACGCGGCATTGCCGCTACTGCTCAAAAACAGCGAAGGTGCGAGCATTCTTAATTTAGGCTCAGTCGCAGGCCAGTGGCCGTATCCGGGCGGGCATGTGTATGGGGCGTCAAAAGCGTTTGTTCAGCAGTTTAGTTATAACCTGCGCTGCGACCTGCTAGGAACAGGTGTCCGCGTGACCGATCTTGCCCCCGGCATGGCAGAAACCGAGTTTACGCTGGTAAGAACCAAGGGCAATCAGGCCGCGTCAGACGCGCTTTATAAAGGAACAACGCCTCTTCAAGCGGAAGATATTGCCGAGCAGCTTTTCTATCTAGCGACACTGCCCGCCCATATCAATATTAATCGGTTGGAAATCATGCCGGTGCGGCAAGCGTGGTCAGCATTTGCCATTGACCGCGACCCGGCTTAAGCCTGCTTCGCTGAAGACAACAAGCCGCCTGTTGATACCCGGTCACGCCCTTTATTTTTAGCGAGATAAAGGGCGTTATCGACTCGCTTCATGACGCTTTTAACCGACTCTTGCGAATGAACCTCTACCACCCCAAAGCTTGCCGTGACGCTGCTTTGAAGCGGAAAAGCGGTATGTTTGATCGCGCCTCGGATTTTGTCGGCAAGCCGTACAGCCTGTTCAAGCGAGGTTTCAGGCGCTAAAAGCATAAACTCCTCACCGCCCCAGCGCGCGCAGCAGTCTGCTTTACGCAAATTACGCTTCAGCAGATCGGCAAGCTCCATTAGTACTTGGTCACCGACACCGTGCCCATAGCTATCGTTGATATCTTTAAAGTAATCAAGATCAAGCATGATTAAAGATAAGGGACGAGAGTAGCGGTGCTGTCGGTTGAACTCGTTTTTAAGCACCATATCGAACTGCGATCGATTAACCAATCCAGTCAGCATATCGGTCGTTGCTAACCGCTCAAGCTGAGCCTCTTTTTCCATCTGCTCAGTAACATCGCGCTGGGTTAATACCAGCGTGAACTGCCCATTATGGCATGTCCCCATCGCCGTAATTCGCCACTCAACATGACGGCGTTTGCCATCATGATGGCGGGATACTTCGCGACCACTGATGCCTTCAAAAGCACCGTGAGCACTGTCTTTTAGCGGGTGTAGTGCTTCAAGCAGCTGTGCGAAAATATGGCGGTTAGCGGCTTCCTGCTGCACAACCACGGGGGGAGCACCCAACCACGCTTCGCGGCTGCCGCCCCATAAACGCTGGTAGTCAGTATTGACATCGACGATGTGGATTCCTGGCGAGCCGGTCTGCACGCTCAGAATCGCCACCGCGTGGCCTGGCCGATCGCCATCTGCGTCCAACCCTGGACGCGAATAGTGCTGGTACATTCTATTTACTCATCCCTGTGAAATAGTCGTGCGGTCATATGGCTAAAAACATCATAGCTGCCATATTGTTAGGCATCAGCACCATTGCCATATCTATGCGGGTACTCACCTCTGCCACCGCGAGATTTCACGCCATATTTAACACCAAAGTTACTCTAATGATATTATTCATTACAATTCATTAACATAACGTAGGCTATGTCTCCCCAAAAAACAAATACCGATAGGGTCTTTTGTTCAGAACATGCTTTTCAGCAATGGTTGCGTCGAAGCAGGCATTCACCGCCAAACTAGCTCCGCTGCTCCAATACGCCGATCACTTCAGGCACCGCCAGCGAACTATCGCCGATTGATGTATAAAGCGCATGAACGGCTCCGGCAACTCCACGCTCTACTCCCAGCTCATTGGTCATGGTGTGATAGTAACCGAGGTCCTTGCTGGCATTGGCAACCGTAAATCTGAAACCCGAAGGGTCATTTTCAGCAATGTAAGGGCGTAACCGCTCAAGCACCACCCCGCCCCCACCGCCGGCCCCAAGCACCTCTAGTAAGGCGGTATCACTTATTCCCGCTTTACGAGAAGCAGCCGTGGCTTCGGCTAGCACCGCAGAAAAACCTAACGAGACAAAGTTATGCAGTAACTTAAGGGTGTGGCCTGCACCGACGTCACCCGCATGGGCAATATTTTCAGCAAAGCCCTCCAATAGCGGCAATATTTCATCAAACAACGCCTTCGGGGCGCCAACAATCAAGTTAAGCCGTCCTTCCTCCGCCTCTTTCGGCGTGCGCGTCATGGCCGCATCCATAAAGCGCCCGCCCGCCTCCGTGACTCGGGCAGCGACTTTTTCTGTCGAACTAGGTAGAGCAGTGGAGCAATCCACAACAACACTGCCAGGGGTTAGGCCTTCTAATACACCGTTGGGTTCAAACAGCACGGCTTCTACTTGAGGTGAGCCGGTAACGCACAGAATCACCACCTCTGTGCTCTGGGCCACTTCCCGACCAGAACTCAGCGCGGTGGCGCCAGCGGCCACTAGGTCATCCACTGGCTGATTACCCGGGTGTTCAAGAAAACACACCTGATGGCCTGCACGTAGCAGGCTGCTGGCGATCCCATGGCCCATCAGGCCCACGCCGACGATGCCTACCTGGCGAGATGTTGTCATTGTGATAGCTCCTTTTAAGTAGATGGCGTGCTAGCCGTGCTTGATAGCGACGGTCTTGATCCGTGTATAGCTTCTCAGCCCTTCAAAGCCCTTTTCCCGGCCATGTCCTGAACGTCCAACGCCACCAAAGGGTAGCTCTACGCCGCCGGCAGCGCCGTAGTTATTGATGAACACCTGACCACTACGAATACCTTTCGCCATGCGTAGCTGACGTCCGCCGTCACGCGTCCAGATACCGGCACACAGGCCAAAATCGGTGGCATTAGCGAGTGCAAGCGCTTCGGCTTCATCCTCGAACACCTGCACCACCAGTACCGGCCCAAACAGCTCTTCGCGCAGTACTTCATGCCCGTCCGGAATATCGGTCAGCAGTTGAGGCAGTACAAAGTGACCTCCACCCGGCGCGCTCGACGCTAGCTCTCCTATGGCCGCAACGCGAATGCCATCGGCTTTGGCCGCCGACAAACGTTCTTCCAGTTTGGCTTTTTGGCGCGCATTGATCAGCGGGCCACAGTCGGCATCGGCTTCACCTGCATCACAGCGCAAAGCAGCAAAGCGCTCACAAAGATTTGCTATCACGCTATCGGCGATTTCACGCTGCACCAGCAGGCGGCTACCCGCTGAACAGGTCTGCCCGGCGTTCTGAACAATGCCGCGCACCACTGCCGGAAGCGCTGCATCAAGATCCGCATCGGCAAACACGAGTTGAGGTGACTTCCCACCTAGCTCCAACGTGACCGGCACATGGTGCTGGGCAGCCGCTTGGGCGACATGGGTACCGGTCTCAGGTGAGCCTGTAAAAGAGAGGTGATCAATCTGGGGATGCGCGGCAAGCGCTGCGCCCGCTTCATATCCAAGCCCTGGCACAACGTTGAGTGCACCGGCGGGGAGGCCATGGCTCACCGCCAGTTCTGCCAAGCGCAGCACGCTCAAACAGGCATCTTCGGCGGGCTTAAGCACCACGCAATTGTCTGCTGCCAGCGCGGCAGCCACGCAGCGTCCGAATATCTGAGAGGGGTAGTTCCAAGGAATAATCTGGGCACATACGCCGTAGGGCTCGCGCAGTGTCATGACCGCAAAGTCGGTTTCAAAGGGGATGGTTTCACCGTGAAGCTTATCCGCCGCGCCGCCATAAAAGCGGAAGTAGCGAGCACAGGCGGCTATATCCCCTTTGGCTTGCGTCATCGGCTTACCGGTATCGGCGCACTCCAGCTGGGCTAACTGTTCGTGGTGCGCCTCGATCACATCGGCAAAGCGCAGCAGCCACTCGCTGCGTTGCCGGGCCGCCCAGCGAGACCACTCGCCCAACTGGCCGGAGAAGGCTTGACGCGCTGCCTGAACGGCGGCATCAACCTCTTCCACTTGGCTACGCGCAATACGCGCTAAAGGCTCACCCGTGGCGGGGGCTTCTACCTGAAGCGTAGCGGCGGTTGTTACCCACTCTCCACCAATCAGCGCCTGCTGTGGCGGCAGGGTCATTGAATGCGACATTAAATACTCCTTTTATTGTCGTTGTTTTTGCTCAATTTAAATAACGAGTGACTAACCATAGAAGATATCCACCAACCCCATGGAAATCCAAGGCATATAGGTAATCGCCATCAGGCAGGCCAGTACCACCAGCACAAAGCGCACCAGCCATGGCAGCATTTGATCAATCGATATTTTGGCGACCGCACAGGCAGCAAACAGGTTCACGCCCAACGGCGGGGTGATCATGCCAAGGGCCAGATTCACCACCATGACCAGGCCGAAATGAACCGGGTGAATACCAAACTGAATAGCGATTGGCGTCAAGATCGGTGCCAGTACCAAAATAGCGGCGGAGGTTTCGATAAACATGCCGACAACCAATAGCAAGGCATTGACCACCAGCAGAAACATCAGCGGGTCGTTGATGGTGTTGGTCACTAGGGTAGCGATTTGCGCAGGCAGCCCCGTTCGGCTGAGCAGAAAGCTGAAGAGCGAGGCGGCGGCAATAATCAGCATGACCGCAGCGGTAGAGACAACGCTCTGGCGCATAATTGGCCAGAGGTCATCGGCCTTCAGTTCACGGTAGTAGAAACCACCCACGATCAGCGCAAAAAACACAGCCACGGCGGAGGCTTCCGTCGGGGTAAATACCCCACCGTAGATACCGCCAATTACGACCACCGGCATCAACATCGCGACCCAGGCACGCTTCACCGAGATCATAAAACCGGTGCTGTCTTTATAGTCGTCCTTTCCGTAACCCCGCACCTTGCAGAACAGGTAAAGAAAGAGGATCAGCGCGCTGCCAATCAGTATGCCGGGGCCGATGCCCGCTAGAAACAGCTGCCCGATTGAGGTATCGGTACTCACGCCGTAAAGGATCAATGGGATCGAGGGCGGGATCAGCACCCCAAGCTCTGCAGAGGAAGCCTGTATGGAGGCGGCCAGCGGCCTGGGATAGCCATGCTTGACCATGGCCGGAATCAGAATGGCACCAATGGCAAAGGTAGTTGCCACGCTGGAACCGGACACCGCTGCAAACATCATGCAGGTCAGTACGCAGGACATCGCTAGCCCGCCCTGCACGCGCCCAACGATGGATTTGGCCAAGTCGACTAACCGTTGAGATATCCCTCCCGCCGCCATCAAGTTACCGGCAAGAATAAAAAACGGGATCGCCATAAGCGGGAATTTATCGATGCCGATAAACATCTGCTGCGGTACTAATAGCAGCGGCAAGCGGGTAAAAAATTCAATACCGATAATGGATGCCAGAATAATAGAAACGGCAATCGGCACCCCGAAGGTAAATAGAATGATCAGCGACAGGCCAATAACCATATTCATGGCTGCACCTCCCGCTCAGGCCGCGGCGCATCCTGGATTGTTTCAGCCTCCGGCACGATCTCGCTATTTTCAGGGCCTACCTTTTCCCGGCCAGTGAGCTGTGCGAGCAGTCTCGCCACCACGGCGACAATGGCAAAGCAGGAGCCCGTCGGAATCGCCGCATACGCCCACGCCATCGAGATGTTCATTCCCGACATGGTTTGATTGCTCACCCGCATCGTCATTTGGATGCCGTAATGGATCAGCACACCAAGCACCAGCAGACAGCACACCACGATGGCGACTTCCAGTAGTGTCAGAAAGCGCGCGGGCACTACCTTATAAACCACCTCCACTGCCATCATATAGCCACCCCGGAACGTGGCAGCCGCCGCCAGGAAGACGCACCAGATCATCGCCGCACGGGAGGCCACTTCCGTCCAGGTCGAGGGCGCATTGAAGACAAACCGGGTGAGCACTTGATAAAAACTGAGTGTCACCGAGATCGCCAGCATCGCCACTGCAAGCAGCATCGCGAGCCGGGTTAACTGGTGCTCAAAACGAAGAAAGACCGCTAGCATAAGAATTCACCATGCCAAAGCGGCCTCCGGTATGCCGGAGGCCGAGGTGGGGAAGCCAGGGTTACTTAACAACCGCTGGCTGCTTCCTGAACGCGCTCAAGCATTTCTGTGCCGTATTCCGAGGTAAATATCTCGTAGGCGGGCTGTACCGCTTCCTGGAAGGGGGCGATATCGATATCGGTTTTTACCGTCATGCCATTCTCTTCCAGCAGTGCCACCCCTTCACGCTCTAAGCGCGACACCTCTTCGCGGGTCGCTTCGGCAGACGCCGCAGCGGCTTCCATAAACCAGCCACGCTCCTCATCACTCAAGCCGTCCAGCAGAATGGGCGACCCCAGCACGATGGCCGGTGAGTAAACGTGGCCTGTTAGCGAGAGGTAATCCTGCACTTCCCAAAAGTTGGTGGCGACGATGACGGTAATCGGGTTTTCCTGACCATCGACGGTGCCCTGCTGAAGCGCGGTGAACAGCTCAGGGAATGCCATCGGTGTTGGGCGGGCGCCCATTTGGCGGAACGCCTCCTGGTGCACGGCGTTTTCCATGGTGCGTACGCGCAGCCCCTCGGCATCTGCGGGCGTGGCGATCTCGCGTTGGCTATTGGTTAGGTGGCGAAAACCATTTTCAGACCACGCCAAACCCACCAAGTCGTGCTCGCCCATTTTTTCCAACAGCTCATCGCCCAGTTCACTATCCAACACGCAGCGGGCCTGATCGTAGTTCTCAAACAGGAACGGCAGGTCGAGCACGTAGCTTTCCGGTACAAAGTTACCCAGCGGGCCAGTGGAAGTAATGACCACATCGACCGTACCGATCTGCAGGCCTTCGATCATCTCCCGCTCGCCGCCCAGCGACCCAGAGGTGTGCTCGGTGACCGTGAACTCGCCATCGGATAATCGCTCCAGCGTCTCTTTAAACGCATCAGCACCTACCGAGTAGTGCGAGGTCGAGGAGAGTGTATGGCCCAGGTTCACTTCCGTCGCCGCGTGGGCTTGAAGTGCGATACCTGCTGTGGCGATACCGCTAATCGCGGCCACCAGAACATGGCGCTTGAGCGTTGGTGTCATGTGTTGCTTCGTCATTGTCGTGCCCTCTTTATATTGTTTTGAGGGTGGTCGTTGGGGCAACTTACCCGCCTACGGGTGTCGCCCAGGCAGTTTCCTACCGCTGACGGCAGGGCAGAAACTCACTTCGATTCAGTTACGAACGCATTAATGATCTGCTTGAAGTTGTCATCGCCTACAAAGCCAAGCTGCTTGGCTTTCGTGGTTTCAAACCGGGCGGGCCAGCTTGCCACAATGGCTTCAATGCGTGGGTCGGGTTCATGGCGTACCAGTGAAAGCGCTTTTTCTCCCGCGACGTCACCCAGCGCTTTAAGCATTTGGGCCACCGTGACGGTGATGCCCGGCAGCATAAAGGCTCTAAAAGGCGCCAGCACTTCACTCGGCACCTCAGCACCATGAATCAGCGCATCCACCACCTTGCCTGGCGACATCACAAACATCGGAAGCTCAACGGGCACCGGGCAAACCGCCTCTTCGCCATTGAGCGGCTCACGCAGAATGCTGGAAGCAAAGCTGGAGGCCGCGGCGTTCGGTCGGCCAGGACGAATCACAATGGTCGGCAGGCGCAGCACTAGGCCGTCGATAAGCCCACGGCGGCTGTAATCGTTGATGAGCAGCTCACACATGGCTTTTTGGGCGCCGTAGGAATTTTGCGGATGGAGTGCCGTCATATCATCCAACACTTCCGGCAGCTTACCGCCGTATGCCGCCACGGAGCTGGCCATAATCAAGCGAGTATCGGTCAGTGACTGCTTCCGGCAGCCTTCCAACAGCGCCCGCGTGGCATCGAAATTAACCCGCATACCGAGTTCCAAATCGGCTTCTGCGGCAGAGCTCACTACCGCCGCGAGGTGATAAATAACGTCAGGGCGTTGTTCCAGTACGCTATCCAGTGCGCCGGACTCGGTAATATCCAGCGCCCTTGATGTCACAGTGACGTTTCCCGAATCAGGCAAAGGTGCTTCTATCTGATCAATTAGCGTTAGCCGAGTAATCGGCTGCTGGCGAAGCTCACCTCTAGTCAGCAGCTGTTGCACTAACCGTTGGCCTAGAAAGCCTGCCGCACCGGTAATGGCTATATGCATCGTTTTCTCCTATGCACTGTTGTTATTGTTTGCGTTTTTCTCGTTTGTTATTTGGCCTGGCGAATATCAGTGAGTGGTTAGCCCCCAAGCTTCGCCCCACCCTAGCCCCGCACGGGTTTCTGCTTTGGGGCGATACTCACAGCCGACCCAACCGGGGTAGCCCAGCGCACTTAATCGCTCAAAAATAGCGGGATAGTGCACTTCTCCAACATTCGGCTCGTGGCGCTCTGGCACACCTGCGACTTGGATATGGCCGATGGCGCTGAACTGGCGTTCAAGGTGGCGAATCAAATCGCCATCCATGATCTGGCAGTGGTAGAGATCAAACTGTAACTTGAGATTTTCCGCCCCCACTTCTTCCAGCACTGCCATGGCTTGCGCTTGGCGAGACAGGAAAAACCCCGGCATATCGCGGGTATTAATGGGTTCGATGAGTACCTCTCGGCCGACTTTCGCCGCCTCACCCGCCGCAAAACGCAAATTGCGAATATAGGTCACCTGATGCTCAGCTTTCGTCGCGGCATCGGCACCTTCAGGTAACAGGCCAGCCATGGCATGCACGCGGGGACAGTTGAGCGCCTCGGCATAACGCAGTGCCTCTATCACCGAGTCACGAAATTCCCCTTCTCGGCCAGGCAGGCTCGCCAGCCCCCGTTCCCCGTCATCCCAATCTCCCGGCGGCAGGTTGAACAGCACCTGTTCCAATTGCGTTTCCTGCAGCGCATGGCGCAACTCTTCCGGGGAAAACGCATAGGGAAATAGATACTCGACACCTTTAAAGCCCGCGTCCGCAGCGGCCGCAAAGCGATCGATAAAGGCGTGCTCGTTAAACAGCATGCTGAGGTTGGCGGCTAATCGAATCATCGTGGTGCTCTTGTTGTTAAGTACGTCATTGTTAAATGCGCCGCTAATCCCGTGGAAAGCGTGCTTCCAGCTCAGCCACCTGCTCCGGCGTTAGCCCCCGAGGGTTCTCGCCTCGCAACAGAAGATAGAGCTTGGCGGTCTCTTCCAGTTCTTCGGTGGCGTACACCGCCGCCTCAAGGTTTTTCCCCGCTACCACCGGGCCGTGGTTGGCCAGCAGTACCGCGCTGTGTTGACCCGCTAAGCCCCGTACTGCATCGCCCAGTGCTGGATCGCCAGGGATGTGATACGGCACCAGCGGTAGCTTGCCCACCCGCATCACGTAATAGGCGGTCAGCGGCGGAATGCAGTCGCAGGGATCGACTTCCGGCAAGCAGGAGACGGCAACCGAGTGGGTGGAATGAAGATGGACGATAGCGCCGGACTGCGGGCGCTCTTCGTACATGGCCATATGCAAGAACTGCTCTTTGGTGGGCTTATCGCCACTGAGCAGTTGACCGTTGTTATCCAGATGGGAGATGCGCGCCGGGTCTAGTCGCCCCAAGCAGGCATTGGTCGGCGTCATCAGCCAGCCGCCATCGTCTAATCGTACGCTGATATTGCCGCTGGAGCCCATGGTCAGGCCACGATCAAACAGCGATTTGCCCAGGGTGCTGATCTGCTCCCGCAAGCTGTTCTGAGGATGGCGATGCAAGTGGATGCTCATGCCAGCACCTCAAACGCCCGGGTAAAGAAATCGACGCCGCCGAAGTTGCCGGACTTCAGCGCCAACGACAGCGGCGCATCGCGACCAGCTAGCGGGGCTTGGGTCCAGGGCACGCCGGGGTCGATCTGCTCGCCGATGCGCAGAGTGGTAATGCCCAGCGCCGAGACCACCGCACCGGAGGTTTCGCCCCCCGCCACCAGTAACCGGCCTACGCCTTCGTTCACCAGCGTCACCGCTAATTGGCTTAGCGCTTCTTCCACCAGCGCGCCCGCACGTTCTACCCCTAAGGCTTGCTGGGCGGCACTCACCCCGTCAGGATCGGCCGAGGCATAAATCAGTACCGGCGCCTGTTCAGATAGTCGCTGCCGAGCAAACGCCAGCGCTTGCGTCTGCTGTTGTTCACCTTCCGCGAGCGATAAAGGATTCAGGGCAAAGCCACCATCAGGATACTTGGCCAGAAAATCCGCCACCTGGGCCAGTGTGGCGCGGGAACAGCTGCCGGACAGCACCAACGCCCCACCGGAGGCAGGCGATAAACGCCCCGGCTCCGTGATGGTGGCTAACCAGCCCTGGGCACGGTACTGGGCAGGCAATGCCTGCCCCAGGCCAGAACCGCCGGTGACCAAGGGCATTAACACTGTCGCCTCGGCCAGTACGTCCAGATCCTGCTCATCCAGGGAATCACAGATCACATGGCGAACGCCTTGTGCTTCCAGCGCAGATAAATGAGCACGGGTTGACGTTGATCCTTGGGCAAGCACTGCGCGGTTGGCCAACCCCACCGGGTGCGGCGTTTGGCGGGCAAGCACGCGCACTAAGTCCGCATCCTGCATAGGGTTCAATGGGTGGTGCTGCATGCCGCTGTCGTTGAGCAAGCGATCACCCACAAACAGATGGCCCTGATAGACCGTACGGCCGTTAATCGGGAAGGCGGGCACCATCACTGTTTGGTGCGTACCCAGAGCTTCCAGCAACGCATCCGCCACTGGGCCGATATTGCCCTGGTCGGTGGAGTCAAAGGTGGAGCAGTACTTGAAGAACAGCTGGCGGGCACCCTGCTTTTGCAGCCAATCTAACGCAGCGAGCGAATCATTCACCGCCTCATCCACCGGGCAGGAGCGGGATTTTAGTGCCACCACCACCGCATCGATCTCTTGTAGATCAATCTCCTCCGAAGGCACACCAATCACCTGCAGGCAGCGCATGCCGCCGCGCACCAAGTTATTAGCAAGGTCGGTGGCCCCGGTGAAGTCGTCGGCAATAGCGCCTAATACGATGTTCGATCCCATACCCATTTTATCAGGCTCCCTGGGCATCGTTGGCGGCTTCCGGCAAGGCGATGCCGGAGAGCCGCTGATAAACCTTGATCACCGCTGAATCATCTTCACGGCCAAAGCCTGCACCGCTGGCAGCGGTAAACTGCTGCAGAGCGCTGGACGCCACCGGCGTTGCCAACGCCAGCTCGCGGCCGGTTTGATGCACGATATTGAGATCCTTGACGAAGATATCCACCGCGGAAAGCGGCGTGTAGTCACCACTCAGGATATGCGGCACGCGGTTCTCGAACATCCAGGAATTACCCGCCGAGTGGGTAATGACGTCATAAATGACCTCGGGGTCGAGCCCCATACGAATTCCCAGCGCCATGGCTTCGGCAGCGGTGGCAATATGCACGCCAGCCAGCAACTGGTTGACCAGCTTCATACTGGAGCCCACCCCGGGGGCATCGCCAAGGCGATAGACCTTGGCGGCCATGGCATCAAGCACTCCCTGCGCATACGTGAAGGCTTCTGGTGCGCCGGAGGCCATGACCGATAGCTCACCGCTTTTGGCTTTCGCCGCGCCGCCGCTAATCGGCGCATCCAGCATCATTAAACCCTTCGTCGACAAGCGCTCACCTAGCTGTTTGGCTTGACTGGGCGCCACCGTGGCACACTGCATAATCAGGCTTCCCGGTGCCAATTGGCTGGCCACGCCTTGCTCTCCGAACAACACCTGCTCAACCTGAAGGCCGTTAACAACAACCACCAACACAATATGGCAGTGAACAAGCTCGGCAGGTGTTGCAACACTTCTGCCCCCTGCCGCCACGAAGGCATCGCGAGCGTCTGCAGAAATATCGCAGCCCGTGACGTTAAACCCGTGTTGGAGCAATACCGTAGCAGTGCCCATGCCCATGGCACCCAGGCCAATAACGCCTACTTGAAGTGATTGTTGATCGTGTTGACTCACCTGCCGACACCTCGCTTTGTTGAAAGTGTTGTTGTTTTTGTTGCTATCGTCGCGGCGCTGTTCTCCTAATCCTAGCCCGTTGCTGAAAGGCAAATGGTAGCGCTGTCATGATAGCGCTACCATTTGTTTTAGATTATTCTCTGCGTAACGACAAGCTGAACATTAGGGCTCTGCGACCAATGTCTAAAAACTCACCTAACGCTGACTCGCGCGCCAAAAATGTGACAACGCCTGCCCTGCCTAACAACGCTAGGCAGCGACGAAGCTCAGACCAAGTCACGCTCAGCCAAGTGGCACAAGCGGCTGGGGTATCGCCGATCACAGCATCGCGGGCACTGAACTATCCCGATAAAGTTAGCGATAGCGCAAGGCGAAGCGTTCTTCAGGCCGTGGAGAACTTGGGGTACGTACCCAACTTGGTTGCCGGTAGTCTGGCCTCTTCCCGTTCACGGCTTATTGCGGTGATCGTGCCGTCACTGATCAATAGCGTGTTTGTGGAGGTCATCAAGGGGCTGCAGGAAACGCTGGAAGCCGAGGGTTATCAGATACTGCTGGGTAACACCGACTACGATCTAGACCGTGAGTATCAGTTGGTGCGCACGTTTTTAGGCTGGTCCTGTTCGGCGCTGATCACGGCAGGGCTGCGCCATAATTCGGCGTGCCATACGTTGCTGGCGAACTGGGATCACCCCATCATGGAAGTCATGGAACTGGGGCAGGGCATGGATCTTAACGTCGGGCTGGATCACGTGGCCGCCGGCCGCTGTATGGCTACCCATCTGATCGACAAAGGCTACCGCCATATAGTTTATGTGGGCGCACGCTTGGCTCAGGACTACCGCGCCAGCATGCGTTTTGATGGACATAAAGCGGTGCTAAAGGAGAAAGGGATCGACGCCCCACTACTGGAACTAGATACCCTGGGCAGCCTGCAAGCGGGCGCGGAAGGACTGGCCCGAGTGCTCGCGCAATATCCCCATACCCAGGCCATTCACTTTGCCAACGACGACCTAGCAGCAGGCGCCCTGCTGGCTGCTCAACGTCAGGGTCTAAACGTGCCTGGGGATATCGCCATTGCCGGGTTTAACGGCCTGCCACTTGGACAGCACGTGACGCCTCAGCTCACGACCATTCTCTCACCTAGAGAAGAGATGGGCCGCCTCGCCGCCAAGGAGCTTATACGGCGACTAGGCGGCAAAAACGTCTATCGCCGCCAGCACGATGTGGGCTTTACGCTTCAAATCGGCGGCAGTACTTAGGCTCAAGCACGATAGACAGCGCTGGAGCCAGACAGATGTTCATATATCGATGTAATTAAAATATGAACTCACCCCTCCCGAAAGGCCTCCACCACCCGTTCGGCCAATACCTCGCTAGCATCGCCACTGCCTGCACGCTTTACCAGCGCTACTTGGTAATCGCCTAGCGGGGGCAGCGATTCGTTGTGCAGACGTTTCAGCGGCGGCCGGACCAAGCTTTTGGGGAAAGCCGTCACGGCCAAATCTGCCAACATAGCGGCTTCCTGCCCGGCACAGTGGTCGCAGGAGTAGGCAATTCGGTAATTCATCCCGGCGCTATCCAGTGCTTGGAGTGCAATTCTACGCCATGCACACCCCTGTTGAGCCAGTGTCACCGGTAGCGGCGAACGTTGTACGGCAACACCATCCTCCCGGCCCGCCCATACCAGCGGTTCGCTATGCACGATCTCGCCACGAGTCGCCTGCCCAGGTTCCCCCGCCATCACCAGGGCCAAGTCAAGTTCCGCCTCATCCAATCTAGCAAGCAGCTCTATGCTGCGACCAACAACGACATCGACCTGCACGGCCGGATGTGAGCGCGCAAACTGGGCCAGTACGGTGGGCAGTACACGCCCAACAACGTCATCGGTAATGCCAAGCCCTACACGCCCTTCCAGTGTGGGCGCCAGGAACTGCGTCACCGCCTCTGCATTGAGTTTCAGCAGCCGTCGGCCATAGCCAAGCAGCACTTCCCCCTCTGCCGTCAGGCGCACGTGGCGCGCTTCGCGTACAAATAGCGTCTGTCCCAGTATCTCTTCCAGGCGTTTGATCTGCATGCTCAGTGCGGAAGGGGTCCGAAACAGCTGCTGGGCAGCGCGAGTGAAGCTGCCACTTTCCGCAATCGTTACAAAGCTGCGCAGCACTTCACTATCCAGTAGCGGCAAGGCAGTCCGGCTGCTCACCACATTCGTTAGCTGATTCATCACGCCACCTTTCAGAAAAACTTAAAGCACAGTGTAGTTCTTTTCGTTTGATTGATCCAAGGCTGTGCACCAAGCTAATTATCAGAGGTCGCGACCCTCCTTCTTATTAACGATAAATGACACCCACTTCAGCAGGCGTGCAGGCGCTGTGGCTTAGAGCAGGTGTACGATGGAGGTGTGTAATGAATCACAACAACCCTACCCAACATGCTCAGTATGCTTGGCAGCAAGCCAGCCAACTGACGCCACCGCCTAAACCGCCCCGGCTGGAGTTTTATATGCCAGCGATGCCATCGCTGACCTTGATTCACAGGCTTGAAATGCGTTGGTGGCGCTACCGGCGTCGGCAGCTTTTTCGTCGCCACGTCTTGCCCCTGCTGGCCTACGACGACCAAGTATTGCGGGATATTGGCCATCGTCGGGAAGCTATTCTCTGGGCCAATCAGCTGCCACTGAGCGTCGATGCCATTCAAGCGTTAGAAGAGCAGAGCACTCATTGGCGTTAAAACTTAACTTATATATATTTATCGCCCATACATTCCTTGCTAGCTTTAAACCGTCGCATGGATTTGCGACGGTTTATCTTTTTATCAGCATGGAGCAAATCATGATTATTAAAAACGCTAACGAGCTTTTCGTTCGGCTACTTTCTGAGACAAATAGCGCAGAAAAGCAAATGACCCGCGCGCTGCCCAAAATGGCACGTGCCGCGGATGACCCCAAGCTGGTCGATGCTTTTAAACATCACCTTGATGAAACCCAAGGACAGGTAGAAAGACTAGAGCAAGTCGCTGATAGCGTGCCTGATATCCGTATCAAACGGCTGAAGTGTTACGCCATGGAGAGCTTAATAGAGGAAGCGCAGGAACTGATTGAAGCGACCGAAAAAGGCGCTGTACGTGATGCGGGCCTGATTGGTGCTGCACAAAAGGTAGAACACTATGAAATCGCCACCTATGGCACGCTGTGTTCTCTTGCAGAGCAGTTAGGTTATACCGAAGCTAAAAACATCCTGGCCGAAACGCTGAAGGAAGAAAAATCCGCGGATGATAAGTTGAATACGTTAGCGAAAGAGAACGTTAACAAGAAAGCTGGTTAACTTTTTATAAAATGCTTTTATAAAGTGTTTTTATAGGGTGGGCTTAATTAATCAAGCCCACCCTTTCCCGCTCGTTTTAGCAATTGGCACTATTAGCTAAGCGCTAGTGCTATCACTACGTTATGCATTAGCAACTTAATAGCTTTTACACTCCCACCGGGCCGCCGTCACGCTTCTGAATCACCACGGTCGCTGCGCGGGGGCGCACTTGACCACTGGCGGCAACCGTAGCGTCTTGCACCAAGGCGCTTGCGTCGGCTGGCCAATTGCCCGGATGCTGAATGTTGATAAACAACGCGGTCTTATCAGGTGTGGCAAAGATGCCGGTCACTTCGCAGCAGTTCGGCCCCACCGCAAAGCGTTTGAGCTGCTGCTGGTTGCTACTGTTAATGACGGGGCCGGTGCCTTGAATATCATCGAGACCATTAGGCACGACCGCAAGCAACTGGTCGTTGGTGTACTCGGTGATACCTTCATAGCCGTTATCGGTCTGGATCCAGAGAATGCCCTGACCGTCGCCACGCTCGTCGAACCATAGTCCATCGGGACTGGCAAACTGGTTCATTTCCGTCAGGCCCGAGTGGTTATCCGTATCATCGATAGCCGCACCAAACACAAACACTTCCCAGGCAAAGGCGTTCGGCAGACGACTTTCACGCCAGCGGATGATGTGTCCCGCCTCATTATTGGCGCGTGGATTAGCCGCGTTGGTCGGTGCCAGATCGTAACCGACGCCATTCTGTTCAAGACGCTCGCCGTCGTTGGTGTACGTCGGGGAGGAGTCCTCAGCGGTGCGCTGGCTATTATTGGTTAGCGTGAGATAGACATCGCCTGAGGCAGGATCAACAGAGGCCCACTCAGGACGGTCCATCGGCGTGGCGCCCAGCAAATCCGCTGCATCACAGGTATTGATGATAATGCCCGCTTGATCATCGCTGGCAAGCCCCAACGCCGCGGCCAATGTGCGGCCATCACGCGTTTGAGCATCCGGTGTTAGCGGCAGCCATTCACCGCTGCCATCAGCATGAAAACGGGCCACGAACAGCGTGCCGTTGTCCAGGTATTTGCTGCCAATGACAAGACGGTCATACGCTTCGCCGGGGCGATTGGCGTCGGCCGGGTCCCAAGCAACGTCGGAGACGTATTTATACACATACTCGTTGCGGGCATCGTGCCCCGAGTAGTAGACCACCGGCTGACCGGCTTCCAGCTTGCCTAACCAGCATCCTTCATGGCGGAAACGCCCAAGCGCTGTCCGCTTGACGGCCCGCACTCCGCTATAGGGATCAATCTCCACCTGATAGCCGAAGGTGCGTGCCTCATTGCGATAATCATCCTCCGCCCGCTCGCTACGTGGGGTGATATCAAAGCGGGCGAACTCACCATTCTCCTCGGAGGCATCGCCTGCGGATGTGTCCCAACCATAGCGGCTTTTGTCCGTGGGGATGCCGATGCGGGCGTCGCCCTGAAAGCGCTCGCCACGATTGACGAAGATATCGGGCCAGTTCTCTTCACAGGCAATATAGGTTCCCCAGGGGGTTACCCCATTACCGCAATTATTGTTCGTGCCGCGGGTTTGCATGCCTGTCGGAGAGAACTGTGTCTTGACGTAGTCACTGCCAGCCACGGGCCCGGAAAGTTCCATCACCGTGGCGCTGGTGAAGCGGCGGTTATATGACGAGCCCGGCACATGCGACCATTGGCCGTTGGCGTCTTTTTCGACTTCGACAAGCGTGACACCGTGAGCGTTGATCTCGGTGCGCGACTCATCTGCTGGCCGCTGGCCCTCTTCGGCATTGGTGGGGCCGCCCTGAGGTGCCCATAGTGCGGCTTGGTCGATATATTCGTTATTGAGCGCCAGCACGAAACGACGCGAGGCGTTGTCGGCGTCCAAGGCAAAACCGGCCATGCCATCATGGTGCATGCCGACACTTTCCGCCTGCCGCTCAGGTGTCATGGTTTGGTCGGCCTGCCACGCATCGCCTGTGTTCAATGGCGTGCCCCAAGGCACCAACACCTGGGCCACATAGCCTTCCGGCACCACGATCGCGTCGGTGAGCGAACCGTGCACCGCTTCAAAAGCAAGCGTCAGAGGCGTTTTCTGCGCGCCACTGGAAGCCAACGCCTGGGCAGCGCCACCAAAACTGAGCATCGAGGCAGCAGCGACTCCCAAGCCGCCGCGCATCACATCACGTCGGGATACGTGCCGCGCTAATACCTCAGCAAAAGGCTGATTGCTACTGCGGTTAAACAGGCGATGATCTTCGATCTCTTTACTCATGGTGGTCTCCCCCTGATCGTTTGTATGCCAACGATTGAACGTTAGGAGACACTAAACAAGCTAAATGACAGGACGATGACGGAGTATCTGCATTTATATGAAGACTAACTACCTGCATGGCGAAGCCGTGATATAAGACCATACTTATTAACACAGAATGCAATGCACTGAGTAACAGCGAGCCAATCGGGAGCAAGGATGAGACTGATCAGCATCATATGGGTGGCGTTGGCGGCTATTAGTTTCAGCCTGGGGCTGGTGGGTATTTTTTTACCGCTAATGCCCACCACTATTTTTATGCTGATCGCTGTTTACTGTGCCTCCAAAGGCTCACCGCGCTTTGAAGTCTGGATCCGCTCCCGCCACTATGTCGGGCCATTGCTGATCACCTGGGAGCAAGAGCGCGCCATTCCCCGGCGTGCCAAGCTCGCAGCCGTCAGCATGATCGCGTTGAGTGCATTGATCGTGGTCTGGTCGCTCGACCAGGGCTGGCTGCGCTGGGGTGTGGTCGCTTTCCTTATAATGATCGCTCTGTGGTTAGCTACCCGTCCTGAGCCCTCTTCTTCGCCTTAACACATCACTAAATCGGCACCTTATGGGTCGAGACCACTTCACGCAGCCCCATAAATGAGCGGATCTGGCGCACGCCGGGCAAGTAGAGCAACTGTTCGGCGTGCAGCCTGTTGAAACTCTGACTATCCCGCGTGCGCACCAACATAAAGTAGTCAAACTCACCGGTCACCACGTGGCACTCCATACAGCCGGAAACCTTCTGGGCTGCCTCTTCAAAGGCGGCGAAGGATTCAGGCGTCGAGCGATCCAACACCACGCCAATCAATACCACCATGCCTGATTGGAGCTGTTCCGGGTCCAGATGCGCCACGATCCGACTGATCACCCCATCCCGCTTAAGCCTTTCCACTCGGCGCAGGCAGGCCGCAGGGCTTAGGTTAACGCGCTCGGCCAAGGCCACATTGGAAAGCGTGGCGTCGTTCTGAAGCAGCTTGAGGATACGCTTGTCGATACGATCCAGTTCACCCGCTGGCTGGTCGGCATCTGAGCGCGAAAGTGATCGCTTTGCACACACTAATAGTGTCCTTATTGTCTGTTTATCAAAATTTAAAACCGATTTTATTTATTTATATCACTTTTTATTGCCTATAAAACAGATAATTTGCAACACAAATAATAACGTCACCGCTTACTATAAAACGATGCTAAATATAAAAATTTGCGAGCACGCCAAGGTTTCACATCTACCCTCGCTAGGCAGTTTTTATGCCGCTCTTTCTCGCTTAGAAGTAGGAGATTTTTTATATGAATCTTGATCGTTTCCCACGTTATCCGCTTACCTTTGGGCCTTCTCCCATTACCCCCCTCAAGCGGCTAAGCGAACATTTAGGCGGTGAAGTAGAGCTATACGCTAAGCGCGAAGACTGCAACAGCGGCTTAGCCTTTGGCGGCAACAAAACCCGTAAGCTGGAGTACTTGATTCCTGAGGCACTGGAGCAAGGTTGCGATACGCTGGTGTCGATTGGCGGTATTCAGTCGAACCAGACTCGTCAAGTTGCTGCTGTCGCCGCTCATCTGGGCATGCAGTGCGTGCTGGTGCAGGAGAACTGGGTCAACTACTCCGATGCGGTGTATGACCGCGTGGGCAATATCGAGATGTCGCGCATCATGGGCGCCGATGTTCGATTGGATGATGCTGGCTTCGATATCGGGATCCGCCCCAGCTGGGAGCAGGCGATGGAGGATGTGCGCAAGCGGGGTGGTAAGCCCTTCCCGATTCCCGCAGGCTGCTCCGAGCATCCTTACGGCGGCTTAGGTTTTGTGGGCTTTGCCGAAGAGGTGCGTCAACAGGAGAAAGAGCTGGGCTTCAAGTTCGACTATATCGTCGTGTGCTCAGTGACCGGCAGTACCCAGGCAGGGATGGTGGTCGGCTTCGCCGCCGATGGCCGCGCCCAGCGAGTGATTGGCATTGACGCCTCTGCCAAACCCGAACAAACCCGCGAACAAATCCTGCGTATCGCGCGCAATACGGCTGAGCTGGTAGAGCTGGAAGGCGGCATTGCCGATGACGACGTGATTCTGGATACCCGCTATGGTGGCCCCGAGTACGGCCTGCCCAACGAAGGCACGCTAGAAGCCATTCGCCTGTGCGCCCGTCTGGAAGGCGTACTCACCGACCCCGTTTACGAAGGCAAATCGATGCACGGCATGATCGACATGGTGCGTAACGGTGAATTCCCAGCAAGCTCCAAAGTCCTTTATGCCCACCTGGGCGGTGTGCCTGCGCTTAATGCTTACAGTTTCCTGTTTAGGAATGGATAGGCTCTGACCAGTTCGATCCCCCATTCACTGCCCGCCTGGTGCGAGACCTGAAAGTCTCGACTAGGCGGTATTCCAGCTTCTGAAGCCTGTCTCTATTCTCTGCTATCTTCGTCCCTGCCTTCCTCGTCCCTACCTTCCTCGCCCTTGCCGCACATCAGAACTCAACGCCTCCCGGCGCAGACAATGCCGTGCCAAAAGCCGGGATGGCTTTCAACCAAGCCTGCCGATAAGATCCATAGTGAGCCATCACGAGCTTTCAAGTGGTTGTGTTAAAAATGAGTGTTTATAAGGATGGACTCTATGCGCGATGATGAAAAATATACCAATACCGAGGAGCAACTGCTGTATCTTCAAAAGTTATTAGATGAAGAAGATACCGCTGCCCTCAAAGAGCTATTCACAGAGCTCGATATATTAGCGATTGCGCGCACGCTTGAGTCGTTCCCCGCTAAAACCCGTGATTTACTTTGGGATTACATTCCAGACGATGTGCTTGGTGAAGTTTTAGCAGAAGTCGATGAGGATATTCGCGCTGACTATATTGAGGATCTTTCTGCCAGCGATGTTGAACAGATAGTCAGAGGCTTGGATGCCCAGGAAGTCGCCGAAGTTCTTGATGTCGCCGACGAAGAGATCAAAACCACCGTTTATGCCAGCTTGGATCAGGAGATACGCGCCCAGGTTGAGAACCTTCATGCCTATGAAGATGATGTAGTGGGACGATACATGGACCCCGAGACGGTCAATGTAAAACAAGGCGTGTCATTAGAGGCCGTACAACGCTATATCCGGATTCATCACCTGCTCGATGATGAATCACAGCAAATCATGATTACAGACAAGGATAAACGCCTACTCGGCACCTTGAGCCTGATTAATTTAATCAAACAGCCACAAGAAGCCGTGGTTGATGATTACATGGATGATTTTTTCACTCTAAACGATCAAATGAAAGTGAGTGATGCTGCTGCGTTATTGCGCTCTAAAGAACTCCACTTTGTGCCGGTGTGCGATAGCGATGGGTTATTGGTCGGCCAGCTAAACGCTGCCGACGTATTAGAAATCACCCAAGATGATGCTGACATGACGTTGAAACACATGTCAGGCGTTAGCGACGAAGAAGAAGTGTTTACTCCCATTGCGCGCAGCGCAAAAAGTCGCGGTATTTGGCTGGGTATTAACCTGCTGACCGCCTTTTTAGCAGCTTTTGTGATCGGGCAGTTTGAAGCCGTACTGGATCAAATCGTAGCGCTCGCCATTCTCATGCCCGTGGTCGCCAGTATGGGCGGGATTGCGGGTAGCCAAACCTTAACGGTGGTCATACGCGGCTTGGCGCTCGGTCAGCTTGCCGGTAACAATAAACGCTGGCTGTATAATAAAGAGCTATGGGTGGGGATGAGTAATGGCTTGGTATGGGCCCTGGTGGTCGGTGGCATTTCCTACCTGTGGTTTAGCGACCCGCTGATTACGCTCGTCATTACCTTGGCGATTTTTATCAACATGAGCCTCGCCAATGTGTCTGGCGTACTGATCCCCTTGGTACTCAAAAGGCTGCAAATTGACCCTGCCCTCTCCGGCGCGGTAATTCTCACCACCGTCACTGACGTGGTCGGCTTTCTTTCGTTCTTGGGGCTCGCCACGCTGATTATTTTGTGATCAAAGCCATTGAATGGTGCAAGCGGCATCGCCACTCACTTCGCCCGCTAACATTTATCTAATGCTATGCTGTTGTGCCTCGCCTCTGCGGGGCTTTTTTATGTTGGTCGCTTTTGAACACCTTGTGAGGCTCCCATGCTCCCCGATTACTCCACCATCGCCTGGCTGTTGATTGTCTTTTCTGTGTATCTAACCGGCGTATCAAAAGGCGGTTTTGCGGGTGGTTTCGGCACACTTTCGGTGCCGTTGATGGCGCTGGCGATTAGCCCGACCCAAGCAGCCGGATTACTGTTGCCGCTATTGCTGGTGATGGATGTGTTTGCAGTAAAAGCGTGGTGGGGTAAGCACGATAGCGCGGAAGTGTGGCGCTTTGTGCCGGGCTTGTTCATTGGCGTCACGGTGGGAACAGTGCTGTTTGGCAGTTTGAGTGAACAAGGCGTGCGCCTGGCATTAGGGATTTTATCCGTCGTGTTTGCCGCTTATATGCTGCTAAAACCTGTCGCTAAAAAGCCGATTTCCAGCCGTTGGGCACTGCCTGCGGCAAGCGTTTGCGGGTTTACCAGTTTTATTGCCCATGCGGGTGCACCGCCAATGAACATGTACCTAATGCCACGCAAGCTCACCAAAGAGACCTTTATCGCCACCTGCACAGTGACCTACGCAGTCGTGAACTCCATCAAACTGGGGCCTTATGTGTGGTTAGGCGAAGTCAACATGACCAGTGCCTGGGCATCGCTGCTGTTAGTGCCCGTCGCCTGGATCGGTGTGCGCAATGGCCTTTGGCTGCAGAGCCGAGTCAATGAAAAGCTGTTTTACCGCTTGGTCATCCTTGCCATGTTCCTGGTCGGTATCAATCTTGTGTGGCAAGCCGTGAGCTAGCAGAACAGAAGCTAGACTGGGCCTGGAGAAGTGGCGCTGCTTACAGCGCCACCATCATCAATCCCACCAGCATCACCAGGGTACCGAGGGTTTTGGCAGTGGAGGCGGGCTCTTTTAGCCATAGCACACCCATCAAGACACCCACCGGAATCGAGAGCTGGCGCAGCGCGACCACGTAGCTCACTTCATCGGTCATCGCCATGGCCATCAGCACGAGGCCGTAGGTGCAGGTCATCATCAGCCCGGTAGCGACCAGCATCGGCAGGCCCTGCTGGCGAAGCGCGGGCAATCGGCGGCGCTCGGCAGGCAGCAGGGCCAGTAGCGGTACCGCCCAGGTCAGCGTCATCACCGCTTGCAGCACCATAAAGACGGCTCCAGCGGTGAGCCCGCTATGCCCAGCCATTTGCATCAACCCGAGCGCCTGCTTATCTATCAGCGAGTAGCCAACGGTACCCGCCGCTGCCAGTAGCGCGAACCCCATAGCAGGCGTTAGGTAGGTCGATAACCTGCGCGCCTCTGGGTGGCTAAGCGGCAGACACAAAGCGCCCACCACCACCAGCGCCATACCCAAGCCATCCCACCGATCCAGCACGCGACTTCCCAATAGCGCAATGGATACCAACGGCACCAGCACCACCGGTAGCGCCCGAGCGATGGGATACAGCACACTGACCTCCCCTCGCGCATAGGCCCAGGCCAAGCCGCCCATATAGAGCATTTGGCACAGTCCAGAGAGTACCAACCATCCCCAAAAAGCACTGGGTAACGCCGCTAATGATGGCCCAAGCAATACTAGCGGCAGCATGACCGCCCCTCCCGCACCATAAGCCAGAGCAAATGAGGCCAACGACGGCGCGTTGCGCTTACCCAGCACGTTCCACCCGGCGTGCATACACACTGACACCAGCACTAGCGCGAGGGCGGCTGGACTCAAGGATGCCCTCCTTGTTGAAGGCATGTATTAATAACATCAGACATGTGCGGATTTTCCTGGCAGAACATATGGCGACGAAGCGCTCGGGGACACTCGCCAGTCTAAGCGCCGCCACCCTTCAACGCTAGCCACCTCGGCCAATACCGGGTCGGGGTTGACCGCAACCGGGCAATCCACGTACTGCAGCAACGGGAGGTCGTTGCGGGAATCGGAGTAAAACGTGGTGTGGCTGGGGGTGATCTGCTGCTCGACCAGCCACTGCTTCAGGCGCAGCACTTTGCCGCCGCGATAGGAAAAAATACCTTCACTACCACCGGTATAGCGCGCGTCTTCATTGATGCCATGTTCGATGCTCAGCTCTACCGCCAGCACGTGCTCGATCCCCAAAGTAGCCGCAATGGGCTGAACCAGATGCCGCGCAGATGCAGAAATCAGCAGCAGGGTATCGCCCGCCTGGCGATGCGCTTCCAGGCAGGCCCAGGCCTGAGTGAAGATACGCGGTTGGAGATGCGTGGCGACAAACCGCTCGACCTCTTTTTGCACATCCGTTACCCGGCGCCCGCGCAGTGGCGCCAGGGTCATGGCTAGATACTCTTCGAGCTTTAGCTTGCCCGCATGATAAGCCCGCTGCATCTGCTCGGCACGCGCCATGAAGGTCTCGGCATCGCTGACCCACCCTTGGTCTATCATCCATAAATTCCAGCGGTCGCTGCAGTCTCCATCCAGGAGGGTGTCATCAAGATCAAATAGGGCCAGGCGCATGGGAGCACTCCTTTCATCGCGGGTTGGCGGCGCGTAGGGTATGCCAAAGGTGATGACAGGACGATGACGCTGGCGGTGATATTGCGTGGTTACTTGTTCAACCACGCTGCAGCAAACTCATTGGCTGGCAACGGTCGACCGAACCAGTAGCCCTGGGCTTCTTTACAGCCCATGTCGGCCAGCAGGCGGGCCTGCGCTCGGGTCTCTACGCCTTCTGCCACCGTTTTCATCTCTAGCGCTTTCGCCATGGCAATGATGGTCTGCACAATGGTGCGGTCGTGATGGTTATCGAGCATCTCACGCACAAAAGAGATATCGATCTTCAGTGCGTCGGCGGCGAAACGCCTCAGGTATGAGAGTGAGGAGTAGCCTGTGCCAAAGTCGTCAATAGAGAGTGCGTAACCCGCCTTACGCATGGTGTGAGTAATTTCTACCGCTTGATCAGGATCGCGCATAAAGTCGCTTTCGGTAAGCTCCAGAGAAATGGCATTCGGTGGTACGCCAGCCATTAGCTGCGCAATATGCTGAGTTAGCTCGGGGTCAGCAAACTGCTGGGCAGAAATATTGATCGACAGCCTACCCGGCAGTGCCTGCTTGTTTTGCGTACCCCATGCCATTAGTTGCCTAGCCGACTCCTCCAACACCCAGTCTCCCAAGAGGCGTATCAATCCGCGCTCTTCGGCGAGAGGAATAAACTCACCGGGACTCACCCACCCCCACTCCGCGTCATGCCAGCGGCAGAGAGCCTCAGCGCCTGTCAGCTGCCCGCTGGCAAGGTCCACCTGGGGCTGAAAATAGAGTTCCAGTTTGTTTTCGCTGATAGCCACGCTGAGCCGCTCGGTCATCCGCTGGCGGCGCTGTAGCGCGTGATGCATTGCTTGGGTATAGGGGCAGGTACTGTTGTCGCGGCGTTTGGCGTGGTGAAGCGCAATACTGGTGGCATTGAACAGCTCACTCGCTTGCTTCACATCGTGGGGATAACGGGCATAACCGATGCTGACATCAAGGTTAAACACACGGCGCTCCAGCTGCAGCGGCTGAGTCACAGCTGAGCGCAACTGCTCGACGAGATCATTTATGTTTCTGATATCAGCGTCGGCCACCAGCATGGCAAACTCATCGCCAGATAAACGCGCCAATGGGCCATAGGCGTGGCTGATCTTCTGCAAGCGGCCCGCGACTGACACCAGTAGTTGATCACCTACTTGATGGCCGTGCAGGTCATTCACTTCTTTAAAGCGACGAATATCCAGCAGCAGCAGCGAAAGCCCCTGCCCAGTATGATGGGCCTCTTGCCACATCTGCGCTAACAGCTCCATGAAGCGGGTACGGTTAGGTAGCCCGGTAGTGCTGTCCGTGTAGGCCAACTGATGCATATGGCGGTGGTCCCGGCGGCGTTCAAGCTCTGCCGCGGCGCCAGTAGAAAGGATTTGCAACACTGAGGTGGCGAACGCATTCGCCGTCAGCGGTTGGCGGTAAAACACCATCATCACGCCAATGGCTTCGCCGTTGGCGTTATCTAAGCGGCGACCAATCCATGCCCTGACCGGTAGCTGCGTGCCCGCTAATAGCAGCGGCGGGCCGTCATGCATCACCGCTTCACGCTCCAGCACCACCTGCTCGCTAGGCGACCCGCGCAGTGCGAAAGCGTGCGGCTCACGCTGTTCGCCACTGACCACCATGCTAACCGTGGTTGCCTGGCCATACACTTCTTCCTCGCCCTGAGGGGAGGTATGCAGTAGTGCAATGAAGCCTGCGTCGGCTTCCAGCACTTCAACCAGAGTGGCAATCAACTGCTGAAAATAACCGTCACCCACTCGTGTAGTAACTGTTGAGGCAACTTGAAGCACGGCGTTTTGTACCCGCTGCGACTCTTGCTGGTCGGTCACATCCGAAATAAAGCCTTCCAGGCAGGCAATCTCACCGTCATGGCCCATGACAGCCTGGCCCTGCTCCCACATCCAGCGAGTCCCCCCGTCGCGATGCTTCAACCGATACACCACCCGGTAAGGCCGCTTGCTGGCAATGGCCAACTGCACCTCGTCGAAGAGTTTTTCCTGATCATCGGGATGAATCAACGCGGCGAAGCTGGTCACCCGGTTACCTTGCAACTCATCCGGACGGTACCCGGTCAGTGCCTCGGCCCCTTGGCTTACCACCTGCATGGTCCAGTCACGGTCATTGAAGCAACGGTAGGCCATGCCAGGCAGGTGATTCAGCAGCGTATTCAGGCGTCGCTCACTCTCCCGTGCGACTTCTTCGCTTGCTCTTAATGCCTGCTCTGCCTTTTGGCGGCCTAGCTCCGCTCCGGCCTGGGCGGCGGCAATTTGCAAAATTTCATTGGCTAGCTCATCCAACTGCATAGGGGAGTTCTTAAGCACCGCCAGCAGGCCAATCAGCGCGCCATCGGCAGCGTAGAGAGGGCGCCCCATATAACTCTCGGCGCCGAGCTTGCAGAGCAGCTTATCGTCTGGAAAGAGCAATTGAACATCACACGCATACAGGCAGGAACCGCGCCCTAGCGCAGTTTCGCAAGGGGTGCCGGACAGCGAGTAGGTGATATTGCCAAGCAGACCGCCATTGGACCAGACCGCTAACGTCTTAGCCTGATGCAACTGGGTTACATCGGCCATCAATACATGATCAACGCCCAGTAAGGCTGCCAAGCGCTCTACCAGCGTGGCGTAAAAGTGAGAGCTCCCACTGTGACCCATGCCTTCGGCCAACTGTCGAAATATCTCTGTAGCGTCATTCCTCGTGCGCATGGGTGGAGCCACCTGTTCCCGCTTTTTCTGTAGCTTAGCGCGAAGCGCAGCGACAAAGAAGCACCCAATCAACATCCAGGCCAGCATGACAGCCGCCTGGATGATTAACCGTGGACGATAGTGAGCGTTAACGGGTCATGGCCTCGGGCAGGTAGAGCGCGATACCGGGAAAGAGATGCATTAAGGCGATCGCCAACAGCATCAGCAGGAAGAACGGCAGCGTGGCCTTGGTAATGGTCAGAATATCCTTACCCGTCAGCCCCTGAATCACGAACAGGTTGAAGCCAACGGGCGGCGTAATCTGCGACATTTCGACGACGATCACCAGATAGATGCCAAACCAGATCAGGTCAAACCCGGCGGCGCTCACCAGCGGCATGATAATCGCGGTAACCAGCAGAATCAGCGAAATACCATCGAGAAAGCAGCCCATGATCAGCAGCAGCAAGGTGAGCGCAATCAGCAGCATAGTGGGTGAAAGCCCCATTTCACCAATCGCCTGCGCCAGCTTCATCGGTACCTGGGTAAAGCCCATGGCCGAGGTCAGGAAAGATGCGCCCGCAATGATGAAGGCGATCATGCAGGCGGTACGCACAGCGGCAAACAGCGAGCTCTTGAATATTTCGCGGTCAAAGTGACCATTGAAGCGGGCAATCACGATCGACAGCACCACACCGACCGCTGCTGCCTCCGTGGGTGAGGCCAAGCCACCATAGATCGAGAAGATGATGCCGCCGATCAGCAGCAGAATGGGCACCAGCGACCAGGTGTTGCGCAGCTTTTCGCCAAAACTCATGCCTGACTCATCCTCACCGGTCAGGCCTTCGCGGTTGCCTTTCAATAGCGCCCACAAA
Organism: Halomonas sp. HAL1; assembly: GCF_030544485.1. Classification (NCBI taxonomy): domain Bacteria; kingdom Pseudomonadati; phylum Pseudomonadota; class Gammaproteobacteria; order Oceanospirillales; family Halomonadaceae; genus Halomonas; species Halomonas sp. HAL1. The sequence continues at coordinate 3,767,547 of NZ_CP130610.1, forward strand.
ATGAGATAGCTCATGAACATCGCCAGGATCATCAAGCCTGGGCCAATACCCGCCATAAACAGTCTGGAGATCGACTGCTCGGTGACCACGCCGTAGACAATCAGCACGATGGAAGGCGGAATCAACAGCCCTAACGTAGAGGCACTGGCCAGCGTGCCAATCGCCATGTTGCTATCGTAGCCACGCCGCTCGAGTTCCGGCAGCGTCATTTTGCCCACCGTGGCGCAGGTGGCAGCCGAAGAGCCGCACACCGCGGCAAACATGCCGCTGCCAATGATGTTGGTATGCAAAAGGCGCCCCGGCAGGCGGTTTAACCAGGGAGACAGACCGCGGAACATATTGTCGGCGAGCCCCGAGCGAAACAGAATTTCGCCCATCCAGATAAACATGGGCAGAGCGGTAAGGTCCCACCCATAGCTGGCCCCCCAGAAATCAGAGGCCAGGATAGAAGCTGGTGAAAACGAGCTGAAGAACTCGAGTGCTATCCAGGCAGTACCAATCAGCGCGAAGGCGATCCATACCCCGCTCCCCAGTAACAGCACAAGCGTAAAAATGGTGGCGAGACTTAGTAGCAGCACGATGAGCTCTCCAATTTAGAGGGCAGGTGAGTGAAGGTCGCCATTTAGTGGCCCTCGCTTTCATCTGGGGCCGTCGCTTCGCGAAAACTTGAAGGATCGCGAATAGCGATACGCACCGCCATGAACAACGCTTCAGCCAGCGCCAGACAGAGCAGCCCTACACTGGTCGCAAGTACCAGCTGGGGAATCCAGAGCGGAATCGACACAAATCCTGAAGACACATCGTTGTATTGAATGCTCTCTCGCGCCAGCCCCACCAGGCCATAACTGAGCATCAGGCTGATCGCCAAGGCGATGATGAGACCAAACACTTCAAACCACACACGAATGGCCGGGGGCAAACGGGTAATCAGCAGCGTCACGCGAATATGGGCGTGATGCACAAAGGTGTAGGCCAAGCCCAAAAAGGTCGCGCCGACTAATAAGTAAGACGCAATTTCTGAAACGCCGGTAATACTCAGGCCTAGCCGGCTCAAACCTACCAGCACCAGCAGGGCATCTACCAAGCGGAAGGTTACCTGGAGCGCGATCAGCGCACAGATAGCCACCATGCACGCCGCCGCACCCCAAGCACCGAGGCGATAGAGTTTGTCGAATTTAAACGTCATGTTCGCAGCCTCATAAAGCGCGCGGAATAAGCAGGGGCGGTGGCATTGCCGCAGCCCCTGCCAGAGACATTGAGACGGCTATTAGCTGTCGCGTTGCTCGCGGTAAGTTTCCAGCGCCTGTTTGGCTTCATCATCGGCGCGTGACTGCCAATCTTCAAACAGCTCATCACCAGCGGCTTGCAGCGCCTCAGAAATAGCGTCGTTCGGCTCAGAAACCGAGATACCGTTCTCTTCTAATGCGTCCAGGCTTGCCTGGTTATCTTCGCGGCTCATCTCCCAACCACGTTTTTCAGCCTCAGCGGCGGCTTCCATCAGGGCTTCCTGGGTCGCTTCATCCAGGCCATCGAAACTGCGCTGGCTGATGAAGACAATGTTCTTGGGCAACCACAGGTTAGCGTCGGTGTAGTCGGTGACATAGTCCCAAGCCGCCATGGAGTTCCCAGTGGAGCTTGAGGTAATCATGGCGTCCACACGGCCAGTGCTGAAGGCGGTGGGGATATCAGACTCTTCGGTTTCAGTGGGGCTGCCGCCCAGGTTGTCGACGAAGCGCTGGGTATTGATGTTCGGTGCGCGCACGCGCAGACCTTCAAACTGTGCAGGGTCGGTAAGCGGCTCGGAGGTGTAGATCCCTTGCGCAGGCCAGGCGACAGCGTAGAGCGGAATCAGTCCTTCATAAGCGAACAGCTCGGTGATCATGGGCTTGGTGGCTTCCCATAACGCGTAGGCATCATCGTAGCTGCCTGCAACCCCCGGCAATGTGTCCACTTCAAAAATGGGGTCATCATTGGAAAGCACAGAGAGGAAGACTTCGCCCGCATCAATGGTGCCGCGACGAACCGACGGTTTGATTTCCCCGTGTGCGACAAGAGAGCCACCGCTATGCACAGTAATGGTTAGCTCGCCATCAGTGGCTTCTGCCACATCCTCGGCAAACTGTTTGGTGTTTTGGGTATGAAAGCTGGCATCACCGTACGGCGTGGCCATGGTCCACTCAGCCGCGTGAGCCGTCACCGTCAGACCGCAGGCTGTTGCCAGTAGCAGGGTGGAAGTTAATGTCTTGCGCATGGTGAGAACCCTCTTGTTTCTATTAATAGTATGGAGCTAATGGTGTGTTGCATTGGTAGTACCAGAGGAGGCGCTGCTGGGTACCCAGCGCCCAGAGAAAAGTGTTGTTGTCATATCGGCACGGCGCGCCTGGGCATAGCGGCAGGCGCACTCCTGTGCCAGCCGAGCAACGCCCCGGCAAAAGCGTGGGTGGTTAGCGTTGCGCCATATCACATCATAGTGCATGGCGGGTAACGGCACCGGCAGTGACAAGCGGTGGAGCTCTCCTCGCTGCCACTCTTCCAGCACGGTGGCCACCGGCAGCGCGCCGATCCCTAACCCCTCTGTGGTCATGCGTACAATCGTCATCAGCGTACTGACGCTATGAATACGTGGGCTGGCTACGCCCTGCTCGGCCAGGTAATTCACCAGTTCCGTATAAGGGCGCGCCAGCTTGCCAAATGAAATGAACGGTAATTGCCTGCCCCAGATATTGGCACTTTCGCTGAGCAAATGGGCGTGCCGGGGTGAGACAAACATGCCCATTTCATACGGACTCAACGACTCATAATCGATCTGCTTCTGCGGCGAATAACCATTCATCGCCAGTACAATATCCAGTTCGTTGCCCAGTAGCCGTTCGTTGAGCACTGGCGAGTAATCCACAGTCAGTTCGATAGTCAGCCGTGGATAGCGCTCGGTAAGCCTGCGCATAAACTCGGGAAACCAGCTATGGGCGATAGTTTCAATCGTGCCGAGCCGCAATGGCGCAGAAAACGCCTCTTCGTCATCGAAAAGCTTCATCGCCTCGTCACGCTGGTGCAGCATCCGCTCAGCATGCACAAAAAATTCGCGGCCACGCATGGTGGGCTGAATGGGTCGGGCGGCACGCTCCAACAGTAGCTCACCCACCGTGGTTTCAAGACGCGAAATACGCTCGGAAACAGAGGGCTGAGTAAGGTGCAAACGGGTCGCCGCCTTGCGGAAGGAGCCAAGCCTCACCGCCCATACAAACGCCTCAAGTTCCTTAAAATCGAGCATATTGACACGCCTACTAATAGCTTTCGGAAATAAATAAGCGCCGTTTTGCTGACACGTAAAGCTTGCTGCTGTGTGCTGATGCTCGTTGACACCAGATAACTATGCAACTTCGAGACCATCTTCGGCAGCGCTGTTTCACCAACGTTATTATCACGCCCCGCCCTTACTGTGATAAGCGTATCGTGCCCAAGCGTCAATCATTTTTCCACCAAATAACAATATGATAGGAGAGCCCGATAGTTAGTATCGACAAAAACGATTGGCACTCAGCATGCCGTGTTCATATATTGGAGGTGAATTACAGTCTCGTTTCAGCCACATGCAAGCACCCACTGCATCAACGACAGGAGTCGCTATGGCCATTCCCCTGCTTAATTGCGATATGGGCGAAAGTTTCGGCAACTGGACGATCGGCCTCGATGCCGAGGCAATGCCCTATGTCGATTGCGCCAACATCGCCTGCGGCTTCCACGCTTCCGACCCCCATGTGATGCGACGCACCGTCAAGCTGGCGGCCCAGCATGATGTTCGCATTGGCGCGCACCCTGGCTACCCTGACTTGATGGGATTTGGTCGCCGCTCGATGGCCTGCTCGCCTGAAGAGGCTGAAGATATGGTGCTCTACCAGGTAGGCGCCCTGGCAGGCATTTGCCAGGCAGAAGGCACCCGGCTCAGCTACATCAAACCCCACGGGGCACTGTATAACGACATGGCCGCCAACCCGGCGCTGCTCGAAGGCGTCATGCGCGCCGTGCGTGCTTACGATCCGAGCCTGCCGCTGACGATCATGTCGACTGCTAACCCCGAACCACATCGCGAGCTGGCCGCCAAACTGGGCATTACCCTCTGGTTCGAGACCTTTGCCGATCGCGCTTACGATACCAATGGCCACCTGGCCTCTCGCCGTTTACCCAACGCCGTACACCACGACCAGAACACCATTGTGGATCAGGCCATTAAGCTGGCCAAAGGCGAGCCGCTCACCGCGCTCGACGGCACACCATTGCAGCTAGCCTGCGATACGCTCTGCGTTCACGGCGACAACCCTGAATCAGTGGCGGCCGTGCGCGCCATTCGTGAGGCCTTTCAGATGCTGGAGCAGGCGTGAATCCTAATATGGAAATGCGCATTGAAACCGCCGCCATGGATGCCCTGATGGTGCGCCTGTTCGACACCATCGATGAAGCGAATATGGCCTGGGTGATCTCTGCCGACCAAGCTCTGCGAAGAGCCTTTGGCGCTGCGCTCATTGATCTGGTGCCTTCTTACACCACGCTATTAGTCCATTACGACTGCCAGCAGTTGACCCACACTGAGGCTATCGGCCTTATTAATAAAGCGCTGTTAGGCCTCACCCCAGTTGACACCCAAGCCGGTGAGCTACACGACATCCTCGTGTGGTACGACGAAAGCGTGGGGCCTGAGCTACCCCTGGTCGCCAAGCGGGCAGGCTTAAGCGTCGACGAACTCATCAAGCAGCACTGCAACCATGATTACTGTGTCTTCGCGCTGGGTTTCGCGCCAGGATACGGCTTTATGGGCTTAGTCGATGAAGCAATAGCGACGCCGCGCTTGAAAACACCACGCCGTAAAGTGGCAGCAGGCAGCGTGGGCATTGCTGATCGCCAAACCGCGATTTATCCGCTGCTTTCGCCGGGCGGCTGGAATATTCTGGGTCGCACCAACGTGCCGCTATTCGAGCATGCCAAACGTGGCGAGCCGCTGTTTCGCCCCGGCGACAAGGTGCGCTTTAGAGCGATCTCCCGGGAAGAGTTTGAAGCCGACGGTGGGGATACCACCCCAATGGAGGAGCGCCCATGAGCCACGTCGCCATCAATGAAACACAAAATGGCATGGTCGTTAAACAAGCGGGGCCACTCGCACTGATTCAGGATGCTGGCCGGTTTGGCGTTGGCCATTTAGGGGTTACCCAGGGTGGTGCCGCCGACTGGATCTCGTTTCGCTGGGCCAACTGGCTACTCGGCAACGCCTTAAACAGCGCCGCGTTGGAGATTGTGATGGGCGGCGGGTTGAGTTTTGAAACCGAAAGCGAAGTCCGCCTGGCCTTGACCGGTGCCGATCTAGACGCTCAGTTGGATGGCAAACCGCTCGCACCCAATACCAGCTTCAAGCTACAGCCCGGTCAGCGCTTGGTATTTCGCCAACCGCGCCAGGGCCTGCGCGCCTATCTCGCTTTTCCAGGTGGGCTGAATGCACCGGAAGTGCTTGGCAGCCGCGCCTGTACCGCTCGCGAGCAATTGGGTGGCCTGCACGAAGATGGTAAACCGCTAAAAGTGGGCGACCGCTTGACTTGGAAAGGTGCCGCTCCGGCGGTTCGCCGTATTGCGGCAGGCCAAGGCCCGCAGATGCCAGCATCAAACTGCCACCTACCCATCGTGCTCGGTTCACAAGTTGCCGCCTTCAGCGGCCGCTCTCTTTTCCAAGCTTTCAATCAATCCTGGGCAGTGGATAACCGTGCCGATCGTATGGGCGTGCGACTGACCGGCCCTGCCCTGCACGGCTCTCTCACCGGCATTATTTCCGAGGGTATTCCCTTGGGAGCAGTTCAAGTACCGCCTGACGGCCAGCCCATCGTGCTGATGAATGATCGCCAAACCATTGGTGGCTACCCACGCCTGGGTGCCCTCACTCCCATCGCCTGCGCTACGCTGGCCCAGTGTTTGCCCGGCACCAAAGTGTGGCTGACGCCGGTCAGCGCCAGCCAGGCGCAAGATGATTATCGACAACAGCTAACGGTTTGGCGCTAAACCTGAAAAACCTCAGTTAAAAGCCTTATGCCGACGCTTTTTTCCCAGCTCTTCAGCGATGGCGCTAAAGAAAGCATCCGTGGTGGCTTGATGAGGTTTGGTTACAAGGCTAACGCCAACAAACAGCACACTAGCGACTACAATGCCCCATACACCGGCAGGCAGCCCCAGTAGCGAGTTGCCGGTGGCATACATCAACAGTACAAAGGCGCTGGTGCCCACCACACTGGCCAGTGCTCCGGCAGCGGTGCCTCGTTTCCAATAAAAGGCGCCAATAATAGCGGGTACCATGGCCACGAGCCCCGACGATGCAGCCACCGACAGCACCGCAATAAGGTCAAGCTGTAGCTCGGCGAAGGCCAGCGCCATTAACGCAATCACCGGCACCACCAACTTACCCACCAGCAGTTGGCGCTTTTCACTGGCGTTAGGTTTGACGTTGGCATAAACATCACGGGAGACCATGGAGGCCAGGGTCAGCATGATCGAATCGATAGTAGAAACGGCGGCCGCCATGATGCCGATCATCACAATCACGCCTAATACTGGTGGAACAAACTCTGAGGCTAGCAGCGTGGGCGTGGCTAAATCAGCACTTTCAAGACTGGGGAAAGCCGCTAAGGCAGAGAACCCCCACAGCACGGAAACAATGGTGTAGATAAAGCCAAACACTAGGAAACCCAGCAGCATTTGACGCATGGAACGCAGCGACGAGGGCATAAACAGGCGCTGGCTGACTTGCGGATTAGACAGGCTAAAGAAGAACCACGGAATAGTAAGCCCCAAGAAAGTGACAAAGCTAAACAACCCAGGTCCAGGTACCGTCAGTGACTGCGGGTGTTCCGTTGCCAGCGTATCGAATAGCGCGCCAAATCCCCCCAGGCCCTGAATCACCATGAAAGCCACCAGCGTTGAGGCAACAATCATCATGATGGCCTGAAGCGAGTCGGTCCACATGACCGAACGAATTCCCGCGATGTAGGAGAAGAAGATTGCGATCACCGTGGCCAGTACCACCCCGGTGGTAAAGGTAATGGCGCCATCGGTAATACCTTGAAGCAGGTAACCGACGCCAGCGAGCTGAACGGCCGAGTAAGGAATCAAGAAGATACAGCTGGCAATTGAGACAGCCACCGCCACATGTTTGCTGTTGTAACGGTGACCCAGCATCTCGCTTGGGGTCACAAAACCAAACTTTTTGCCGACCGCCCAGAATTTAGGCCCGAAAACAGCCACCAGGGAAACACCGGCAAAGTAGATAATTTCGAAACCTAGCGCGCCAACGCCTCCGGCATAGGTAAGGCCAGCCAGCCCCACCATCATAAAGGCACTATAAGTGGTGGCACTGTAACTTAGCGCGGAGACAAAGCCGTTCATTTGTCGGTTGCCTAAAAAGTAGCCCGACATGCTTTCTGAACCACTTTTCGCCGGGCTTTGGCGCGACAGAATAGCAATGCCTATAGCGACCAATAAGTAGATAGCAATGGACCACCAAATGAGCGACTCAGTCATCGCTATGTTCCTTAAAATCTTTAGTGATAAACACGTTCAGAGCAATGATGACTAACCCGGCAACTGACCAAAACAAAAAGCTGCCGTACCATCGCGACACATCGCTTAACAGCGTGTAAGGCACCAAGTAGCTTAGCAAGACAACGGCCCCTACTAGCCATATCCATTTACTGCGTTTCATAGTCCATCTCGTTTTGTTACGTCAGGGTGAAAAGTGCGCGCTACTGTAGTAAAGCTGACATGCTACCGATGCCTAGGCAATCCTTCACATGCACACGGCTTAACCATGTTGCTTGGCGAAGCAGCAATGCCCTGTGCTCCCGCGATTGCTAACGCGCTTTTCGATGCTCCCGGGTACGGTTCAGCAGACTCCCTTTTACCCCAGAGACCGTTCGCGAGACACTTGAAGCCTCCCTCAATCTCCCCATGGAGGCAATCAGTTAATGCACCACCTTGATCTGCAGGTTATCGAACGCGCGTTGAAATGGGCCAATCAGGGGCTGACCGTTTGGCTCTGCACGGTTTTGAAAACCTTCGGCTCATCCCCAAGAGAACCGGGTGCCATGCTGGTCGCTTGTTCAACGGGGGACTACCTGGGATCACTGTCAGGCGGCTGTGTGGAAGAAGATTTTATCGCCCGACTGCAAAGAGGCGAGTTTGACCAACCCGCCCAACGGATAATGTATGGCGGCGTCGACAGCTCAACCACTGTCCGCTTGCCCTGCGGAGGCAGTCTGGAAGTGCTCGTTGAACAACTGACTCCCTCTGCCGACAACCTCGTTCACCTTGAAGTGATGCATGCCACCTTGCTGGGCCGACAGCCGCTCACTCGCTGTATCTCGCTGTCCGATGGGCGCAAGCGCTTCAACCCATCCACATTGTCAGAACCTGCCGTTACTTTTGATGCCTCCAGCGTCAATGTCCGCATTGGCCCAGCGCTGCGGCTGATCATTGCCGGCATCTCATCGGTCACTTCGCCCTGCGCCCTGTTTGCCCAATCGCTCGGTTTTGAAGTCATTGTCTGCGACCCCAACGATGATGCCCGCAAAAATTTCAAAGTGCCTAGCGTGGAAGTGCAAGCGATACTGCCTTCCGTTTTTATCGCCTCGGGCGGCTGCCATGCCAATACAGCCGTGGTCGCGTTGTCCCATGATCCGCGTATTGATGATTTGGCGATGATCGAGGCCGTCCGCACGGAGGCGTTTTACATTGGCGTGATGGGGTCTCAGCCAACGTCGCAACAGCGTGCAGAGCGGCTATTACGCTCCAGTGGCCTGAAAGACACTCAGTTGGCAAGGATTACCATGCCTATTGGTCTCAATTTAGGCAGCAAAACGCCGTCCGAGATTGCGTTGGCAGTCATGGCCGATATTGTGCGTCATTATCGTGGAAAAACCGACATGAGCTGTAGCTATATAAAGTCATTAGCGATACAGCAGGCAAGCTAGGCCGCTTTAGTTATTTTTAAACTATAATTTTTACTGTCTCTTTTTAGGTAAAAATAACGATTCAATTAAAAAAGAGGTGACAAAAAATATTTTATATTTAAGTTTAAATATTAAGTGGTTATGCAAAAGTTATTGAGTAATCAGTGCCGTAACCATTACATACTTTTTTGACCGCTTCACAAAGCTTATCGAACGAACTGTAGGCTGTTAACGGTAGCCACCGGTATTTGATTTCGCGCCAAAGGATTTCGATCAGATTCAGCTCCGGCGAATATGGCGACAAGTAGACCAGGTGAATGCGATGTGCCATCCAATCAATAAGTTTGCGCTGGAACGCCTTGGAACGGTGCATCCTGGCATTATCCAGTATCACGACGGCGAATGCGTCAGGGTCTTTATGTGCCGCAAACTGATCAAAGGCTTCTATAACGGTTTCAGTGGTCACTGAGTCGGTGGTCATATGGTGAAAAAACTCACCTTTTCTGGTGAGAAAGCCCAGTACATTCAGCCGTTTGCTGTGTGGGTAGGCCGTGACTTCCCAGGGCTTGGCTATCGGGCTCCATGCATAAGGAAGTGACGATGATTGCGAGAAACCGGCTTCATCAAAGAAATAGAGATCGCACTCACCATCATCTTCCCACTCCTTCAATACATTGATTATCTCTTGCGTATGGCGGAAATCCGCTTCGTCACGATGTGCCCTCAATGAGCGGCGTATCCGCTTACAGCTATAGCCTTTTTTTAACGCGCGCCGCAACGTGTCCTGGCTGACGACGTTACCTGTCTGCTCCTGAAACTTGGCATGGAGGACAGGCAATTGATGGGGATACTCTTCAACCAGTTGTTCTAACACAGCAAGATCGCTCTCGCTGAGAAGGTGCGGGCGTCCTTCGCGAGGCTTGTCTTGAAGACCTTCAATACCGTCTGCTTCCCATTGGGATAACCAAGTCGATACCGTATCGCGCTTAACCCCAATAATATCGCGAATCTGGTTAATCGTATGGCCCTTGTGGTTGAGCAGAATGGCGTGGGCCCGACGACGTAGTGCTCTCTTTTCGCCGTACTGGTAGGCTTCATTTAAGATACGTTGCTGGTCAGGTGTTAAAGAAACGAAACGTAAGCGCCGAGACATGGTTCTGTATTTTACTCTGATGGATCTTTGTTCTTTATACGCGATAATTTATGCAGAATCACTTAGCAGCCGTTAATAATTAACGGTAGTAAGAGCACTTCCAGGGAACCATAAAACAGCCAGAGTACGGCACTGCCTTATCGACAGTGCCCTGCTACTGGCCAACACATCGAGGCAACAAATGAAAAAAATTTCTCGTCTCTCACTGACGCAGAAACTGCTGGCTGCTGTCGCCATTCCGCTGTTAGCGGTGGCTGTCATTTTAGGTATTGTCGTCAATCAACAGCTCAATAATGCTATTCCATCGTTAATCGATAATGCAGGGACTCGGCAAGTAGAAGCACGAGCCGATGAAATTAGCCGTTGGATTACAGGATACCGCAATTGGATAGCCGTACTTGCTAAGGATGAACGTTTGGTAGAAGACGTGCCAATTGCCTCTCATCGCGAGTGGCTCGAAAAACGCTACCCTCCAGGGGGCACCATTGAGTCACTTTTCTTCTCTGATGCTTCCGGGGCAACATTGACCCACGCAGGCGTCAACCTAGAGATAGCCGAACGCCCCTACTTTCAGACCCTAGTGACCGAGGGCAGCCAAGACAGCCTTCTCAGTGATCCTGTTATCTCCATGATTAGTGGTTTACCAACGGCTATTGTCGCCGACACCGTGTTTGATGAACGCGGTAATAGGGCGGGGTTGCTAGGCATGACGGTCTCCATGGCTGCCGTTTCTGACATTACTTCCGATATCAATGTTGGCGAAGGAAGCTATGGCTGGCTCATCGACAGCCAGGGGCAAGTCATTGCCCACCCGAATGAAGAGTATCGGATGTCACTCAATTACACCGATGCCGATCAGCAGGGCTACCAAGGCCTGGATGCATTGAGCCAACAAATACTCAATGGTACGGCCGGCTCAGGTGAAATTACTATGCCCAGCGGCGAACAGACAGTTCTCATGTGGAGCCCGGTGGAAGGCACCTCCTGGGTGGTGGGTGTCACCGTACCCATCACAGCCTTTACGACCGTTACCAACAGCCTGCTACAGTCGCTACTGCTGGCAGGCGGACTGCTACTGGTATTGCTATTGGTGGTGGTTGCCTATGCGGCACGTCGCTCTCTCGCTCCTATCAAGCATACAGCAGCTGCCATGGCAGACATCGCCCAAGGTAAAGGCGACCTAACGCGCAGATTAGAAGCCAAAACAAACGATGAAATTGGCGACCTCGCCCATGGCTTTAATGCGTTTGTGGAACGCATGCAATTAACGCTTCAGGAAGTACGCCAAAACGCGCGCACGGTATTATCAGATGCCAGCGATATGGCAGATGGTACTCAGGAACTTTCATCGCGTACCGAACAAGCGGCCGCCAACCTCCAGGAAACGTCCGCCTCAATGGAGCAAATCCACTCCACTGTAGCGCACACTTCCCAGGCTTCAGAACAAGCCAATAGCCTTGCGCTAGAGGCTGCCAATGCCTCCGAACGTGGTACAGAGTCCATGAACCAGATGGAAGCCAAGATGGCAGCCATCAGTGATTCGGCCAACAAGATCAGCGATATCATTGGCTTGATTGACTCGATTGCGTTCCAGACCAACATATTGGCACTCAACGCCTCGGTGGAAGCGGCCCGTGCTGGCGAACAGGGTCGCGGTTTTGCTGTGGTCGCCAGCGAAGTACGCACTCTCGCCAGTCGCTCGGCTTCTGCTGCTCACGATATTCGTGCGTTGATCGATATGTCCGTTAGCCACTCAAAAGAAGGCGGCGACATCGTCAAGGCAGCGGCTGAGCGCATGCAGGAGATTCGTCATAGCGTCACTCAGGTATCCGATGTGATTGCTGAAATTGCCGCAGGCGCACGAGAGCAGACGACCGGTATCCAGCAGGTCAACACCGCCGTGGCAGAGATGGATATGATGACCCAGCAGAATGCCGCCATGGTCAGCCAAAGCGCGAACCTTGCCGCTTCCATGCGCGACAACGCCCGCGGCCTTGATCGGTTGATGAGCGAGTTTGTGCTCCATGAAGGGGGCTCCCCCTCCGCGTTGCCCTATACCGCCACCCACAAAGAGCGAGCAGTAACCCGCTCTACCGGTACATCATCGGCACCGGCACGCAGCAATCAACCACCCGCCACCCAGCCAAGGCAGGAAGCGCCAGAGTGGGAAGAGTTCTAACCTCGCTCACCCGCAACGCAAAAGGCACCCGCTTGGGTGCCTTTTTTCTTAATGCTAGCCTGATAGCGTGCGCGCGTTACTCCATATGCAACAGCGTATAAAGCGCTTCGCTGGCGTGACGCTCATCGCGCTCGTCAATACTGCCCACCCCCATTTCACGATCATTGTCATACACCACAAAGACACGCTCATGATCCAGCACCGCCAGACCTTCTGCCTTGTGCTCAAATTCAAAAGGAGTGCCGTCCATCCCGAGTATCAAGGCAGGCGGCTCGCCAGTGGTAAGGTTATCCAGCTCCATCAGCCATAGGTAGCCGCCAATGCGTACGACGTTATCAACCTCCGTTTCAAAGCTGGTCATCAGATAAAGCTGATGGTGGTAAGGGTCATACTCAAGACTCGACAACCCGCACTCAATCGCTACTCCTTCATGCTCAGTCGGTTCAAAAGCGTAGAGTTCGCGCAACTCATCGATAAACTCGAGGTTGCCGGACGCATTCACAACATAGTGGGCGCCGACCACACGGCTCACATAGGCGAAGTCATCATGGCGCTGCCCCTGCTCGCGTACGCCGAAAAGCAGTAGCCCATCGCCTAGTTCGCCCGGTACTGCGGCAAGTCCTTCAATCTTGTAGTAAGGCAAACCAATCGCATTATTCAACTTGTTGCGTAACTCAAGCGAGCCTTCAACCCCGTCACGCGGGTCAGGGTCCACCGCCTGCACCTTTTCAGGCTCACCCAGCGGCCAAATCAATAAATGATTGTAGGCATTTAGATCATGGGTCACGTCATCAATGCGATCAAAACCCGTCGTGGCCAATACATGTTTACCATCAGCGGTCAGGGCGAAGTCTTCATACTTCACCGCCCGCTTGATCAGCGGCGTTGTAAAATACTCAAGCTGCGAATCATCCGGCCCGTCATCCGTCATGGGCAAGGCAAAGACCGCGGAACGATGCTCACCAGGAATCGGCTTATCGCTGGCCAGCAGTAACCGCTCACCGTCGTACATAACCGCCGAGACTTCTGCGTTGGCGAGTTTGCCCTGCTCATCGCGAAGGCCAACGGGGAAGCAGTGAATACTGCCCTGCTGCAAGATTCTGGCTTTCTGCATCGTTATGCTCCTTTGGGAAGTCTTTAACAGAGACAGTGCCTATGCTGAAAAACTCCATTATTCAAATAGTCACTGCTGTGAGACGGGTAGCGATCACCACGATATCACTCCAGCACTACTCAAAACGCTCATAAAAAAACCCGCATCCTGTGAACTGCACCCCAAAAGTTGGACACTCATCCAGCGATTGGGGTGTTTTTCATGGCGAAGTATAAGGAAGCGTTCAAGCTATTAGTCGTACAGCGCTACACAGAAGGACAAGAGGGTTATAGGAGGCTGGCCAAGCAGTACGGTCTTGACCATGCCACCGTCAGGCGTTGGGTGAAAAGCTATGAACAGCATGGCCTGAGCGGCCTGCAGAAGAAGTCCAGCCGCTACAGCGCTGAGTTCAAATTGTCGGTGTTGCAACGGATGAGACAAGAGGATCTCTCAGCCCGACAAGCGATTGCCCTGTTCGATATCCGAGGTGGAGTGGGGGTCGTACGGCGGTGGGAAAGTCAGTATCATGAAGGAGGCTTCCAGGCGCTGGAGCCTAAAGCCCGAGGTCGCCCGACGAAGATGCCCACAGCAGAGCCCCCAAGCCCCCACTTCCAGTGACTGAAAAGAGCTCGCTGGAGCAGCTGCTCCAAGAGAACGAATACTTGCGTGCTGAGGTGGCCTACCTAAAAAAATTGAGGGCCTTGCGTCAGTCCAAAGAGCAAGCCGCGCAGAAAAAGCGCGAGTAGTCCTTGAACTGAAGCAAGGCCACCCTTTGCCGGTGCTGCTAAAAGTCGCCGAACTGTCGCGTAGCACCTTCTATTATCAGGTAAGTGTTCAGCAGCTGGATGATCGGCATGCGGGTCTGAAGCGTCGAATTCATGCCCTCTACGAGCGTCACAAAGGGCGCTACGGCTATCGCCGCATCACAGCAGCGTTGCGCCAGGCGGGAGAGCAGGTCAACCACAAGACAGTCCAACGCCTCATGCAGCACCTTGGGCTGAAGTCGTTGGTACGCCTGAAGAAATACCGCTCCTATCGTGGCCAGCAGGCCAGTGTTCCCAACCTTCTTGCCCGTCAGTTTCAGGCTGAACGCCCCAACCAACGGTGGGTCACCGACGTCACGGAGTTCAATGTCCGAGGCGAGAAGCTGTACCTGTCGCCCGTGATGGACCTCTATAACGGGGAAATTGTGTCTTACACCATGCAGAAACGACCACAGTTCTCGCTGGTAGGGGAGATGCTGAACAAAGCCTTGGCCAAGCTGACCGACCAAGACGCGCCGCTGCTGCATTCCGACCAAGGTTGGCAATATCAGATGCCTGCCTACCGGCGCAAGCTCGCCGAGCATGGGGTGATCCAGAGCATGTCACGCAAGGGAAATTGCCTGGATAATGCCGCGATGGAGAGCTTCTTTGGAACGCTGAAGTCTGAATATTTCTACCTGAATCGGTTCGCCACTATTGAGCAGTTACAGGCGGGCATCCGACACTATATCCATTACTATAACCACGAGCGTATTAAGACCAAACTAAAAGGCCTGAGTCCGGTGCAGTACCGGAATCAGGCCTTGGCCGCTTAGTTGTTCACTGTCCAAGTTTATGGGGTCAGTTCACCTGGGATGCGGGTTATTTGCTAGCACTAACGTGTTTAGTGCTTACGCGACATCAAAGCGGTCCGCGTTCATCACTTTCGTCCAGGCGGCGACGAAGTCTTTAACAAACTTCTCGTCGTTATCGTCCTGGGCGTAGACTTCCGCGTAGGAACGCAGCAGCGAGTTAGAACCGAACACCAGGTCAACGCGAGAAGCGGTCCACTTAACGGCATCCGTTTGACGATCACGGATCTCGTAGGTGTTTTTACTCACCGGCTTCCAGGTGTTGCCCATATCGGTCAAGTTGACGAAGAAGTCGTTGGTCAACTGGCCTTCACGGTCAGTGAATACGCCATGCTTGGTGCCACCATAGTTGGTGCCCAGTACACGCATGCCGCCGAGTAACACGACCATTTCTGGACCAGTCAGCCCCATCAACTGCGCGCGATCCAGCAGCAGCTCTTCCGGCTTCACGACGTAGTCTTTCTTCTGCCAGTTACGGAAACCATCAGCCAGCGGCTCTAGCGGCTCAAAGGATTCGCCGTCGGTCATCTCGGCAGAAGCGTCGCCACGGCCCTTCAGGAAAGGTACGCGAACGTCATAGCCTGCGGCTTTAGCGGCTTTTTCGATCGCTACGCTGCCGGCCAGAACGATGACGTCGGCAAGGCTAGCGCCGGTGTCGGCAGAAATTTTCTCGTACACGGCTAAGACGCTGGCGAGACGCGCAGGCTCGTTGCCTTCCCAATCCTTCTGGGGCGCCAAGCGAATGCGTGCACCGTTGGCACCGCCGCGCATATCAGAGCCGCGGTAAGTGCGCGCGCTGTCCCACGCGGTGCTAACCATGTCGCTGATGCTCAGGCCGGCGTCGGCGATTTTCTGCTTAACCACTTCTTCGCTGTAGTCGGTGCTACCAGCAGGAATCGGATCTTGCCAGATCAAGTCTTCAGCGGGCACTTCCGGGCCGATATAGCGTGCTTTCGGGCCTAGGTCACGGTGGGTCAGCTTGAACCACGCCTTGGCGAAGGACTTCTTGAAGTACTCTGGATCCGCCATGAATTTTTCACAAATGGCGCGGTAGGTCGGATCCACCTTCATGGCCATATCCGCATCGGTCATGATCGGATTGTGGCGGATAGAGGGGTCGCTGGCGTCAACCGGCTTATCCTCTTCCTTAATGTCGATAGGCTCCCACTGGTGGGCACCGGCCGGGCTTTTGCGCAGTTCCCACTCGTGCCCAAACAATAGGTCGAAATAGCCCATGTCGAACTTGGTGGGGTGAGTGGTCCAGGCGCCTTCGATGCCAGATGTAACGGCATTGCTCGCCTTGCCACCCATGGTCGGATTGCCCCAGCCAAAGCCCTGGTTCTCGACATCAGAAGCTTCTGGCTCAGCCGCCAGCGCTGCCGCGTCGCCGTTACCGTGGCACTTACCCACTGTGTGACCACCGGCAGTCAGGGCCGCGGTCTCTTCGTCGTTCATTGCCATGCGGGCGAAGGTTTCGCGTATCTGCTGGCCGGTCTTCAGCGGGTCGGGGACACCGTTAACACCTTCAGGGTTAACGTAAATAAGCCCCATCTGAACCGCAGCAAGCGGGTTTTCCATAGTTTCAGGCTTTTCAACGTCGCCG
This sequence comes from Halomonas sp. HAL1, assembly GCF_030544485.1. Classification (NCBI taxonomy): domain Bacteria; kingdom Pseudomonadati; phylum Pseudomonadota; class Gammaproteobacteria; order Oceanospirillales; family Halomonadaceae; genus Halomonas; species Halomonas sp. HAL1. Next base: position 3,784,168 of record NZ_CP130610.1, read on the forward strand.
TAACGCTCGTCGGAAGGCGCCAACCACTCTTTCTCATCGCCCCAGTAGATGTCTTTTTCGGGTTCCCAGATATCTTCGCGGCCGAACGAGAAACCGTAAGCAGGCAGACCCATGGATTCGTAGGCAACGGTTCCGGCCAGGATCATCAGATCGGCCCAGCTGATCTTGTTGCCGTACTTCTTCTTGATTGGCCACAGTAGACGACGCGCCTTATCAAGGCTGACGTTGTCCGGCCAGGAGTTGAGTGGTGCAAAACGCTGGCTACCGGTACCACCACCGCCACGACCGTCAGCAAGACGGTAGGTGCCAGCAGAGTGCCATGCCATGCGGATCATGAGACCGCCGTAGTGACCCCAGTCAGCTGGCCACCACGATTGGCTGTCAGTCATCAGCGCGTGGACGTCTTGCTTAAGCGCGTCAAAATCGAGCTTTCTGACCTCTTCCCGATAGTCAAAATCGGCATCCATCGGGTTTGATTTGCGGTCTTGCTGGTGCAAGATATCCAGGTTAATCCCTTCCGGCCACCAGTCTTTATTAGACGTGCCCGTGGAGGTATTACCACCATGCATTACAGGACATTTACCACTCATAGCTCTCTCCCTCTCACTTCATTTTGTCTTAGTTGCTTTTGTCTTGGTTACGTTTGAAATAATAGCTTCCAAGTCAACTGACAGTGAGCGTCCTTGCACTCATCTAATGGTCAACCAGTGTCTTGCCATAAAAGGACGCTTCACTTACCTGATACTGTTTTAAAGCAGATATGTGATAGGCACAATTTGCTTTTTGTGACCGCTCTAATAGTTTTTACCCATCACAGCTTAATTAACATCTTTAGCGGGCAAACTCCTCGGTATCGATATCCGCCTGCTGCGCTTCGCTGTAGCGAGCCCCTGCGACCTGGTCTGGCGTCATCATGGCATCCAACTGCTGCATTGTGGTGACATCAAGGCGCAGTGTTTCCGCGGCTAAATTTTCGCGCATGTGGCCAGGTGAGCGAGTTCCCGGAATGGGAATAATATCGTCGCCTTTGGCCTTCAGCCATGCCAGCGCCAGTTGCCCCGGCGTCACGCTGAAGGCCTGCGCCAGCGCCGCAAGGCGTTCAAATAATTTGATATTATGCGGGTAGTTGTCGGTGCTGAAACGCGGCATGTTACGGCGCATATCGCCCTCTTCAAGACGCGTTGGGTCTTGAATGGCGCCGGTTAAGAAGCCGCGTCCCAGAGGACTAAAAGCGACCATCGCCGCGCCCACCTCTCGGCATGCATCAATCAGGGCGATCTCAGGGTTGCGCGTCCACAGCGAGTATTCAGACTGTACGGCGGCGATAGGATATTCAGCTGCCGCACGGCGCAACGTTAGCGCAGAGATTTCCGACAACCCCACGCCTCCAATTTTGCCCTCTTCCATCAAGCGCCCCAGCGCGCCGACGCTCTCTTCAATGGGGACCTGGCGATCCAAGCGGTGCAGGTAGTAGAGATCCAAATGGTCGGTACGCAGGCGCGCAAGGCTTGCTTCGCACTGTTTGCGCAGCGTTTCCGGGCGGCCATCAATGACACGTTTGCCTGACTCAGGGTCCATCGCCATGCCGCATTTACTGGCCAGAAAGAGCTGGTGCCGCTTGCCCTCCAGGGCGCGCCCGACCACTTTCTCATTGGCCGTGGCGCCGTACAGGGTGGCGGTGTCAAAGTGGCGATAGCCCATATCAAAGGCCTCATCCAGCGCTCGTAAGGCCGCGCTTTCCGGCACAATGCTGCCGTAGCCGTGGGAGAGGTTCATACAGCCCAGGCCAATCGAAGGGGCATTAACAGCGTTAAGGCGTTGGAAAAAACTCGACATAGAAACTCCCGTCTTTCAAGAACCGTTTTATAACGTTTCACCGCCAAACTGCAACGCGGCTAAATGACGATAAAGCGGGCTGGTGGTAATTAATTCGTCATGGGTGCCCGCTGCGATCAGCTTTCCACCATCAAGCACTAGCAAACGGTCAGCAGCGATAACCGTCGCCAGCCGGTGGGCGATCACTATGCTGGTGCGCCCGACCATTAGTCTGTCCAGCGCCTGCTGCACCAACCGCTCGCTCTCCGCATCCAGCGCGCTGGTGGCTTCATCCAACAACAACACGGCAGGATTTTTAAGCAGCGCCCGAGCGATAGCGAGCCGCTGGCGCTGGCCGCCGGAGAGCTGCACCCCACCGGGGCCAAGCGGTGTATCGAAGCCTTGGGGGAGCGCGTCGATAAAGTCGAGGGCGCTGGCATCCTGGGCGGCGATACGCAGCCTTTCACTATTCGCTTCAGGATCGCCGTAGCGCAAATTGTCGGCCACCGAGCCACTAAACAGCACCGGCTCCTGGGCTACCAGCCCCATGGCACTGCGTAAAGCAGCAAGCTCTAAGGTGCGGATATCACTGCCATCAAGGCTGATACGCCCTTGGCTAGGGTCATAAAAGCGCAGCAACAACGCCAAGAGGGTGCTTTTACCTGCCCCCGAAGGCCCCACCACCGCTACCCGTTCTCCCGGCTTAATATGCAGATCAAACCCTTCCAGTGCTGGGGTTTCCCGGCCGGGGTAGGTGAAGCTGACGTTCTCTAGCACAATGTCACCCTGCGAAGGTACCGGTAGGTGATGGGGATTCGCGGGTGACTGGATAGCGGGCTGCGTATCGAGCAGCTCCAATAAACGCTCCGCTGCTCCCGCTGCGCGCTGCACATCACCCGCGACTTCAGCCAGCGTCGCAATAGCCCCCGCCGCCAACACGGCATAAAAAATAAACGCCGATAGCTCGCCCGCACTCATGGTGCCATCTAACACCGCCTGGCCACCCTGCCAGAGCATTAAGCCAACCGCAGTAAACACCACTAGCATGGCGATACCGGTCAACCAAGCGCGCTGCTGAGTACGCTCTACGGCGCTGCCGAACGCCTGCTCCACGCGCTGACCGTAGTGGGTTTTATCTGCTGCTTCATGGGTAAACGCCTGGAGGGTTCGAATACCACTCAGCGCCTCTTCGGCATAGCGGCCAAGTTCGGCCACGCGATCCTGGCTGGTGCGCGAAAGTCGCCGCACCCGCCGGCCGTACCAGACAATGGGCAGAAGAGTAGCGGGGATGCCAATCAGCACCATCGCCGAGAGCCACGGTTGGGTGATCAGCATTAGCACCACGGCGCCTACCAGCATGACCAGGTTACGCAGCGCCAGCGATACCGAGGAGCCAAACAGGCTCTGAAGCACGCTGGTATCTGCGGTTAATCGTGAAGCGATCTCTCCGGCGGCACGGCCGTCGCTTGCGCTCTCAAAAAAACTGGGCTCCAGGGTAAGTAAATGATCAAACACGCGCTGGCGTAAGTCCGCAGCCAAGCGCTCGCCAATCCAGGTCACTTGGTAGTAACGCAGCGCGGAGGCAAACGCCAGCACCGTTACTACCACCAGCATCAACACCAACGCTTGGGCTAATGCTTGCTCATCGGCGGCTAAAAATCCGCGGTCGATCACTAAACGCAACCCGTTACCCAGTAGCAGCACGCTGCCCGAAGCCAATAAAAGCGCCAGACCCGCCAAGGCCAAACGTAGTCGATAAGGACGTAGCAGCCCCAGCAAGCGCAACAGCACGCGGGGGTTAGGGCGTTGATTCATGGAAGTAAGTGCTCAACAAAGAGAGGCAGTACTCGACCATAGCAGGAGTGTCAGTGCCATGCACAGAATCAAAAAAGCCCGCGATCTCTCGCGGGCTCAGGACCGAATGGTTAGGTCTAATCAATCAACGGCAGCAGCGTATTCAAGCTGTCCCGGGCATCGCCGTAGAACATGCGCGTGTTCTCTTTGAAGAACAGCGGGTTCTCGATACCGGAGTAGCCAGTGCCCTGGCCGCGCTTGCTGACAAACACCTGCTTCGCCTCCCATACCTTCAATACCGGCATACCGGCGATGGGGCTATTGGGATCTTCTTCAGCCGCAGGGTTCACGATGTCGTTGGAGCCAATCACGATCACCACGTCGGTGGTGGCGAAATCGTCGTTGATTTCATCCATCTCCAACACGATGTCGTAAGGTACTTTGGCTTCCGCCAGCAGCACGTTCATGTGCCCTGGTAAGCGGCCCGCGACCGGGTGAATACCGAAGCGCACGGTCTTGCCCGCGGCACGAAGCTTGCGCACCAAATCGCTCACCGCCGTTTGCGCCTGGGCCACGGCCATACCGTAGCCCGGTACGATAATCACGCTGTCGGCATCGTTCAGGGCGCTCGCTACGCCCCCGGCGTCAATCGCCACCTGCTCGCCTTCGATCTCCGCCGCGGGCCCTTGGCTGCCACCAAAGCCGCCCAAAATGACGTTGACGAAGTTGCGGTTCATCGCCTTACACATGATGTAAGAGAGAATCGCACCCGATGAACCCACCAGCGCGCCGGTGACAATCAGCAGATCGTTGGAGAGCGTGAAGCCGATAGCGGCCGCCGCCCAGCCGGAGTAGCTGTTGAGCATGGAGACCACCACGGGCATATCGGCCCCGCCAATCCCCATGATCAGGTGGTAGCCGATAAAGAATGCCAGCGCCGCCAGCACAATCAGCGTCCAGAAACCTGCACCGTTCAGGTAGAGAATCGCCAGCAGCAGCGAGAGTACCGCCGCCCCGGCGTTAAGCATATGCCCGCCGGGCAACTGACGAGGCTTACCATCCACTTTACCCGCCAACTTACCAAAGGCGACCACCGAACCGGTGAAGGTGACGGCGCCAATAAAGATGCCTAGCACCACTTCAACCTGCAGGAACATCAGCTCGTCAGGGGCTTTGGTGGCGACCAGCGCGGCAAAGGCGGAGAACTGGTCCAACGACGCCTCGGCGGCACGCGCAGCCATTACCCTGCGGCGCTCTAGGTCTGCGCTCCAAGCCACCAATACCGCGGCCAAGCCCACAAAGCTATGCAGCGCTGCGACCAACTGGGGCATTTCGGTCATTTCGACCTTGCCCGCCACGTAGGCACCAATACCAGCGCCAATCAGCATCATCGGAATCAGCCACCAGTAACCGCCAATGCCTGGGCCGAGGGCAGTGAAGAACACCGCCACCGCCATGCCCACGATGCCGTACCACACGGCCCGCTTGGCTTTCTCCTGGTTACTCAAGCCGCCCAGCGACAGAATAAACAGTACGCTCGCCGCGATTGCCGCGGCAGATACGAATCCTTGCTCTAACATATCGTCTCTCCGCCGCTTAGGATTTTTGGAACATGGCCAGCATCCGGCGTGTCACCAGGAAGCCACCCACGATATTGATTGACGCGATCAGCACCGAGATCGCCGCCAGCACGCTCACCACTGCGCTGCCGGAGCCAATCTGCAGAATCGCCCCCAAAATAATGATGCCTGAAATCGCATTGGTTACCGCCATTAGCGGGGTATGCAGCGAGTGGCTCACTTTCCAAATCACCTGGAAACCGATAAAACAGGCCAGTACAAAGACAATGAAGTGCTGCATAAAGGACGCCGGCGCCACTTGGCCCAGCAGCAACATCAGTACGCCGCCAACCGCCAATAGGCTCACCTGACGCTTGGTTTGCGCTTTGAAGGCGGCCAGTTCAGTGGCCTTTTTCTCTTCCGGCGTAGGCTCTTTCTCTTTCTTCTTGGGTTTTGAGGCGCCAATCGCTTTCACTTTGGGCGGCGGCGGCGGGAAGGTGATTTCGCCCTGATGCGTCACCGTGGCACCACGGATGACGTCGTCGTCCATATTGTGATTGATCACACCCTCTTTCTCGGGTGTCAGGTCAGTCAACATATGGCGGATATTGGTGGCGTAGAGCAGCGATGACTGCGTTGCCATGCGGGAAGGGAAGTCGGTATAACCGATCACCACGACGCCGTTATCCGATACCACGCGCTCATCAGGCTTGGTCAGGTCGCAGTTACCGCCCTTCTCGGCGGCCAGATCAATAATCACCGAGCCCGGCTTCATGGCTGCGACCATATCTTCCAGCCACAGCTTGGGCGCCGGTTTGCCGGGAATCAGCGCGGTGGTAATCACGATATCCACGTCCGGCGCCTGCTCGCGGAAGCACTCAAGCTGCTTCTCGCGGAACTCCGGGCTTGAGGGCGAGGCGTAGCCACCGCTTTCGGAACCGTCCTGGCTATCCTCGAAATCGAGGAACAGGAATTCGGCGCCCATGGATTCAATCTGCTCAGAAACCTCGGGACGCACGTCAAAGGCGCGCACGACGGCGCCCAGGCTGGTAGCCGTACCGATCGCCGCCAAACCGGCCACACCGGCACCAATCACCAACACTTTGGCTGGAGGCACTTTACCCGCCGCGGTTACCTGTCCTGTGAAGAAGCGACCAAAGTTATTGCCCGCCTCGATCACCGCGCGGTAGCCGGCAATATTGGCCATGGAGGAGAGCGCATCCATTTTCTGCGCCCGTGAAATCCTCGGCACCATATCCATGGCAATCACGGTGGCGCCCTGGGCCTTGCACTTTTCCAGCAGCGCTTCGTTTTGCGCTGGCCAGAAGAAGGCAATCAGCGTTTGACCTTCACGCAGCCGCTCGGCCTCTTCATCAGAGGGCTCGCGGACTTTAATGACCACCTCAGCGTCGCGCCAGAGTGCATCGGCACCCTCCACCACGGTAACGCCAGCATCGCGATAAGTGTCGTCATTAAAGCCCGCGGCCAAGCCAGCGCCGGTTTCCACTAAGCACTCGTGGCCTAGCTTCTGAATCTGTTTGGCGCTCTCAGGGGTCAGCGCGACACGCGCTTCCCCCCGGGCACTCTCCTTCGGTGCACCTATTTTCACTCGCGTTCTCCTTTTATTTATCTTTCTACCCCGCCAAAACCAAACCATAGCGCGGCACTGCTAACGACGTCATAAATAACACCTATTAGCAGTCTAGGATCTTACGGCGTGCCTGCCAGATACTATTCAACCTTTGATTCAACTGGGTTGTATAACGACAACATAAGCGAGTTTGTGTAGTGCCATCACTCTGGAAGGCTCTTCTCTTTTTGATGGTTAAACCCCTTAGCAAACTCAGTCAGCACCTCGTAGAGCCACGCGTTGGCCGGTTCATTGGCATATAGTCCATGCTGAATCAGCGTCATTTTGAGTGCGGGCAACTCTTTCGGCGGCTCCACCAAGCGCACCGGCAGCATGGTCACAAAACGCTCCGCCATTTGGCGCGGCAGGGTCATGATCGCTCCCGTCAGCGCCACCACGCGGGCGGCGGCAATGTAGTTAAGGTTTTTAGAGATCACTCGCCGGGTTAAGCCGTGCTGCGCTAAACAACTATCAATATTACTGGGCAGCAGACCGCTGATATCCGCCAGTTCAACATGGGCTTCTTGGGCAAACTGCGCAATATCCAGCGCCTCGCCTACGCGCTCATTAAGGCTAGCGGCTAGGCAGACTAATTCCTCATCCATCCAAGGTGTCTGAATCACACCACTAGGTAGCGCACTCTGACTATCCAGCCCTACCACCATATCCACATGGCGCTGCTCTAGCCCTTCACTTAAAACGTCGGGAGTAATCAGCTCGATGGAAAAGCTAATGTCCGGTGCGTAGGCCAGCAGCTGGCTAAGAAAAGGCGGGTACATTACCTCTTCAAAATAATCGGTGGTGGCCAGCGTAAAGCGTCGAGTGCTATTGGCAGGTGAAAACATCGCAGGTGGCGCCAACCCCTTACGCAATAGTGCCAGCGCCTGCTGTACCACAGGTTGCAGCGCCTGGGCGCGGGGCGTTGGCTGCATGCCAGTTTCGGTACGAATGAACAGCGGGTCATCCAACGATTCACGCAAGCGCTTGAGCGCATGACTCAAGGCGGGTTGGCTTAAAAAGAGCCTTTCTGCCGCTCGGGTAACGTGACGTTCGCGCATAAGCGCCTCGAAAACCAATAGCAGATTTAGATCGAAATGGCGTAGCGAACGCATAAGTCACCATCATTCACAAAAAGAATGATTAAATTCTAAACATTCATTTAATTTATCACCAATTATTCCTTATCGTCTGCACCATTCGCATCAGACAGCGATTAACCAGCACGCAAGGAGACATACGACGGTGACCCACCCACTAACTCAGACCATGCCTAGCCTTTATGGCGATGTGATTTCTACCTTTATGGGTGTAGCAAAAGCAACGGATCCCAAGACGACCGATGCCGAGGTGGTAGTGAGTGGCGTGCCCTTTGACCTAGCGTGCTCTGGCCGTGCGGGCACCCGCATGGGGCCGAATGCGATTCGCCAAAGTACTGCTAACCTGATCTGGGAAGGCAAACGCTGGCCTTGGGACTTCGCCTTAGAAGAGTGCCTCAAGGTATGTGATGCAGGCAACGTCGATTACGCTTATGGCGAACCCGAAAGCCTGGTCGATAATCTGGAAACCCACGCCAACCGTTGGTTAAGTGCGGGTAAAAAGATGCTTACCCTGGGCGGCGACCATTACATCAGCTTGCCGCTGCTACGCGCCCACGCACGTCAACACGGCCCGCTGGCGTTGATCCATTTTGACGCCCATACCGACACCTACGAGCAGGGCACACGCTTTGACCACGGCACCATTTTTCACCACGCCCTGAAAGAGGGATTGGTCGTGCCAGAACACTCGCTGCAAATTGGTATTCGTACCAGCTATGACCGCCACAATCACCCTTATGAAGTGCTGGATGCGGACTGGGTCAACGACCACGGTGCAGCCGCGGTACTCGAGCGAATTCGCGCCAAAGTGGGTCATCATCCTGCTTACGTCAGCCTGGACATTGATGGCCTGGACCCCGCCTACGCCCCTGGCACAGGCACCCCGGTCTGTGGAGGCATGTCTACCGACCTGATGCTGAAAGTCATTCGCGGCATGGTGGGCATGGAGTTAGTTGGCATGGATGTAGTGGAAGTCAATCCTGCCTACGATCACGGCGACATTACGTCGCTCGCTGCTGCGACGTTAGGGCTTGAGTTTTTGTATACGCTGGGCGCATCTAAACGGGTTTAATAGTAGGGTAAGGTGAAATCACGCTAGTAAGAATAAAAGCAGGAGGCAGGAAGGTTTTAGCGTGGTTTCGCCTAGCAAGCAGTCAACCTCACTGAGATTCATCAGTATCTTGCGGCGTCATTAGTAGGCCCAATCGAATAGCTTCGTGGACTAAGCCAGCGGTATGTCTAACGCCTAGGCGGCGCATGATATCAGCGCGGTGGGTCTCGATAGTTTTAATGCTGACGTTGAGCTGATCTGCAATCGCTTTACTACGAAAACCGCTTGCCACTAGCGTTAGCACTTCGCGTTGACGTGTGGTTAAGGGGTTTTCGTGCATAGAGGCAGCACCCACTACAGAAGCGGCATCGACAAATTCTTCAGGTTCCAAGGCTGTGAACACAAAACGCTCACCCAACGCTGCTTTTTGAATGGCCATTTTTAAGTCATTCACATGCGCATTTTTGTGAAGAAATCCATAGACACCCTCTTCAAAAAGACGTCGAATAAAAGTATCACTAGAGTAGGTAGAAAGGACAATGACGCGTATATCTGGGCAGATATTTCTAAGCTGGCCTAGCGACTCCAGTCCCTTTGAAGAGATAACTGCTGCATCAATAAGCGCCACATCAATGGGATAGCGGGCAGCCTCTTTTATGAGTTGTTGCTCAGAACCCACCTCGGCAACCACCGTCATCTTGTCGAAGGTTTCGATAAGGGAACTGATCGCGGAGCGAACTAGCAGATGTTCATCGGCTAGTAATATCCGGGTGATATCTTCTGAACGTTTCATGAAAATATGGCATGGACCTTGAAAAGGTAAAACCTTACGTAAAACCCCTCGCTAGCGCGGGTTCAATCGCTATCAGTGGTGCTATCCGGTTTCCTTCTACGTCTAGCGGCCAAAAGCCAGAAAGAAACTAATCATAAAAACAGGTTGGCACCTGTTAGACCCCGCAAGGTAACGTACTGACTGCCAAATCAGTATAGGTAAAAACCCTGATCATTTTTCTTGTTGCAGGATGCCCAAGCGCAACGCTTCACTAATGATATCGTCAATTGAATAGCGCTCTTGAGCGGCACCAATATAAAAGCTGTCTCTATTTGGAAGCTCCTCCAAGACCAGCGCCTCAGACAACCGTTTGAGTATAGTAGGACATAAAAATATTTTATCTTTAACGGCAGCATGTAGCGCTATTTCAAGCTCACTGACGCCAGCCTCGCGTAACAGAAAACCATTAGCTCCAGCCTGCAGCGCTCTGTTCACTTCAGCGAAACTAGGGTTAACCGATAGAAAAACTACCCGCGTTATCACACTGCTTTCGCGCAATTGCTGAATTGCTTCAAACCCTGCTTGGCTAGGAAATTGTGCATCAATCAAGGCGACATCGGCCTGCGCTTGATGAGCCACTTCACACTGCTCATGAGGGCCAGCAATACTTGCGACCACCCTTATATCTTTGAAACGCTCAATGACTCGGCAAAGCCCTTCTCGAATGAAGCCGCTTTCGTTGACGACCACTACTCTGATGGATAAATCAGAATTGCTTTGTGGATTCATTCACGCACCTCCACCCATGCCTACCTGTGTCGTGGCGCGCCCTGCCAATTAGAACGTTCCCTGTGATTGCCAAATAATGACGATTAATACCGTTCTACGATGTGAATACTCACTACCGCCGTGTTGAGCTTTCACGCTCAATAGGTTTTTTCTGTATCTATTAGACTACACAAAAACCATGAGACAAGTTTGAAAAACACCAGTAGGAATGATTAAATCCAGTAATCATCTCATTCAAAGCAAGAGCGTGAACGCCATTGGCACATCACCTTCGTGCTCATTTTCTCATCAGGCACACTCCATGGATGACAATAATGTCCGCTTCACCTGTCTAAAAGACGAGGACGCTCGGCTGAAAGAGCTGCATTCGCTCGACATCCTGGACACCCTAAAAGAAGCGGATTTTGACCGTTATACACGTTTAGTATCGCAGGTCTTCAACGCCCCTATCACACTCATTTCACTAATCGATGAAAACCGTCAGTGGCTTAAATCTTCCGTAGGCATAGAGGTTCGTGAGATCTCACGCGAGCTCTCTTTTTGCACACATGCCTTAGAGTATGGCTACCTCGAAGTATCTGACACGCTTGCTAGCGATTTTTTTCATAATCACAAGGCAGTAACGTCATACCCCTATATTCGCTTCTACGCCGGTGTTGTGCTGCACGGTCCTGGTGGGCACGCCATTGGCACTTTATGTATTAGCGATACCCAACCGCGGGCGTTAAATGAAGTGGAACGCTCGTGGCTAGTCGCTTTTGGCAAAATCGTCGAAGAACAGATCCATCTTAAGTCACAACTTTTCAATGTTCGCCATCAGGCTAGTCGTATCAATCAGCGTGACGCCCGAACAGGTCTACCAGACGAAACGCTGTTTGGGGAAACTCTCGAAAACTTAACTCAACTTGTAAAAACAGAGTCGTATCACTTGGTTGTTCTGCACTTACGAATGAATAACCTCGATGAAATCAGCCGACTACATGGTCGCGAGAATCGCAACGCTATTCTGAAATGTCTCGCTGACCGTCTCACCGCGCCTGATATCGGTATCCTAGCAGTCGGCAATATGGATATTGATCGCTTCGGTGCCGTGGTTTCTATCTATTCGTTGCGCGAACTCTTCGGTGTGATTAAACCCATCATCAATAAGCTGAACGCTGCCATCGATCTGAACGGTCACACTATACGACCCAACATTGATGTCGGTATTAGCGTCTCCCCCGATGACGGCATTAGTCCAGACGATTTACTGGAAAGAGCGCGGGCAGCCCTTAAAGGGCCCAAGACCTACGAAAGCATCCATATTTTTACTCATCGCACCGAAGAGAGTGCTTTACGCCGCCATAAGATTGAGCAGCGACTAGAGTCGGCGCTGCTAGGCAGAAAGTTACAACAACACTATCAACCGCTGGTTCTTGCTGACGGCAGCGGAGTGGTGGGTTTTGAAGCATTAGCCCGCTGGCAGGATAAGACTCTAGGCACCGTTAGTCCTGGTGAATTTGTGCCCATAGCAGAGAAGAATGCCCGGCTATCTCGGCTACTTACTGACTGGTCATTAAGATGCTTGTGTGAAAAAGGCCTTCATTGGCCAATCAAATCCAGCGATCCACCGCTAAAATTGAGTATTAACATTCCTGCCAATCAGTTTTATCAAAGCAATTTTGTTGAGCATATTCTGCAAACACTTGAAGAACACAACGTAGCACCGCAGCGCCTGACACTAGAGCTTACAGAAGAGAGCCTGCTAACTGATATCGACAGCGCCGTTTTAACCATGCGCAAATTACGAGATTGCGGCATTTCCCTGGCTCTGGACGATTTTGGCACCGGCTATTCCTCCCTTAACTACCTTAAACGCCTCCCTGTAGACATACTTAAAATCGATAAAAGCTTTATTGATGACCTTCCTCGTGATGCAAAAGCAGTCAATCTTGTCAGCGGTATTATCCGCATTGCCCATGGTTTGGGCTTAGAAGTGGTTGCTGAGGGCGTCGAATACGAAGCACAACAAAAAATATTGCTGGAACTTGGTTGCGATGTGCTGCAGGGCTACTTGTTCAGCCGTCCAGTTGAAGCGGAATATGCATTGGCATTTCTAACTATGTGGCCTAAGGGCCCCCACACGGCAGCCACCTAAATGGCTTGGCACTCCATACTATTCCCAAACACCAGCTCACAAGCTTCACAGGTGTTTACAGCACCATTAACACAGGAAGAGTGGCAGGCGCACGCACGCACGCTGCAAAAATTGCACAAGGTAGGCCGTCTGGGCTATTGGCAGATGTCGCGAACTTCAGGAAACGTCTACTGGTCGGAAATGGTCTATGAGTTTTTTGGTGTCACTCCAGATGGCTTTGTGCCTAATCAAGACTCATTTATGACAATGGTTCACCCCCTAGATCAAGAAAAAGTAGCCAAATCGCGCCAAGACATGCTCGATATTGGTTTTACTGACATCAAATATCGAATTATCCAGCCAAACGGCTGCATTCGCTGGCTCCATGAAATTGCCGATAATACATCGCCCGATGATCCCAACATTCTCCTCAGTACCCTGCATGACATCACGGCACACAAAGCGTTAGAAGAAAAACTACGAAAGCAGGCGATTACCGATGATCTAACAGGCGTATTTAACAGACGCTACTTTATGAAGCGACTTCGCCAAGCCTTCTCTCACTTCCTGCGCAGTGAGCAAAATGCCGCCGTACTCCTCTTCGATGTCGATTACTTCAAAACAGTCAATGATACCTATGGCCATGCAATGGGGGATCAGGTGTTGCAACAGATCTGCCAACTGTTCAAAGAGCGATTTAGAGAAACAGATATTGTAGGCCGTTTGGGCGGCGAAGAGTTTGCCGTGCTGCTGTTTGAAGTTTCATCAGAAGATGCAGTGGCTATCGCTGAAAATATAAGAAAAACACTTGCAGATCAAAAATTTAAAACCGAATCTGGCAGCACCTTCCATATTTCCATCACCTGCGGCGTCTCCAGTTTTGCTGAGGATGACCCAACAGAAGACAGTATCCTCCACCGCACAGATAAATCCCTCTACTTAGGTAAGCATCACGGACGGGATCAGGTGGTTGGTGAAGGGGATAATTGAGGGTTACGCTAATTTCACAAACACAGCCACCACTGGTTCACCGAGCAAACCATCGTTATTATTATTAACTTAAACTAATTTAGCATGCTGGCGGGCAGTCGTGATCTATTCACATAGCGCGCGGTCAACGCGATAAACAGTGTGCGCAACTGTACAATCACTATATTCCGCAGAAGGCGCTGCACCAACGATTGCCGATGACAGCGATGAAAGAAGAGCAGACTAAACGTTCGTGTTATTTACTCAATAGGTAACTAATCACACAAATACCGACAACTAATGAGAAAAAGCTTAATGTCTATAAAAAAAGTGGCGATATTTGTTGATGTTCAAAATGTCTACTACACCTCACGCCAAGCCTACGGCAGGAACTTTGATTATAATAAATTTTGGGCACAAGCAACCGCCAATAGAGAAGTGGTGCAAGCTTTTTGCTACGCCATCGACAGAGGCGACCAAAAGCAAAGGGAATTTCAAATTATACTTAGAGCTATTGGTTTTAACGTAAAGTTGAAACCTTTTATTCAACGTTCAGATGGTTCTGCGAAAGGTGATTGGGATGTAGGCATTGCGCTTGATGCCATGGAGTACGCTGAGCAGGCGGACGTTATTGTGCTCGTGTCCGGTGATGGAGACTTTGATCTTTTAGTCAATAAAATACGCGTTAAGTACGGTAAAAAAGTTGAAGTGTATGGTGTTCCTCAGCTCACCGCAGCATCTTTAATTAATGAAGCCAATGAGTTTGTCGCAATAGATAAGTCGCTTTTGCTAGATTAACTAAACATTAATACCTAACAGCATACTCAATAATGACCTAGCTACTGCTATTTCATGCTGATGTTTCATCAGCATTCACTGATCTTACTTATGTGCGTTTGTAAAAATAATCAACTCCCAAGCAGAAGAAAAAGTTCTACAGTTATTCAACAATAACTCTACAGTTTAATTGCCATTTGTAACCATATCGACTAGGTTAGTTACAACGGGTGCGCTAATAACTTTTCTAATGCTGGCTGATTCAATCGCTCCTGAACACTTCTGACTGTGGCTCAGCTCACTTGGTGCGCTCCAATCTCAGCACAGTCAGTTTGGGTCAACCAGCAAGGAGGACATCGAATGTCGATTACATCAGAAAAGCAATTACCCGAAGCAGTAGCGTCTTGGCGTGATCCAGAAATGGACTCGGTCAAAGGCACCGAGACTCCCAAAGACCCCAATAAAGGCTATATCGCCTTACTTGGCTGGAGTATCAACGCGATCAAGGCTGCGCAGAAATTTGACCGTCGATATATCGTTGTTGCTCCTGAATGGGCTGCGGATTTCTGTACCGCGAACAACATCCCTTTTCTGCCGTGGGACTTTATCCGGCTAAACGACCGGTCCATGGAAATCGCCGAAAAGCTAAAAGAAGAAGGCGTCGATATCGCCATCCCGCTGTTTGAAGAAACCGTTGAATGGTCCGGTGCGATCAACTCGGTTCTACTCGACAGTCCTCGTATGTTCGGCCAGTCCATTCTGTTCCGTGACAAGGCGTTAATGAAGCGTCGTGCCCAGCTTGGCGGTATTCGCGTCGGTATTTTCGAAGAGGCGCATGAGAAAGAAGACATCGTTCGCTTCATGAAGCGCGTCAACCAAACGCTGCTTAAACTCGATGGCGACCCGGATGACCCGATTCACGTCAAGGCATTCGACAAAGCCGGTTGCCTCGGCCACCGAATGATTCGCAAGATCGAAGAGATCGACAACATTCCAGACGAAGAATATCCCCTGCTAATGGAAAGCCATTTGGATGGCTGGGAGTTCGCCGTTGAGGCCTGGATACACGATGGCAAAATCCAGTTCCTGAATATTTCAGAATACGTAACGTTGGGCTATTCGGTATTCGTACCCGCGACGGCGGAACTCGAGAGCTGGCGCACCGCGATCACTAAACAGATCGAACTGCTGATCAAAACGTTCGATATTCAGTTTGGCTTGATTCACCCCGAGTACTTCGTCACAGCTGATGGTGAGATGTACTTTGGCGAGGTTGCCTACCGCCCACCCGGCTTCAAAGCTTTCGAGCTGATTGAAAAAGCCTACGGGTTTAACGCCTATCAAGCATCGATGCTCGTGTTTGATCCGAAAAGCACAAAAGAGGAAGTGGCAGCGTTCTTCCCCCGTGAAGTGGTCGATGCGAAAGGCTACGCCGGCTGCTTCGGTGTGTACCCACGCCGCCGGGTGGTCAGCAAGCTGGAAATGCCCAAAGAAACGATTGAGCATCCCTATTTCGAGTCCCACGAACTGGTCGCGCCCGCAGAAGAAACCGTTCCTGACCGCTCAGCCTTCGGGACACACTGGGGCCTGCTCTTCTTCTTTGGAGACGACCCCATCAAAATGCGCGATCTATTGAAAGCGCAGGAAGATCTGGATTTCTACGTCTAAAAAGCTTCAAAACAACAGGTTTCATTATGGGCGCCCTATCTGCAATAGTTGCTGATAGGGTGCCCTTTTTTTACCCACGCTAGCTCTTTCAGCATTGAGGTTTGGTTCTCCCCTTGGCTAAGGCCGGTATACTCGCTTGATTTATTGATGAGAGATGCGATGCGCCCACGACTCCTGTTGTGCCTATTATTCCTGCTCCCCCTGGTACTGCTGACCGGCTGCGATGAAACGCCGACCGGGCGCTCCCAACTGACATTGGTACCAGAAAATTTAATGACACAGATGGGCGAGGATACCTTCGACCAACTACGCCGTGACCAGCCAGTGTCACGTGACGTAGCCGCTAACCGCCAGGTAGAGTGCGTAGCTCAGGAAATAATAGCCGCCACCGAGGCCCTCTATCCGACTGACGAGCTACCGGCGGCCTGGGAAGTTGTCGTCTTTGAAGATGATTCCCCCAACGCCTTCGCCCTACCTGGGGGGCGCATTGGCGTGCATACCGGCCTACTCCAAGTCGCCGAGACGCCTGACCAACTGGCGGCGGTGATCGGCCATGAAGTTGGTCATGTGCTGGCTGACCATGGCAATGAACGCCTTACTCAGCAGCTTGGCATTAAGGCCGGGATGCTAGTAGTAGGATTGTTAGGCGAGGGAGACATGGGACAGCAGCAGTTAATGCAGGCATTGGGCCTCGGCGCCCAGCTCGGCATCACCCTGCCGTTCAGCCGCGCCCACGAGGAAGAAGCCGACCTGATGGGGCTGGCGATCATGGCGCAAGCAGGGTTCAACCCACAAGAAAGCGTGGCACTGTGGCGCAACATGGCGGCGGCTGGTGGCGGTCAGCCTCCTGAATTTCTCTCTACGCATCCCGCCCATGAGTCGCGCATTACGGCATTACAACAAGCAATGGAAGAAGCCGTGGCAAGCTATCGCACGGTCGCCCCGGCTGATTGTTCTGGGTAGGTAATTATCAGGCAAATAGGTGATGTCTGCGATGTGAGTAAGGATTACTAGCTGCTCTACGCAGAACCGCTTGTGGTCAATAATAACCCCACGTCACTCTCTTGGTAATTTGGATTCGCCCTGCCTACTCTTTGTCAGTGAACTCTCTCATGAGCGGCATATTCAAGCCCATGCCTAGTCCGCCCACAATTGATCTCTTATGGTAGCCATTGATGAACCAGCCGTTGCAAAACCTCGAACAACTCCTTGACCGAGTGGGCGAGTTGACACGCCACAACGATCGCGTCTCAATCGAGATGGTTGTTGAATCGATTGGCAGCCGTTCTTTTGGGCCGCTGTTGATGCTGATTGGCATCACGTTATTCTCGCCGCTCAGTGGCGTACCTGGCATGTCGTTCTTCATGGCGTTGTTCGTGTTGCTGGTAGCCGTACAGATGCTGATCGGTCGGAAAAAATTTTGGTTGCCCCATTTCATTCTCGACCGCTCAGTTGAGCATAACAAACTGCAGAAAGCGCTCGACTGGCTCAACAAGCCAGCGCGGGGCATAGACCGCGTTCTTAAACCACGATTAACGTTCCTAGTACATAGAGGGGGCAGCTATGGCATTGCCGTGCTGTGTGTCATCGTCGGTCTGTGTATGCCGCTCATGGAACTGGTGCCCTTTTCTTCCTCGGCTGCCGGGCTGGCTTTGCTGGCGCTAGGGCTTTCACTGGTGGCCCACGACGGGTTACTCGCCCTATTGGCGTTTGTTATCTTCGGCGCCACGTTCACGCTTATCGCTGTCAACCTACTGTGATTGATCCCGACAGCAGCACTATGAGATAACGCGACACAAGAGGCTCCTTAATGACGCATTAGCTGGGGGCTTGACCGTCGTCCTGTGGCTGCGATTGGCTACCCTCGCGGAGGCGCTCGATGGAGGCGTTTCCCTGCTTCGCCAAGGTCGCCAGGCGGTCGATTTGCTCATCCAGCCGCGGTAAGGCCTCCTGCCGATAGCTTGAGAGATCATCGATCGCGCCCATTACCTCGCTGAAAGCTTCCTCAAGCACTTGCATATCAAGCATCGCGGAGGAGGCGCGCTTTTGTATATCTACCCCTTGCTGACGCAGTGCCTTGGCGGTCCCGCCAATCATCTGCGACGTGGTAGTGTTAAGGGCTTCGATGCGGTCCAGCACCAGGCGTTGGTTAGCCATCGCCATGGCAACGGTCACCGCCACGGTAAGGGCTGAAACAGTGACGTTAATGGCCCTGTCTACACCGCGCATCAATTCCCGGTTATTGCGGATGATGACCTCTAGCGCCAGCACGCCCTGCTGACTCACCGCCAGTTGCTGTTGGAGATCGACAATACGCTGGCGCAGGGGAAAGAGCAGTTCCTCCTCAAGGAAGTGACGCCGCGGATCATCGGCATCGCGAGCGGCAATCTCGTCCTGCAGGCGGCTATCAATCAAACGGCCCAGCGCAATTTGCCGGTTCAGCTCAACAAGGATTTTATTTAAAGCCTGTTGGTCATCGCTCAGGGTAACGTTGTCACGATGTAGCATATCGCGACCGCCTTTCAACTCATCAATAATCGCGTCTAGCGCCTGCTGAGCATTTTCGAACTTCTGAAAGTAGCGCTGCAGGCGGCTGTCGACGCCGGGAATGAGCGCCATAACACGATCCAGCGCGCTCGGCGCTAGACGATGGCGAGCGGGATCAAGGCCCTCCATGCGCCCGCGAAGATCAACCAGCGCCTTGGCTACCGGCCCTCCTTCATCGCCCTGATGGGCTAACTGACGAAGCGGTGTTTGCAACATGGCACTACGATGCGCGGCCTGCTGCTGCAACTCAAGCCCCATCTCGTCTACGGCCCGGCGCTGGCGAGCGATGGATTCCTCGTCATTCTCGGCGAGGATATCTTCGACAAAGCGGCCGGCCATCGCCTCAAGCTCAGGGTCGATGGCACGCTCATTGGGGTCGACCGATTCTTCCTGGTTAGCCCCCAGCTGACTGGCAATCTCGTCCACCGGCGGCAGGGAGAGGCGACGTTTGTCATCGGGTTGCTGAGCCATAAACATCTCCTGAGCTATTGAAAGAAGCCGTTGTGAAAACCGCAGGGCACCATTGGCACTGAACCATTAACACAGAACCATTAACACAGAACCATTAACACAGAACTTTCGGCACAGCAGCATCGTCCGCTGGATTAATCTTTACGCGTATAACGATCCGCGCCTTCGACGAAGCGGAGTAAATCCTCCAGTGCCTTCTCGGTGGTAACCGACGCCTGTGGGCGCGCTGTCTCGATACGCGCCATGGAAACAGCGGTGTCGTCGAGCACGGTCAGGGCCGATTCGATACGGGCAGAAAGCTTATTCAACCGGTGCTCAGTTTCCACCAGCAGATCCAGGCGCCGCACCAGGGCAGCGCGCTCCTCCTCGCCCAACTGTTTGCCCTCTTGGGTCAGGCGACTACGCACGTAATTACCGTCTACGCTAACCACCCCTCGCGCCTGGGACGCCATAGATGTCAGCGTATCCACCGCGCCGAGACAAACCTGCGTGACCAAGCCACGCGAGCGCTCGAAAGCCAACTCGCCTGTGTGGAATCGGCCGCTCAGCACGTCCATCACATGCCGATAGCGGCTATAGAGGCGATCCGCCTGAATGGCGAGATCGGGGCGATGCACGTCGAGCAGGCTCTGCTTGGCCCGGCACATGGCGAGTACAAGCTCATCGGCCCCCTCTGGCGGCCGACCAGGGTCGAGTACTGACACGCCAGCCTCATAGGCCTTGCGCTCCTCTTGGGCACGGCGCTTACGTACCGCGGCCACTCGTTGAGCTTCCTGGCGGCGCTCGCGGCGTCGGGCCAGCCAGCCGCGCAGTGTTCGCTCGACTGGCAGCGCCACAGGAATAGAGACAATACCCGCCAGCCAGCCAGCCAAAAAGGCTGGGGCTGAAACCGCCCCATAGAGAGGTCAGCCACATCAGCATGCTGATAAAAGGAACCAGCAAACAATAGCGGAAGATGACCTGCAGACGGCTGGGAGCCAGCACCGGAAGCGCCAGACCAGGGTTGAAAAGGCCGACCAATAGCCAGGGCAGGCAGGTCATAAACAGGCCATAGGAAAATCCCTGCAGGAATCCCAACATTGATACGGCTATCCTTCATTCATGAAACGCAAACACCAAGTGTAGAGTAACTGAGATGGCCCGCTCAGCACCAGTTGGGCACACGCTAGTGACTTTTTGAAGCCGGACGATATCACTTCCCTTGAGTGCTTTGATCAGCGCGGATGAAGCATGCTGCCAAACACCTTCTATACCGAACAGCAGCCTATGGAGAGGAGAAGAGGTACTCTACTTCGCCCAGCTTGGCGTAATCGACCGACAACTCCTACGTTGTTTTAAGGACGGTTGTAAAACCGGTTATAAAAACTGGCTGTAAAGACTCAGGGAGACGTAACGATGGATGCACTTGCGCGAAAGCTGGGCCTCAAGACGGATCCCACTATTTTTTTCACATCGGCTGGGATCATGATTCTTTTCCTTGTGGCGCTGTTGATTGCGCCAGGCCCTATAGGGGAAGCCTTCGGCGCGGGGCGGCAATGGATCGTTACTAACCTTGGCTGGTTTTTTATTTTTGGGGTCACAAGCTGGGTGGCGTTTCTACTGTGGGTGGCAATAAGCCGTTTCGGGGCAATACGCTTAGGTGGCAATGATGCGAAACCGGCCTATACCAACGCCTCCTGGTTCGCCATGCTGTTCGCTGGCGGTATCGGCACGGTGCTGATGTTCTGGGGCGTGGCCGAGCCGATATCCCACTTCGCAACGCCGCCACGGCCGGGTGTCGAGCCCTTCTCGGTGGCCGCCGCCGACGATGCCATGAGCTTTTCGATCTACCACTTGGGCCTGCATACCTGGGCCATTTTCGCCATGCCGGGGCTGGCGTTCGCGTACTTTATCTACCGTTACAACCTGCCGATGCGTTTCAGCTCGGTCTTCTTTCCACTGTTGGGCGAACGTATTCACGGCCCCATCGGCAAAACCCTGGATATCTTTGCCGTGCTCGGCACGTTGTTTGGCGTGGCGGTGTCTGTCGGCCTGGGCACCCAGCAGATTAATGCGGGGCTAACGGAACTGTTTGGTGTTCCAGACGCGGTGCTGCCCAAGGTGGTGATCATCGCCGTCCTGACCACCGTTGCCGTAGGGTCGATCATCGCGGGGTTGGATTCAGGGGTGAAGCGGCTCTCTAATATCAATATCGGGATGGCCGTTGGCCTGTTGCTGTTTGTGCTGTTTACCGGCTCAACCGTTTTCCTGTTACGTGCCGTTGTCGAAACCTTTGGCCTCTATATAACGAATCTACTGCCCATGGCGTTTTGGAATGACACGCTGGCACGCTACTCCAGCGAAGGCGGCGCCTGGGGATGGCAAGGCAGTTGGACGGTGTTCTACTGGGCCTGGACCGTCACTTGGTCGCCTTTCATCGGCATATTCGTAGCGCGGATTTCCCGCGGTCGGACTATCCGCGAGTTCGTGCTCGGCGTGCTGTTCGCCCCTTCCATCTTTACGCTGATCTGGTTTGCGATCTTCGGCTGGTCGGCAATGGAGATAGACGGAATTGGCCCCGAGGCCCGGGCAGCCCTGGGTGATCAAGCCGGTACTTTATCCGCCGCCGTGGCCGAAAGCATCCCGCTCGCCATGTTCGCGTTTTTCGATAACTTCCCCGCCGCAACCTTGATTCAGGGCTTGGCGGTGGTGATCGTCACCATCTTCTTCGCCACTTCATCAGACTCCGCCTCCCTGGTCGTCGATATGCTGTGTACCGGCAGCGCAGACCCAGGACCCTGGCATCAGCGGGTTTTCTGGGGTGTCTCCGAAGGCATGCTGGCCGCCATGCTCATCGTGCTGGCAGGCGATGCCGGGCTGACCGCATTGCAGGAGGTGATCACCGTTGTCGGCCTGCCGATGTTTATTCTGGTGTTTATCATGATGTTCGCCCTGTACCGCGGCCTTTCCCATGAGGATCTGAGCGAAATTAAGGTAGGCACCCCGCCCAAGCAGGAAGAGCTAAAGCCGGAGGATTAGGTGGTATAAATTAGAGGGGCTGTGAGCCTAGCCTTCGATGCTGCCGTACCGCATGGGCCGGAGCAACGGCTAGAAGCACCCGTCAAACTGCTCTCGAGAATTCTTTTAATTCTTTACGACAATGAAGGTTAAGTCGCTTTGCTCGGATATACAGATTCGGATGAATGTGTCAAAATAAATAAACGGTTTTATTGACAGGCGTGACTATACTGTGATTTGAGACTGGAGAAATGTCCTATTGCGGCCACTGTGAGGCATGCGGCTAATCCCCAGCCACATTGTCTTCCTCACTATCCCGTTCGGCGGTGCCTTCTGCGCACCGCCGAGCCCACTTAACGGTGCTCGTCATGAGCCAGCTTACGTCAACCGCAATCAAGGAGTTCAAGGCCGGTTTCGCAGGAGGTGTTCTTCTTCCTGACAACCCCCAATACGACGAAGTGCGCCAGATATGGAACGCCATGATTGATCGCAGGCCTTCCATGGTAGCTCGCTGCACGTCACCTGCCGATGTCGTTCACGCCCTGAACTTCGTACGCCAGCACAACGTGCCTTTCTCCCTTCGTGGTGGTGGGCACAACATTGCTGGCAATGCGGTCTGCGATGAGGGCGTAATGATCGACCTCTCACCGATGAAGAAAGTAGACATTGATCAACAACATCATCAAGGCCATGTTGAGCCTGGATGTACCCTCGCTGAATTCGACACTGCTGCCCAAGCATACGGGCTCGCCACACCGCTGGGCATCAACTCCACCACCGGGGTTGCCGGCCTGACCCTGGGGGGCGGCTTCGGTTGGCTCAGCCGAAAATACGGCCTGACCGTCGACAACCTACTCGGCGTGGACGTTGTCACGGCAGATGGCCAACAGCTGCACGCCAGCGAATCGGAAAATGCCGACCTTTTCTGGGGGCTGCGTGGCGGAGGCGGGAACTTTGGTATCGTGACCCGCTTCACGTTTCAGCTACATCCCGTAGGCCCGAACGTGCTGTGCGGTCTTATCGTTTTTCCCTTCGAACAGGCAAAATCGGTCATCACCCAGTTCGCCCGCTTTACCGAAACCATGCCCGACGAACTCAACGTGTGGATGGTCACTCGCAAGGCACCTCCCTTGCCCTTCCTGCCTGAGGAAGTTCACGGCAAAGAGATCGTGGCATTCGCCCTGTGCTACGCAGGCGACCCCGCTGAAGGCGAGAAACTTATCGAGCCGCTGAGAGGATTCGGCACCGCCTACGGCGAGCATATCGGTGTGCAACCTTACACAGACTGGCAGCAGGCCTTCGACCCGCTGTTGACGCCAGGCGCCCGGAACTATTGGAAATCCCATAACTTCTTGACGCTTGATGAAGGGGTGATCGATACCATCATCGACTATGCCAGCGCACTACCCTCTTCGCAGTGCGAGATATTCATCGCCACGCTAGGTGGGCAGGCGAGCCGCGTAGACCCGCAAGCAATGGCCTATTCGAGCCGTGATGCCAATTATGTATTGAACGTGCATACGCGCTGGGAAACAGCGGAGGATGATGCTCGTTGCATTACCTGGGCGCGGGACTTCTTTGCTCGCTCACAGCCCTTTGCCAGTAGCGGCGCCTACGTCAACTTCCTGACTGGGGACGAGACCAATCGCATTGCCTTCGCCTATGGCGCAAGCTATGAGCGACTGGTGGCAATTAAGAAGCAGTACGACCCGGAAAACCTCTTCCGTATCAACCAGAACATCAGTCCCGCCTGAGCGCTGCTTCCCGAACAAGGCCCTGAGCGGGATCTAACGACCCGCTCTGAGGAACACCGCCATGCTCACCACGATTGCCGTCATTCAAAAACCGCCGGTGCTGCTCCAACGAGACACGACTATAGAGCAGATGGTCGAATCGGCCGACTCTGCATCCAAGGGCGGCGTGGCCAAACCCGCTCGATCGTTGGCGATTGCCTAGGCTTTTGGCTTTAGGTTCTTGAGAAAACCTTTGTGTCAGCTAGGCTCCACGGCACCTTTAAAAGTATTTATGGATCTGTTCAAAATCACCCAGGAAGTGCCATTGGACATTTATCAAACTGAAGTCCTCACTTGATTATTGAGACCGCCATTTTCCAAGAAAGCAATATTGACAACATTAACTTATATTCATAAAACAACACTCATTAGTTTTAATGCTTCGCTTAATACATTACGGCCACTTATAAGTTTTTACATTTTTAAAACTCAAATATTATTTTATTAAATTCAACACTCCTAGCTTTCTACATAGTAATTTGATTAAAAAGCACCATAAATCGTTTAATAACCGTTTAACGGCTATTGAGAAATTAGCGCTTAAAACCGGCCATTACTAAACTTTAGTCTTATTTTTATATAATTTTCTCATATACAGAACACGCATAGGCTATGCACAGAAGAGTGCTGCCAGTTAAATATTCCAACGCTCTGGCCAGCCAATACTCTTTTGAAAAACGATGATGATATGCCCCTATGCCCTACGTTCACGATACGTTGACACGACTTAATAAAAGCAGCCCTGCACAGTCAGAATTTTATCAAGCCACCGAAGAAGTGCTCGAATGCCTACGCCCGCTAATCGAGCAGAGTGATTATTACCACCAACACAGCATTATTGAGCGGATAGTCGAGCCCGAACGGCAAATTATGTTCCGCATAAGCTGGGTAGATGATGCCGGCAGCGTACGGGTCAACAAAGGCTATCGCGTACAGTTCAACTCTGCCCTTGGCCCTTACAAGGGTGGCTTACGCTTCCACCCCAGTGTTACCTCAGGCACCATAAAATTTCTCGGCTTTGAGCAAATCTTCAAAAATGCGTTAACCGGTTTGCCAATCGGCGGTGGGAAAGGCGGCTCCGATTTTGACCCAAAAGGAAAATCAGATAACGAGATTATGCGCTTTTGTCAGGCATTTATGAGCGAGCTCTACCGTCATATTGGCCCTCACTGCGATGTACCTGCAGGCGATATCGGCGTCGGTACCCGTGAAATTGGCTACCTCTTTGGTCAGTACAAGCGGCTCACCGGCCACTATGAAGGCGTGCTAACAGGAAAAGGGCTTAACTGGGGAGGCTCGCTGGGCCGTAAAGAGGCCACTGGCTACGGGGCGGTGTACTTTGCGCAAAACATGCTGGCTGCCCGTGGAGATGAGCTTCGTGGCAAAACATGCCTCGTTTCCGGCGCGGGCAATGTAGCGATTTATACCATTGAGAAACTGTACGAGCTGGGCGCTAAACCGATCACCTGCAGCGATTCACGTGGCACTATCCACGATAAAAACGGCATTGATTTAGGCTTACTCAAACGGCTCAAAGAAGTGCAGCGCACCTCTTTAGAAGACTACCTGCATGAGTACCCTGACGCGCACTACATTTCTGTACGTGACTATCCCCTAGATGGGCATTCCGTATGGCATATTCAAGCCGATGCAGCCTTCCCTTGTGCGACACAAAATGAGCTGACCGCAAGTGATGCGGAAACCCTGCTCGCTAATGGCATCACGTGTATTAGTGAAGGGGCCAACATGCCCTCTACCAAAGAGGCCGTCGACCTGTTTCTAAACGCTAAAATCGCCTATGGGCCTGGCAAAGCCGCCAATGCAGGCGGCGTCGCTACCAGCCAGTTAGAGATGGCGCAAAACAGCAGCATGGAGCAGTGGTCCCTGGAGAAAGTTGACCAGAAATTAAAACAGATTATGACCAATATCCACCGTCAGTGCGCTGACACAGCCGACGAATTTGGTGATAAAACCAACTTGGTACTAGGCGCCAATATTGCAGGCTTCAGAAAGGTGGCTGATGCCATGATTGAACAAGGTGTCACCTGATCGTCTTTATTTTATAAATCGCTTATACTGTAAAAAGTATGCAGTCCTTCCTTTATTGGGGAAGGGCTGTTTTTTATTGGTTTAAACTTATTGCTTTAAGGAGAGTCATCATGGGACCACGCCCTGCTATTATTATTAATCGTCTTGATGCCGAACGCCTCCAGCGCTTGATCGACAATGCATCCGATAAAGATATGGCCGTAGCTCAGCTACTTGAGGAAGAGTTATCACGAGGTGAGGTCTGCGACCCCGAAGATATACCGGATGACGTGGTCAGCATGAATAGTCAGGTTCGCTTCACCGACCTCACTCGTGGGCTTAAGATGATTCGAACCCTGGTTTACCCGCACTCCCTGGAAAGCGTAGCGGACGGCATTTCGGTGATGGCGCCCATTGGCGCGGCTTTGATCGGCCTCAAGGTGGGCGACATCATCGAATGGCCATTACCCAACAATACCGAAACACGGCTGCGTATCGATGCCATTTATTGGCAGCCCGAACGCGAAAAGCAGTTCCACCGATAAGCCGCGCTAGAGAGTCCGCTAGTATCGGATAGAGAGAACTTCGCGGTGTTAGTGAAAAACTTATAAAGTATGGAAAATTGAAATTGATGGCATCACTAATGCGTGATGCCAATGGGTTATAGAAAAAAGTGCGTTTACTTGAACAAAAAAATATTAATAAAAATTAAACAAGCATAGTGAATCGTTGATTAACGGTCATCAACCATTATCTGTTCAGCACCAAGGCCGTGTTGTCCGGCACGCTATCTGCGTGATAACTCGCTACACTTTGTCACACGGCCCTCAACGCAATGATTAGGCTTTATAGGTTGCTTTTGTACCGGACACAATAGGTTCGCCATCTTCGTCCAGCAATTGGTGGTCATAGGCGGCCTGAAGGCCGGTATCCTCCACCGGTAGGGGCTGCAGCTCTTCCTCCTCGGCCCAGTAGTCAATGTGGCCTGGATAGAGTGGCGATAAAAATGCCACCAGGATGCCGACCACGGCGAAGATCGCAAAGGCGTCCGCATAGCCCAATCCATCGACCAGCACACCGACCATCGGAGAACCCACTGCCTGCCCAAGCGCACAGGCCATAAAGGGCAGCACCGGCCCCATCGACAGTCGCCCTGGTAGTAACCGGATGCCTGTCATCAAGTACAGTCCCGTTAAGCTCATGTAGGCAAGCCCGAAAACCATCGCGGAAAACATCGCCAGCGCTAGCTGGCTTGGGCTAGCGGCCAGTAACACCAGGCTTGAAGAGAGCATCATCAACATCAATGCCTGGGTGATGGGTGGGTTATTGCGGTCGGCGAGATCACTCACTACGGCACCACCGAGCCCGGCGATGCCGACCGCAAACCATAGCCAGCCAGTGTGGCCAGGGGGCAGCGCGCCAAGGGTAACCACCAGGTCAGGCGCGAAAAGCCAGTAAGGAGAAGAAACAAACCCCATGGCGAAGGCGAACAACGAGAGCCGGGTGAGTCGCGACCACTGCAACCGGGTGATGGGCGGTGGCGGTGCTGCGTTGGCTGGCGTTACTCTTGATACCGACGGGATAAAGTACCATGCCGCCACCACTCCCATGCCGGTCAGAACAGCAAAGAGCGTATAGGTCAGGCGCCATGCATCAGAGAGGAACACGACCGTCGGTACCGCCACGATAATCCCGACGCTGGTACCTGCGTTCATGATCGAACTGACTCGCCCGTGCATCGTCCGGCTCACCAGTGCCTGCATAGCAGCGGTCAGCGCTGGCATCATCAAACCGGTGCAGATCCCGCAGATAAATACCCCCACCCCGAGCGTGAGTGCGCCTGGCGCCTGACTGATCAGCCCCAGGCCAGCAACCCCGAAACCACCCGAGAGCACTGCCAGGTTACGCGCACCGAGACGATGCGCGGCAAGCGGCGCGACCAACGTAGCGAGCACGAAACTGATAAATGGCAGCGCCCCGATGACCCCGATAAGGTAGGGCGTGAGCGCCAGCTCGGCGCTAATGGAAGGTACAAATAGACCAAATGCAAAACGCGCCAGCCCGTAACTAATGGCGACCAGCGCAGCACCGAAGATGGCAAACCCCATGTTTGACAAGGTTTTCATACTGATACCTCCACGGCCGCGCGCTGGATAAATAAAAGTCCGACTAGCTCATTGTCATAGCAACCGCCGTGATGAGCAATGCAGATGGGCGGTCATTTACTGAAGTCGTTTTTCGAGATAATGGCTATCGCCCCCCTTCATCATTGTTCTATAGTCGAGGGACGCTAACCGGATTACCCCAGCCTATGGCCGTTGACCTGCAAGCTCTCTGCCCCAAACTGATTCACCTGATGCTGGACACTGTCTTCGTGGTGGATAAGGACAACCAGATCATCTTTGTGAGTGATGCCTGTGAGTCGTTGCTCGGATACCTTCCGCACGAGTTGATCGGCACTCTGATCACCCACTACATGCACCCAGACGATTTAGCGGCCACACGGGACTCCATTGTGCGAGTGATGGACGGAAAGCCCCACGTCGATTTCCGCAACCGCTATATCCGTAAAGATGGCGCTATCGTCCACATCCTGTGGTCTGCCCGCTGGTACGAGGATGAGGGCGTGCGAGTTGGTGTCGCGCGAAACGTCACGGCCCTTATGCAGGCCGAAGAGGGGTTACGATACCTCGCCCATCATGATTCCCTGACCAAACTAACCAACCGAGCGCTCTTCTATGACCGCCTTGCCTTGGGCCTGAGTACGGCCCACCGCTACCAGAGCAACCTGGCGCTGCTGTTCCTGGATCTTAATGACTTCAAAGGCATCAATGACGTTTATGGACATGCGGTGGGTGACCGTGTGCTCTGCACAGTCGCCAGACGGTTGGAAGGCTGTGTGCGCGAGACGGATACCGTGGCCCGTATGGGCGGTGATGAGTTCACGGTGTTGTTAACGGACATCAAGTCGGCGCACGCTGTCACAGAAAAGGTGGAGCAGATCCTCACCGTTATGAAGGCAGGATTTGAACCTGCGACCCTCGGCTTCGGAGGCTAATTCCAAACCTTACCGATGTTCTATCCTTCCAAAACAACCTATCGATAATTATCACTTTAAACCAATAAAAACAGCAGCTTATATAAAAACAGAGCACTAATACCACATACCGTTTTATCCCGAATAACATCGACCACTACCCTTCGCCACCATCAAAGATGCCACAGAGCGTGATTTTAAAGTGTCCGGTTTTTGGACGTTTTTGACCTTTGGCGGCTGTGCCTTAACTGTCTCTTAAACACACCATGATGATCACCTCGGAAAAAGGGCCTCCTCTCCCCCGCCTGTCAGTATAATGAACCGACACAATGCCCGAACGGGTTGCACTGCGTATTCCGCCCTATCGTGACCGCCCATTCCGTTTGAACGTGACCGTCTGTTCTGGATGATGGTGACCGCGCATTCCGTTTTATCGTGACCGATTTTGGGTAGTTTTCCGGAATCGCTGGTCACGTTGCCGGAATCATCGGTCACGCTCCCCCGGAATCACATCCAACGCGCTGGAATTCTTCAATTTTATGCGGCATACCCTTCTTTTCATCACGAGGAAGTGCGGATGCCGACTGCGAGGATTTGCATGCGACAGATCATCGAGGTCTTGCGCCTCAAGTACGAAGTAGGCCTGAGTCACGACCGCATTGCCCGCGCCTGCGGTCTCTCCAAAGGTGTGCTCGGCAAGTACGTCAGCCAGGCCCAGGCGAAGGGCATCACTTGGCCGTTGCCCGAGGATGCTGATGAGGCCTGGCTGGAAGTACGGCTGTTCCCCGTCAAGGCATCGCCCTCACGCTTTGCTGAGCCGGATTACTTCCAGGTTCATCAGGAACTCAAGACCAAGGGCGTTACCCTGCAACTGCTCTGGGCCGAGCACACGGAACGCCACGGCGACAAGGCCTACCGCTACAGCCAGTTCTGCCATCATTACCGGCTCTGGCGAGGTTGGCAACGGCGCAGCATGCGCCAGGTTCACCGGGCCGGTGAGAAGGTCTTTATCGATTACTGCGGACCGACCGTCCCGGTGGTGGATCCGAGCACCGGAGAGATGCGTCAGGCCCAGGTCTTTGTCGCCGTGCTTGGCGCTTCCAGTTATACCTTTGCCGAGGCCACCCGGAGCCAGCGCCTGCCGGACTGGATCGCCTCCCACCAACGGATGCTGACGTTCTTCGGCGGGGTCCCCGCCTTATTAGTGCCCAACAACCTCAAGGCAGCGGTCACCAAGGCGGACCGATACACCCCGACGATCAACGAGACCTACGCTGACCTGGCTGCTCACTATCAGACAGCAGTGCTGCCTGCACGCCCTTACAAGCCCAAGGACAAGGCAAAAGCCGAAGCCGCCGTGCTGTTGGTCGAGCGCTGGATCCTGGCCCGGTTACGGCACCAGACGTTCTTCTCCCTGGCTGAGCTGAACGCCGCCATCGCCGCGTTATTGCCAGCGCTGAACCAGCGCCCGTTCCAAGGGCGCACGGAGAGTCGCCAAAGCCTGTTCGATGCCCTTGACCGACCGGCGCTACGCCCCCTACCCGCCACGCCCTACACCTACGCCGAGTGGCGTAAGGCACGCCCGGGCATCGACTACCATATCGAGATCGAGAAGCGGCTATACAGCGTGCCCCACGCCCTGGTGGGGGTGAAGCTGGACGTTCGGGTGACCGACACGTCCGTGGAGGTGATGCACAAGGGACAGCGAGTGGCGCTACATCCCCGTCATGGTAAGGGCCGCTTCGTCACCCTGACGGAGCACATGCCCAAATCGCACCAGGCCCATCAGAACTGGTCACCGGGACGGTTCCTGAACTGGGCCAATGACATCGGCCCCTGCACGCTGGGCGTGGTGCAGAAGCAGCTCAAGGATCGGCCTCATCCGGAACATGGTTACCGCGCCTGCCTGGGCCTTCTGAACCTTAGTCGGCGCTACAGTCGTGATCGCCTTGAGCAGGCCAGTGCCCGAGCGCTGGCCATCCACTCCGCCAGTTACCAGAGCATCACCTCGATCCTGAAGCAGGGGCTGGATCAGTTACCGCTGCCGGTGGCCGAGGAGCCACCGGAACTGACCGAGCTGCCGGTTCACACCAACGTTCGCGGCCCCCACTATTACCACTGATCCCGGAGAAACGTATGCTGACGTACAATACCCTCGATACCTTACGCCACCTCAAGCTGACGGGCATGGGCGATGCCCTGGAACAACAACGTGCTCAACCGGAAACGCATGACCTGGCGTTCGAGGAACGCCTGGCCCTGTTAGTGGATCGGGAGGTGCTGCACCGGGAAAACCGGCGGCTGGACCGGCTGCTCAAGGCCGCCCGCCTGCGCGTGCCGGCGTGCATCGAAGACATCGATTACCGCCATCCCCGGGGACTGGAACGCTCGCGTATGGCGGGCCTGGCGAGCAGCGACTGGATCCGCCAGTCCCTGAACCTGTGCATCACCGGGCCTACCGGTTGCGGCAAGACCTGGCTGGCCTGTGCCCTGGGCAATCAGGCCTGCCGGCAAGGCCTCTCGGTGCGCTACCTGCGAGTGCCGCGCCTGTTCGAGCAGGTGCGCATCGCCCACGGTGATGGTAGCTACGGTCGGCTGATGAACCAGTTGCTGAAGACCAACCTGCTGAGCCTGGATGACTGGGGCATGCAGAAGATCACGGCGCAGCAGCGGCAGGACCTGATGGAAGTGATCGAAGACCGACACGGGCGGGGCTCCACCCTCATCGCCAGCCAGTTACCCACGGAGCACTGGCATGACTACATCGGCTCCGCCACGCTGGCAGACGCCATCATGGATCGGCTCCTGCACGGCGCTCACCGACTCAATCTGAAAGGGGAATCACTGAGAAAAACCAACGCACAAAAAACGGAATCGGTTGACCCATCGTGACCGCTCAGCGTACAAAACTCTCTCCAGCGTGAAGGCCGTGTGCAAATCGGTCACGATCACCGGAATGACCGGTCACGTTCGCCGGAATACGCATGCACATTAGAAGACAGCGTGTCATCTACTTATCGCCGTAAACTTTCCACTGAAATGCAAACATTCTGACGTTTGCGAAAACGACGATTACTACGTTGATAAGACGCCCTTATTGAGCGCCTAGCCAATCAGAACAAGTACTATATTCTTCCCGGCCCAGGCGTTTTGGCAAGAGCCTACTACTGGTTCCCTTGCGCTGCCTATTGAAGGTAAAAAAGCCTTGTTTGAAAGTTTGTATATTCAAGATAAATGGGATTGGGGGACTACCTATCCAGTGGTTCGCTTGAGCTTTGGCAGTGGCGTTGTGCAAAGCCGCGCTGAGCTAGATGTGCACATCCGTGAGCAGCTGCGCACTGCACGGGGGCGCTTAGGCCGGTCTGTTGACCACAAGACCGATATTGCCGGTGAGTTTTAGACGCTGCTTCGTCAAGCGCACTCCAAAGCCAACCAGCGGGGGGCCTGACCGACAATTACGACAAGCTAATTTTGGATAATTTGCTCAACCTAGAGCTTGCCCAATAACTCCGAGAGGGATGGAAGAACTTATACAGCGTGTTCAAAGACGCTGACTCGCATCTTCAATTCGTCCTGCTCACTGTTATTTCCAATTTTAGTAAGGTCAGTTTATTTTCGGGATGAAACAATCTGAACGACATCACACTGGACGCGCCCTTTTCCGTTATTTGTGGCTATGCCGATACCATGTTTGCACCGGAGCTACTTGGATTGAACTGCGAAGTCACTCGCCCTGGTACAGAGACTACCGTTGGGGCGACCAGGAGGTAGCTGCTGTTAATACCTCGTTTGATGTACTGCTGTTACAGAAGTGCACATTCAGTCCTTACTGGTTCGAGTCTGCCATGCCAACATTTCTGGTGTACTTGCTTAAAGCGCGTGGCGTGTTTACGCTCAATTTGAGTCAACTTTAAACGGAAGCGGAGTTGCTGGGACGCTTTGATGTCGACCATATCGCCACGGAAGCGCTGCTTTTACCAAACAGGGTATCTCACGGTGCGTGCAGTAGAAGTACCAATGACAGGCTACTGGCTTTATACATTCGGCTACCTCAGTCACGAAGTTGAAACCGGCCTCAACTATGCCCTTTCGCGCTAGGCGTGCACGAGTATTCTAGAGAGCGATTGACGTTGCTCCGCATCCTGCAGCAGCATGATATTATTGCTCTGGAAATGCATCTCATAGCGCTCAACGCCAGCGTGTTCTACAGCCACTTCGCTGCATTGGGGTGAACGTTACAGTAGAAGACGAAGGTAGATATTAGCGTCGATTTTCACGACCATATCTGTCTATTTAAGTTCAAGGTGGTAGAACAGCTACCAAAAGGTAAAGCGCTTAAGCAGATTAAAAACAAAGGCTATGCTGATAGGCACCGCGCCTCTGTAAAACCCATCTATTCGATTGATGTAGAGTTTCAATCGTTGAGCGCAGCTTGTGGCCTTGGATATAGAAGAAATTGGGTAGCCGTTCAGCGCTAAGGAATCCTGCGCGATCTAATGAAAAAGTTCTATTCATCTTCTCGGTTATAAATGAGGGAATTACCTTAGCGGCGCCCGAAACGATTGACGACCTCTGGTCTATGGATTTTATGCATGACCAACTTAGTGATGGTCGTCGCAACCGCCTGCTGAGCGAGTTATCCAGACGCTAGACCAGATCATGGAATGGCGTGATAAGCCATACTCTGTTCGCTGTGATAACGGGCCAGAGTATATCAGCGATAATCTAACAAAATGGGCGGAAAGTCGGAGTATTCAGCTAATTTTTATCCAGCTGGGAAAGCCTCAGCAGAATGCTTATATAGAACGGTGCGTTACAACCTGTTTAGCCCAATATCTGTTCAAAAGTATTAAAGAAGCTCAAGGTTACTCCACTAATCGGCTCTGGCTCTCCAATAACGAGCGCCCTCATATGGGGCTTAGCCTGGATTTCTCACAGGGATAAAAGAAAGCGGCTGAAAGTGTTAACGTTTCAGGGCCTTACACCAAAAACCAACACCAACAGCCGCTTCCAAAATGGTACCTGAAAAAGTGACCTTCTCGCCACTCTCACGCCGGCAAATTGAAGCCGATTTTTCCGGCGGTCACCTCACCTCCGATGCCGGACTGCTCCTGCTACGGGAAGTCGATAAACAACATCGTCTGACGCACCGCTTGGCTTCAGTGATTCATGATCCACGGGCACCGGAACAGGTTCGTCACAAGCTCGACACCCTGGTTCGTCAGCGGGTGTTCGGTGTCACCGCGGGCTACGAAGATTTCAACGACCATGAAGCTCTGCGCTATGACCAGCTGCTCCAGACAGCGCTAGGTGAAGATAATGCTCTGGCAGGCAAGTCTACGCTGTGCCGGATAGAGCAGAACGCCGATCGACAAGCGATGGTGAAGGCCCATGAGTTGCTGTGGCACCACTTCATTGAACAGCATGACGCCCCCCCGAAGGAGATTGTGCTGGACTTTGATGGCACCGATATCCCTGTGCACGGTGAGCAACCCGGGAAGTTCTTTAACCGCTATTACGATCACCACTGCTACTTCCCACTGTATGTCTTCTGTGGCCGCCATCTGCTAGTGAGCTATTTGCGCACCAGTGACCACAGCGACAGCCATCACAGCTGGGCCATCCTGGCGTTACTGGTGCGCTTTATCCGCCAGTACTGGCCCGATACACGCATCGTGTTACGGGGGGATAGCCACTTTTGTCGCTCCCAGATGCTGAACTGGTGTGATCGGCATCATATCGACTACATCGTGGGCATCGGCAAGAACAGTCGGCTGCTCAAGGAGGTGGACGTCCCCATGATGCTGGTGCGCAAGACCCAGTGGGAGATGGGAGGTAAAGTGGCAAGACGTTCCGCTTCCAATATCAAGCACACTCCTGGAAGTATCCGCGCTGGGTGGTGGCCCGTCTGGAAGAAGGTGAACTGGGCTCTAATCCCCGGTTTATCATTAGTTCCCGTTATGACGACGGCTTCAAGCTCTACTAAGAGCAGTACTGCGCTCGGGGCGACATGGAGAACCGGATTAAGGATCAACAACTGAGCCTGTTTGCTGATCGTACCTCCGGCACGCACTGGTGGGCCAATCAGTGGCGGCTGATCTTGTCGGGCTTTGCCTATACGCTGTTCGAACGTTTACGAGCACACCTGAAAAAGACCCCCTTCGCGCGCATGAGCCCAAGCAACCTACGGCTAAAGCTCATCAAGGTGGGCGCGGTCATCATCCGCAACACGCGCCGAATCCGGGTGTTGATGAGTGACAGCTACCCCTATAAAACGGAACTATCCGATCTCATCAGACGGTTGGTGCCGAACTGAATGCGCGGGCGCCCCCGGCCCGACGCAATGGGGGAAAGGGGGAGGTGTGTTTGAACGAAGGAAAGAGGCTAAAAATTAAACCTTACCAATAGGCTTGTAGTGGTATGACGGCCTGGAGGTGGTACTGGCTGAGGTGCTATGAGAAATCCGGGTTAGAGGGATTACTCCTCAACATAAACTGGCCGCGGTGGCCTGGAGCCTACTTTTGAACCCCTATAAAATGGAGGGATTACCCGGTAACGCTGGTAAAAAATGTCAAAGATTGGCACCGTAATTTGGGGCATAGCGGCCTCCAATCAAATGCCTTAGCTATAGCGAGCTCTTCTTTATGGCTCAACTCCGAACAAATCTCGACTTGAGATTGCCGTGTAAGGCAGCACCAGAGGCGCCGCTTTACACTAATTGAGCTATAATTCGCGGGCTAATGAAAAAAGTGCATTACCACATAAGCTCCTCCATAGCCATTTATCATTTCTATCTTCTGCCGGGTAAAGCGAAGCTTTCAAGGTACTCAAGGAGTAGTGGCTTGTTTAGATTGACTTTTAACACCATCTCTCATTGTGATATCTCCGATGAGGCCAATAATCAGCCACATGCACTTACTGACTCCGTTATTCTATCGATGGAAAGTGAGTTTAAGGCTAAAAACATCCATACCCGGCCAAACTCCAGACCTGCTGAGATGACTCCATGAATGTCTCGCCACGGGTCATCCTCCTGCTTGCCCTGGCCGGCTTCGCCAGCATGGCCTCAATGCGGGTCACCGACGCTATGCTGCCGGCGCTCTCCACCTCTTTCGATCGGCCAGTGGCCGACGTGGCTCAGAACATCACCGTCTTCGCCATCGCCTACGGCCTGATGCAACTGATCTACGGACCGCTGGGCGATCGCCACGGTGCGCTACGTGTCATCGGACTGGCGAGCTTGGCCTGCGCGCTGGGCACCCTGGGGGCGGCGTTCGCCGAGTCGCTGTCGTCCCTCTTGCTTTTCAGAGTGTTCGGCGGCGCTACCGCTGCGGCCATCATTCCGCTCTCCATGGCCTGGGTGGGCGACAATGTGCCCTACAAGACACGCCAGGTTACTCTGGTGCACATGCTTTCAGGCACGGTACTGGGGCTAACTTGCGGCCAACTGGCTGGGGGTATCTTAGCTGACACCCTTGGCTGGCAGTCGGCCTTCTTACTGCTTACAGGCCTGTTCCTGGTGTCCGGCTCCTTGCTGCTCGCCGCCCTGCACCGTTGGCCGGAATTGGCAGTGCGCAGCAAAGGGGAGCACATAGCCTTTCCGGTACGGCTCGCCAGCATTCTGAGGATCGCCAGAGCCCGCGACATCCTTGTGCTAGTCTTTCTCGAGGGAATCGCCACCTTCGGAGCGCTAGCCTTCACCGCCAGCCACCTCCATACTCGCCTCGGCACATCACTGACCCTAGCCGGGATAACGATCGCCCTTTTTGGAATCGGCGGTCTATGCTTCGCAGCCTTGGCCCGTCGGATAGTCGCCCTTCTGGGCGAGGCAGGCCTGGCCACTGCTGGGGGGGGGCTGATGGGTCTGGGTTTCATCGGCCTAGCCCTAGCCCCACTGACAGGGCTGGCCATGGCTGCAGCCTTCTGCGCCGGTCTGGGCTTTTATATGATGCATAGCACTTTGCAGACCAACGCCACTCAAATGGCGCCGGCTGCCCGTGGTACTGCCATGGCAGTGTTCGCCGGCTGCCTATTCCTTGGCCAGTCAGTGGGAGTCGGGCTCGGCGGGTTGTTGCTACCCATTGCTGGCAGCGCGGGAGTGCTGGTTATTGCTGGTGTGTGGCTTGCCGCTTTGGGTCTGTTATTTGGCCATCGGCTGCGTCAATGGCGCCATGCTGAGCACGAGTCCTCCACGATACCATCGGTGTAACAGTATCACGGAACCGCCGCCACAAAAGATGCATTCAAACCCAAGTCGGGGCAGCTGGAGACACTTCTACGAACTTGCTCTGGGCATGCATGATCTCAGCAACCCATGCGGGTAATACCGTTGACACGACACTCCTGATCATAATCGACATAGCCATCGGCTTGCAGGATGCCCCTGAAGTCGCC
The DNA here is from genome assembly GCF_030544485.1 of Halomonas sp. HAL1. Classification (NCBI taxonomy): domain Bacteria; kingdom Pseudomonadati; phylum Pseudomonadota; class Gammaproteobacteria; order Oceanospirillales; family Halomonadaceae; genus Halomonas; species Halomonas sp. HAL1. The sequence goes on from NZ_CP130610.1 coordinate 3,821,472, forward strand.
GAGCAGAGACACGAGCACACCGTCACTGCCTAGTGGGTCAAATGCAAAGAGTACGGACGGTTGTTTGAGCTGACCATCTTAGGTGGCCCACTTTTATTTATCTATTCATCCGATTGCGGCGTATTGATGTAAGTACCTGAAGCCAAGTTTCATCGGCCTGAAGATTATCGCTGCAGTTCTGCACTTCCCGTATTAAAGTGGTCAAGGATTTGAGCAAGTTGTCCAGGCGGATGATTCAATTTTCCATCTAGGTGCGGCTCCTCGTGTGAATCAAATGCCTGACCATCCCTACTTGTCGATACAGCAGTAATCCGTCAGCATATTTGGAAGTGATGAGGTAGGTAGTAGCGATGTGGACATGGTTCATTTGTCTAACCAGAGAACCCAACGGGACATGGGACTACCATGCCTCCTTCGGCTTGTTCAAACTTCGTTTTTTCCTGATATCATTCAGGGTCTTTAAGCTGTGCAGGGATAAAGCAGCCATACTCTTTTGGCGCCAACAGGTAAATTGGTGATAGGTCAGTGACTGCTATTGGCAAAAGACCATGCTGGCTAGGCCTGACGCCTGTCACTCAGTGATTTAGTGCTACTAAGTGCTACTAGTAGGTTTTAGGTTATTGCTGGGTCATGGCAGCTCCCTCACATTGATAATGATGGTGCCATTGTGAAAAGATCCGAACAGTAGCGATAGTGTCTATCTAAGGGGGGTTACGATACAAACACCGACCACAAGTAACCTGATACTGTATTTGTGGCCGGTTAGGTGCGATGACACTCAGTTAAATAACTGTCGATGCCAGAGGTGTTACAGGCGCTGGTGAGATACTAAATACAGTTTTCAACGATGATATCGACCAGTAGTTTAGCAAAACCCATGGCCCCGATGAGTATCCTGTCATAGAGCATCCACTACGGGCAGAGTCATTTTTCGTTTTACCGCCTCTCGCCCCCACCTTATTAAGCGCTTGTAAATAAATGGGCTTTTCTATTTCAGCATTGCATGAGGGATCCACATCGCGATCTGCGGGTACATCGCCACAAGGATCAAAACGAAGATCTGGATTGCCACGAAAGGAATGATACCTTTGTAGATTTCTGAAAGCCTCACCTCAGGCGGGGCTACTGCCTTCAGGTAAAATAGTGACGGCCCCATCGGTGGTGTCATGAAAGAGGTTTGCAGATTGATGGCCAGCATGATGGCGAACCAGTACGCCAGATCGGCCCGCGCAATATGATCTCCGAAATCCAGGCTTAGGATAATAGGCGCGAACACAGGCAGGACGATCAGCGTGATCTCGATCCAGTCAAAGAAGAACCCGAGAATGAAGACCAGAGCCAATACCATAATCAACAAATGCCAAGGGGTCAGATCCATTGCGGTCACGACATCAGTTATCAAGTGCTCTCCACCCAGAAGTCGGAATGTCAAGGCGAAGGCCGTTGCTGCAATAATGATCATGAAGATCATACCCGTCGTCAGCGAAGCTGCCCGGGTTGCATGAAGAGTCGTGGACCACCAGCCACGATTCTCAGCGGCAAAGCGTGCAAGCGGACCTCCACGCACTTCGTTGGCCGTCGCCCCCTCAATTGCAAATCGTGTGTAGCTGAGCAACGTATAAATACCTGGTCGCACCAGGAATGCCAAAGCAAGCGAACCGGCGGCGCCAATCCCTGCGGATTCCGTTGGTGTGGCCCAACCAAACACGATCGAGCCCAGCACCAAGAAGATCAGGAGAAACGCCGGCACAAGCCCCACAAGTAAAGTAATTATCAGCTGCGCCCAGTTAGTACTCCCAGCCCGTTCCTTTATTGGAGGCGCCGCGCTCGGTGACAGAAAGCTGACCACAAGGATATAAATCAGGTAAAGCACGCCCAGCAGAAGGCCTGGCCCGAAAGCCGCCATGAACATGGTGCCGACAGAACGCGAAAGCAAGTCCGCGATGATGACCAACATGATCGAAGGTGGAATCAGGATACCCAGTGTACCCGAGGCAGCAATGGTTCCGGTCGCCAGACGGATCGAATATTTTTTTTCCAGCATCACCGGTAACGCCAGCAGAGTCAGCATCACGACAGAGGCACCGACTATCCCGGTGGCTGCTGCGAGGATGATACCCAGCAGCGTCACTGAGAGTGCCAATCCACCTGGCACCTGTTGGAGCGCACGGTTTAGGCTGTTCAGCATATCTTTGGCAACACCGGTCTTTTCAAGCACCAGCCCCATAAAGACAAACAGCGGTATCGTCGTCAGCGTCAGGTTCTCAGCTGCCCCGGTCCACATACGCTGCGTGATGGTGTAAAGCTGGATGGGAACCAACTCTCCCACAGCAATGCCGATAAGACCGAAGGCAATACCAACGCCTCCCAGCACGAAGGCTACCGGAAAGCCGCTAAAAAGTAGTACAGCCATCGTGCCGAACATGAAGATCGGCAGATATTCCACGAATATACTCACATCTGCTCCCTTTCCTTGGCATCAAGATCGGCTATTTTTGGACTACTCATAGCCACGATCGCGCGTAGAGCACGACTAATGCCGGCCAACGCCAGCAGATAAATACCCAGGGGTAGCATCGATTTGATCGCCCAGCGATAGGGCAGACCATCGATGGATTGGGAAACTTCATTACGAACGAAAGATGTGTAAGCGAAATTTGTGGCATAGTAACCGGTCACTGCGCAGAACGGCAGTAGCAATAACAAGATGCCCAGCAGTTCAACTAAAGCACGGCGCTTAGGGCTGAAGGTCCCCGATACAAGGTCGATCCGCACATGCTGATCGTAGATATAGGTCGCCCCTAGGAAGCACATGATAAGGATAGTATGAAGATGCCATTCGGCTTCCTGCAACTGAGTTGACCCCATCTGAAACAAACGCCGCGTGACGACGTCGAAGACCACCACCACAATCAGCCCCAGCAGCGCAAAGGACGCGGTCTTGCCTAGACTAATCAGCAGTGCGTCTATCCCGTTGCTTATCTTAAGCATGGTTTTCATGTCTTTCCCCTCTCTAACAGGCATTCCATTCTGCCGATCTCTTGCGCAGAGTCGGTGATGGCTGCACCAGCTGAGGTCGTGCCCCGACCAGCGGACAGGGCGCGACCTTCTCGATGGGCCCTACACAGGGCCCTCATCGTCAAGACAGCCTCTGTTTCCGAAACGAATGGTTACTCGGAGGAAGATGGCTTGAGATAGCCGAGCTCCTGCCATGGAGCGTATTGCTCTCGGAAATTTTTATACGACTCCATCACACGTGCGAAATTCTCGTTTTTCGCACTTTCCTCTTCAGCTACCTCATCCCAAGCAGTTGCGAGTGCCTCCAGTATTTCGTCTGACCAGACCTTAATCTCGACGTTTTCTTCCTCAGCCAAAGCCTGCACAGCAGGAGGCTGAGCCGCAGCCCCCTGGGCTAAGGTGCGCATTGTAGCCTCACCGCAAGTGGTCTCGATTGCTAGCTGCTGCTGCTCACTCAACTCTTTCCAGGTGTCTAAGTTAATGATAAGCGTGTCAATTGCTACTTGCTGATGCCAACCAGGGAAGTAGACGTAGTCAACTACCTGGTCAAGACCAGCACTGACGTCGATTGAGGGGTTCGAGTATTCCCCACCATCGATGATGCCTCTTTCCAGAGCGGCATAGACTTCGGATCCCGGCACCAGTTGAATCGACGCGCCAAGCTTGGCCAGCACCCTTCCACCGAGACCGAAATACCGGAGTTTGACGCCGGAGAGATCTTCAGGTGTATTGAATTCCCGCGTAGTCCAAGCGGCAGTTTCTGGCGCGGTTAGCGTACAGACGAACCCCTTCAAATTTAAACCCTTAAGGAGCTCATCATGCAGTTCCTGCCCCCCCCCCTCACGCATCCAAGCCATGTACTCAGTCACATCTGGTCCGAAGGGCACGGCAGTGAAGAGATTCAGCGCTGGTTCGAGTCCCGCTCCATAACCAGGAGTACCGAAGGCCATGTCGACAGCCCCCTGTGATACCGCATCAAAATAATCCGTGGCAGGAACCAAGGCTCCGGGTTCGAAGACATCAACTTCGAGCGTACCGCCGGTCAGCTTCTCGACTCGCTCGGCTATCCAGGGGGATATTTCGCCGATGACGGGGGTCTGGGTGGGGAAAGACGCGTGCATCCTCAACGTCCGCGAGTCCTGGGCCTGTACCGCACCGGCGGCTAGCATGGTGAAGATCGAACCTGCCACATACAGGGCATTTTTAGCAGTCTTGTTTTTATTTCTCATGTTCAAAATACTCTTGTTCATCTTTTTGTTCTCCAAGAAAAGTCGCCTCGGCAATATGTCCCTTCGCTGGACTATAGGCTTCTAGGCGACCAGTGAGCGGCTCCAAAAACGTTTTTTTCCTCCTTTCCTATTGGTCAGCATATAAACTTATGCTTGACGAATTTCCATAAACACACGGTTCTACATCCACAGCAAAATTCAATTTCTTAATTCAGACGCCAGCTACAGGCCAAACGACGTTTTCGATCAGCCGATGTCTCGCCCTGTACTCTGGGCGAGACCAACGATTCAATTACAATCACTCCTGATTCGCACCGGCTATATGTCGTGCTGCGATATATCCGAAAGTGATCGCCGGACCTAGAGTGATCCCCCCACCGGGGTAGTTGCCCCCCATAATCGAAGCGGCATCGTTACCTACTGCATAAAGGCCGGTGATGACCTTGCCGTACTCGTCCAACACCCGCGCATTCGCGTCAGCACGCAACCCATCAAACGTCCCCAAGTCGCCTATAACCAACTTAACTGCGTAAAAAGGTCCTTTCTTGAGTGGGGCAACACAAGGGTTTGGCTTGTGCTCTGGATCACCCAGCGAACGGTTATAAGCTGTGCTACCCTTGTGAAACTCGGGGTCATTGCCATCCTTCGCGTGGTGGTTGAACTCAGCCACTGTCTTTTCCAACTGGTCCGGATCTGCTCCGATTTGCTCGGCTAGATCGTGCAGCGTCTTGCCGCGTATCAGATAGCCATTCTTGAGATGCGACTTGTAGGGCATGGGTGCTGGCTTGGCGAAACCAATACCGTATTTTCTGAAGGTGCGATGATCGGCGATAAAGAAGGCGCAGACTTCCGACTGTTCTTCGGTGCAACGCGTGTACATCGCCTGACAGAAGTCGTGATACGAGTTCGCCTCGTTCACGAAGCGATGCCCCGAACGCGTAACTGCAATAATGCCGGGTTTTGACCTGTCCACGAAGTGTGGGAAGGTTCCTTGCGTGCCATCCGACCATACAGGCCGTGATATCGGCACCCAGGCGGCCGCATTTGGCAGGTCCTCCTGAACCGTCGCACCTACTCCCTCGGCCAGACGTAGACCGTCTCCAGTATTTCCCGGCGGCGCGGGCGAAGCATGTTCGTGGCCGCTCGCCGCATGGGGGAAAAGTTTCTTACGACGTTCGGGATCCTGCGGGAAACCACCTGCCGCCATAACGACCCCCTTGGACGCATTCACCTGAACCATGCCTGTCGACGTATCAACCAGGGCGCCTGTCACCCGTCCGTTTTCGTCTCGGATCAGTTTACGCACATGGGAGCGTGTCCAGATCGGCACATCTTTGTCGAAACAGGACTTTACCAGCCGCGCGACCAGCGAGTTGCCGTTCATGAGGCGCATTGCTCGGCCATGGAAAACCTTGTCACGCAGGAACTTCGCGAAGAGCCCGCAGACAAAAAGTGCCGAAACTGGAGACCGCGTGACATTGAAGAAGTGCAGCAGCTCCTTGCCGGATCCAATCATCATGCCCAGCACTGTGATTTCAGCTAGTGGTGGACGTAAACGCTTAATCTCGTCACCAAGCTCACGTCCGTCGAAGGGTCTAGCGACAATAGAGCGACCACCGGGCATCCCTCCTGGAGCATCGGGATGATAGTCCGCAAAGGTCGGCCCTAGATCGAACTGTAATGTGGTGTTCTTTTCGAAAAATTCCACGGACTTGGGGCCGTTCTCCAGAAAAGCATCCACGCGAGCTGCGTCAAAGAACTCGCCCGTCTCGTGCTTCAAGTAGGTCTTTGCCTTTTCGGTGTTGTCCTCGACCCCGGCGCGTTTGCCAGGAGCATTTCCTGGAATCCACATCCAGCCACCCGAACGCGCCGTGGTACCACCAAAGACCGGTTCTTTCTCTACCACGAGAACCTTCTGATGGTGATGTGCCGCAACGACGGCCGTTGACAAACCTCCTGCCCCCGAGCCTACAACCAGCACATCACAGTTATATTCTTTCATCTCATCCATCCTTCTGTCCGGCTCCGGCCCGAACCCGAGCCGAAAAAATCCGTTACCGGAGAGAGGCTAGGGACGATCATAGGAGCGCCAGCAAGTCTTTAAGAAACCAACAACACGAGGCTTCCTCCTCTCTCCTTCCTTCACCCATCCACATGCGCGAATTGGGCTACCAGATCGTCCCAGGGACGTACGAATACTCTATCTAGCTCGCACCCGGCGGCAATCTTCGATTGCACAAAATTTACTCTTAGCGAATTGATTCGTCAATGGGGAATAACATAGACCAAGGGAGGGGGTGGTGGCTCAGAGCAAAGAAACAGACGTGGTAAGTACTTCAGCCCTTAACTAAAAGCTTGCCATGTCAGAAAAGCCGGGAGCCCTTTCAAGACATTTCCACGAGAAAGGCGAGCTTTTGGCTTCCCTAATATTGGTCCGAGCTCAGGCCAGATGCCCATACCGCTATGCTGAGTTTTACCATAAATACCGCCACGTTTTCGGGCAGGAAGTAGTCGTCACCCATATTCTGTAAGCTGGGCTATAGGAAGCCGGCGTACCATCAAAATTAACGAACCCAGACTTATAAAGAGGCAAGCAGATATAAAAAGCTAGTCTGGGCGCGTTTTAATGCGACGCTGTTCACGTCGTCAGTCAACAATGTGAACTAAGCAGTTTTGATAACGGCCAGCCAAAGTCTTCCCAGATCGAAATTACCCTTGCCCACGACGCGGCCACCGAAACTCATTAGTAGCTGTACACGGCAGAGCGAGAGTATAATTCTTGGTCATAACGAATGGATCAAAACGAGAATAGCAACATATCGGCGTCGGGCAGCGCTGTCTTCAATCAACAAGCGCCCACGCAGGAAATAGCATGGTTACAGATCAGCATCCGTCATGTGTATTAATGAAAAATTCTGTTTCTGATGACTTGCACATACGAGAGAATCAGGCGAACTAAATTGTAGGAGATGTACATGGCAAAAGACGATCACGCCGCACGGGGTATAAAGTCGATCGCGGTTGGAGGTCGGCTGCTGCAAGCGCTCATAGATTCATCAAAACCCCTGACCCTACGGGAAATTGCCGCCAGAGCCGAAATCACCCCAGCGCAGGCCCACGCTTATCTGGTCAGTCTTAAACGTGTCAGTATGGTTGTTCAACAGTTCGAGTCAGGCCCCTACCTGTTGGGGCCAATGGCGCTTCAAGTAGGGCTCAGTAGACTTAGGAGCCTAGCTGTTTTCCGTCGTGCCAGCACGCTGCTCAAAGAGCTCTCGAACAGCCTGAACGTCATGTCCGTGCTCTCGGTATGGGGAGCCAAAGGGCCGACTGCCGTAATGGTCGTGCAAGCCCGAGATAAACGCAGTGACCTGAACATCCGTATGGGCACACAATTTTCGGTGCTGAACTCTGCCACTGGCCGAGTGTTTGCCGCCTTTGAGAACCCTCTGCAGGTGAAAATGCAGTTGAAACTGGAGCTGGAGCGTAATCCACCCCCAAATTATCAGACGGAAGTTCAGAGCATGGAAAAATACTGGGAACAAATCGAAAGCATCCGAGAACAGGGCTTCAGTACGATCCAAGGTTTAAGGGTGCCTGGAATCGATGCAGTGTCGGTACCTATCTTCGACGAGCACAAAGAATTCACTGGCGCGGTGACCTGCGTGGGTCACACCGATACTCTGGACATTGAACCCGCCGGCGAGAGCATCCCCGCTATCCTAGCTGGTGTGCGCTATATGCACTTAGCGACAGCGCAGCCTGTTAAACATTCGACCTAGACTTCTCCTTTGAAATAGCGAAGCAATCTCATGTCCAGTAAGTCACAGAACTCTGAGGGACGAGGCGTCCAATCCATCGAGATCGGCACCCAGTTATTGGAAGCGCTCGTCACCTGCGGCGAGCCAATGATGCTGAAGGAGTTAGCCGCCGTAGCTGGCATAGCACCTGCTCAGGCCCACCCATACCTAGTCAGCTTCCGAAACCTCGGCATGGTGGAACAGAACGGTCCTGCTGGGCGCTACCAGCTGGGGCCCTTTGCATTGGATCTAGCGATCACACGGATGCGGACGGTCGATCCAATGCAGTTGGCTGAGCAAGCAGTGGCTGAACTTTCACTGGAAACCGGCCTGACGGTGCTCCTATCAGTTTGGGGAGCCTTCGGCCCGACTGTTGTGGTCGTGCACGAAGGCGAGGATCAGATTCACATGAACACAAAGGTCGGGACAGTTTACTCGGTCACCGGTACAGCGACTGGCCGAATTTTTGCGGCCTACCTTCCTCCAAATCTGATTAACCCATCCATGCGCTCCAACCTGCCGAAATCTTTTCTCGAACGATGCGTGGGCACCCCGCAGCCTTATGACGAGACAGATATCGCCATGATACGAAAGACTGGCATTTCTTCGGTTCCAAACCCGCCAGTACGTGGTATCAACGCCATCGCCTCGCCGATCTTCGATCATCTCGGACAGATACTCGCCGTAGTTACACTAGTGGGCGATGCCCGCATTCTCGTAAAAGCACCTACATCAGCTTTTGCCCGCAAACTAGTCGAAGCGACACGCCGATTGTCATCAGAGCTCGGCTATTGGGACGAAGAGAAACCCCAGTGATTATTATTTTATTGTGAACTAATTATCTATCGTATAATCTTTGAACATGAATGACTGATGGATTGCCATGTTTGAGGAGAAATATAATATGAAATTGAAAGATAGACTGGCCGTCGTGACGGGAGCCGGGCAGGGTGTTGGCGCCTGCATCGCAAGAGGACTTGCCGATGAGGGCGCGCGGGTTATCTTGGCCGATATCCAATTGGAGAACGCTGTAAAAATTGCTGAAGAGATTCGCAACTCCGGAGGTGAAGCATGGGCCTATGCACTTGATGTCACCGATGCCGAAGCCTGTACCGCGCTGGCAGAAACAGTCAAACAGCACGGGGACGTATCGTTACTGATTAACAATGCAGGTGTCTGCCCACGCAATACGATCGACAGCCCCGATGTCCGTGAAACATGGGCGCTCGGCATGAGCGTCAATCTCGATGGCACACTCAACATGATCCTTCCCTTCGTCCCCGTGCTGCGGAAGACCAAGGGCGTAATCATTAATATGGCCTCTATTGCCTCATTTGTTTCGACCGCCACGTCGATCTCCTATTCGACTTCGAAATCGGCAGTGAAGATGCTAACCCAGAACCTCGCTGCTGAACTTGGCAAGGACGGGGTACGCGTTAATGCAGTAGCCCCAGGCACACTGGTCACTCCGATGACCGAAGCCACCCGCAACAATGACGAGCGTCGGGAGCGGTTTCTGTCGCGAATCCCAATGGGCAGATTCGGCGACCCGAAGGAAATCATCGGTCCAATCATCTTTCTTGCATCTGACATGTCAACTTACGTAACCGGTGCGACCATCGTAGTGGATGGTGGCTATCTGACCACCTGAATTGAGAAGAAGGGGGAATTTCTTCCCCCGCCTTTACACCACCGTACGCACCGTTCGGTATACGGCAATTCTTAAAGAAAGTGTAAGCCATCTAATCGGATGGAGTACCGAGATCAGCCCTTGCCGTTGAACCACTTTCGCGGCAGAAACTAATTCATGTGCGATGCCCAGCCTTCTACCAGCAGCCTCGACCATTCCATGCCGATTACCAGACATGATATGCACCAGTCCTAGCACTAGATGCTTCCGACAACGCGTCTTTCGCTTCCACTGGTGCAAAATCAAGGCGCGCAATCGACTATTTCTCCACTGATCCAACGTTTCAAGCGGACGCTTCACATCAACTCAATCGAAGTAGTTAGTCTAGCCCCGATGGATCGGCGTCAGCTTTTCGAAGATGCGCCAAATGTGGCGCCAGTAGGCAGGCCATACAGGAATAGTCCGGCCTTCAGGTAGCGGAGTAGGATCAGATACAGCACTCGTTTGTCGCTAACGCGCGTGCTACCCGTGCCATTAGCAGGTCGAGGTCGAACAACCACCGGTGGTCCTCGTCGACGCCTTCATGGCCGAGATAGTTTGCATGATCAAAGATCGGCATCGTTATCTATGACGGCACTTGCTGGATCAGCTGGTCGGTGATCGTGGGGATACCGAGCTGTCGCGTCCTGCCTTTAGGCTTGCGGATCGTAACGGATGGGGCTGGGGGATATCCTTCGGCCAGTAGCCGCTTACGCAGCCTTGTACGATGCTGCTTAGATGATCAAATGATGCATCGTCATGCCCTCAACACTCGATGCCCTTTGTGAGCGGTAAGCTCGGCTCGCTGCATGCTGTCTGGGCAGAAGCCCCTTTCCATGACGATCGCGGCTGATTCCACTTTCGTCCCGATAGCGATGCAGGAGTCGTCTAGAAGCTCACCCTCTGAGGTGCGGGTTCCGTCACTAACCCTCAGGGGAAGTGGCGGCAGTAGCGCCATAGTCTGTCTTCATGATCGATCCTTAAGACGTTATCGCCTACTCGCGGTTCTTCATGTTCGGCCACCATTGTTGCCACGGAGATCTAGCACTGACTATGGCCTCGGCTAACTTCTGCCGACCCATCCCATCGCTGGTAGCATCGTGGCAGGCCACCAGACAGCCTTTCAGGGTAAGATGCGCGGCCTTCCCGCTTACGCCTGACAGATTTACGGCGTGGCATTCCGTGCAAGTACCGGGATTTGATAATTGTGGCCATCTCACCCCGCCATCACGCCTCGTGACTGCTTCCTTTTCGTCAGGCCAGCGTTTGCCTTATGACTCAGTCAGATACACTTTCGCGAGGGAGACCCTTGCCGGTGGCTAGCACTACACCTTGCAGTGTGCACAGGGAATCTGCCCCCAAATCACCCTGAAGCACCACCCTCAGGAACAACATAAGTCAAGGTGCTACGCGCTTTGTCTGATGATCGAGTAGGAAGGGGAGTCACCTCCCCCGTCCTCTCACACCACCGTACGCACGGTTCCGTATACGGCGGTTCATGAAGAACGTTTAAGCCCTCTTACCGTCTCCAATACCGAGATCAGACCCTGATCGTAAAACCACTTTCTCGGCAGGGCTTGGTTCATGTGCGATGCCCCGGCGTTCCACCAGGGGCCTCGCCCATTACCCGCCGATTTCCAAGCGCAGGGCGCGTCCAGACCCAGTCCTCGAAGGTTCCGGTGCCGAGTCTGAGGGCGTTTCCATTGCCGCCAGAGCAGGCCGCGTAAGCGCCGTCGTATCCATTGATCCAGCGCTTCCAGTGGGCGCTTCACATCAACGAGGTCAAAGTAGTTGGCCCAGCCTCGCAGGATGGGCTTTAACTCTTTGATCACTTGCTGGAGGTGACGCCCCCTACCACGCTTCAGTATCTCACGGACACGCTGCATCATACGCTTCAGGCTGGTCTTGGCTAGCGTCAGTTTCGACTGCTTGTGCCGAGTAAGACTGTAGCCTAGATAGTCGCGTTTCCATGGCCGATCCACCGCACTTTTCCGGCGATTGACCGTCAGCCGGAGTGAGCTCTCGAGATACTCACTCAAGCTTTCCATGACACGTTCGCCTGCCCGCCGACTTTTGATATACACCTGCACATCATCGGCGTAGCGGCAGAAGCGGTGGCCTCGGTGTTCCAACTCCTTGTCCATGTCGTCCAGCAGGATGTTCGCCAGCAGCGGGCTGAGTGGCCCGCCTTGGGGCGTCCCCTGCCTTCTCGGCGTGGGGAGACCCTGCTGGAACATGCCCGCCTCCAGGTAACGACGGATCAGACGCAGCACGCGCTTGTCGTCAACGCGCCGCGCGACCCGGGCCATCAGCAGGTCGTGATTCACTCGGTCGAAGAAGGCTTCCAGGTCAAGGTCGACCACCCAACGGTGGCCAGCGGTAACGTGAGCCTTCATGGCCGAGACGGCCTGCTTGGCACTCCGCCTGGGGCGGTAGCCGTAACTTGACTCAGAGAAGAGCGGGTCGAAGATCGGCATGAGCACCTGGGACAGCGCTTGCTGGATCAGCCGGTCAGTGACTGTGGGAATGCCGAGTTGCCGTACGCCGCCTTTAGGCTTGGGGATCGTGGCCGCTCGGATTGGGCTGGGGTGATACTCATCGGCCAGCAGCCGCTCACGCAGCGTTGGCCAGTACTGCTTTAGGTGGTCGGCTAACTGATGTACCGTCATGCCTTCGACACCTGGTGCCCCTTTGTTGGCCACCACCTTACGGTAAGCTCGCTCCATGTTCTCCGGGTCAACGACCCGCTCCATGAGCGAGGTTGGCTCCGCTTTCGTCCACGATAGCGACGCCGGGATCGTCTCGACGCTCACCGGCCGGGACGCGGGGTACTGCCCTTGCCCCTCTGGGTGAGTGACGGTATTAGCGTCGGTTTCTGTCTTCATGATCGAGCATCGAGACGTTATCGCCTACTCGCGGTTCTTCATGTTCGGCCCTTGGTGCCGTGGTGAACCGGCACTTACTATGGCCTCTGCTGACGTCTGGTGATCCATCCCGTCGCCTCTTGACGCCGGTAGCACAGTGGCAGACCACCAGACCTCCCAGGGTAAGACGCGCGACCTTCCCGCTTATGCCTGTCGGATCTACGTCATGGCGTTCCGTGCAAGTACCGGGCTTTGATGATGATGGCCATCTCACCCCGCCATGCCGCCTCGTATCCGCTTCCTGTTCAGCTAGGCGCCCCCGTCGAGCCAGCGTTTTGCCTTAGGCTTCCTTCAGATTCCACCTCGCGGGAGACACCCTTGCCGTTGGCTAGCACTTCCCCTTGCCGGGCGTGCAGGGGACTTCCACCCCCAAGTCATCCTGCGGCACCACCCACAGGAATAGCGCCCGTCAAGGCGCTGCGCGCCATGCCTGGCGCACCACCAAAAGAGCCCGGAGCATTCCCCGAGCTTTCTGATTTGCCGCGACGCACACTTAGACAATTTTTCGTGTTTCGACGAAATAGGGAGTGATCGTGTCGAGGAAGACTTTGGCGTGCTCCTGCGTCTTGGCCACAATGTCGCTAGCATAGAGCTCAGCCGCCTCTTCCTTATTGCGAAACCAGAACTCAACAATTCCGTCCACCGGCACCTCATTATAAGTAGCATTTTCAGTGCGCGAGCCTTGGTGACGATCGACTACTAGGTTCTGGCGATAGCCCAACACCTTCGGCCATTGACGAACAAAATTTGCATGATTTACCAACCATTCATGGCGGAACTCTTCGGGGCTAATGCCCGGCAAGCGCCTGAGCAGAGTCATACGCTTAACAAACGAGCCCTCTCCCAGGTTCACGGGCACAACCTCGTGCTTCTCGCAGGCAACGAGGCTGACACTGTCGAGGAATTCGATCTCATCAACTAGCGCGGGCGCGAAGGTATCGCCGTTGACGGCTTCCAGCATCGCCTCCATGTCGTCGAAATGAAGCTCTGAAAAGCCATCCAGGTCCCAATAATCACCGCGTGAATGAGTGATACCGAACTGCTCCTTGTCAACTACCGCATGCTGCCAATAGCCTCTTAGCCCTGGAAAACGTGCAGCCATGAGGCCATGCACCAGATGCCAGTGTTCGTTAAACGCCTCGGTTGATAAACCTTTGCGTTTTGTCAACAACCCAAATCGCGTGATCATTGACTTCTCCTTCTCATTATCATTGTTATTACTCGGATTCGCTCAGACGACTCAGCACCTTATGCCTCCGGTCAAGCCACTCACGGTGCTGCAACGGCCAAGAGCTGAAGTCTTCGGGCCCACTCAATACGCGCGTCGCTTCGGCGGGCCAGTAGGGCGTGCGCAACAACTCGCGGCCGAGCGCAACCAGATCCGCCTTGCCGCTGGCCACGATCTCATTGGCCTGCTCGGGAGTCAGAATGATGCCAACGGCCTGCGTCATAATTCCTGCTCGGCGGCGTACCTCTTCAGCGAAGGGCACCTGGAAGCCAATGCCGCGCGGCACGTTGCTACGCCGCGTCTCTTCCGTCAGCCCTCCCGAAGAACAATCAATCACGTCAACACCGACCGCCTTCAAGGCAAGAGCCAGAGCCACGGTATCCTCCATCCCCCAACTACCTTCCGCCCCATCTAGACAGGACAGGCGGGCAAACAAAGGTTTGTCGTCGGGCCATACTTCGCGCACTGCTTGTGCCGTCTCGACGGCAAAACGCATCCGGTTTTCCAGCGACCCACCGTATGTGTCGGTTCTCTGGTTCGAGAGAGGTGACAGAAAACTGGCCAGCAAGTAACCATGACCGAAATGCAGCTCTATTACATCAACGTCCGCCTGGTCGGCCCTTTTGGCCGCTGCCACGAAATCCTCCCGTATCTCTTCAATCTCACTTTGCGTCAACATCTCGGGTTCGGACCATTCGCCGCTAGCCGCGATGGCACTTGGCCCCACGCGTCGCCATTGAAGGCCGCTGGCATCGAGCGCCTCAATGCTTAGCGCCCTTCCCCCTTCCCATAGCGGCTCTGAAAATGCTTTACGTCCAGCATGAGCTAGTTGGAGGCCGAAGGCCGTATTATTGGCATGGGCAAAATCGCTCAGCCGTTTCAGCCCCGGCACATGATCGTCGGACCAGATACCTAGGTCCGCCACTCCGACTCTGCTGTCGCTTCTGACGGCTGTGCTTTCGGTTAGCACTAGCCCTGCACCGCCCAAAGCGAACTTACCATAATGGACGATGTGCCAGTCCTGCACAGCACCGTCCACCGCCGAATGCTGGCACATGGGTGAGACGGTCATCCGGTTCTTAAGCTTCAATCCCCTTAGAGATAACGGCTGAAGAAGGGACGGTTGATCCTGGGTCGAGACATCACAAGTATCAAGCACCGACATACTGTTTCCTCATTCACATGGCGAAGATTGTCAGTAATTTACTACCCACATGATTTTACATTAACTAATAAAAACACCATTATCAAATTTTAATGCACGTATAAATCACAAGCCTGAGTCTTACCAAACCCTGAGCACCAACATGAGGTTGATGAACAGGAATAGAGAGAACCGCCCTGCTTGCGAGATGTCCACTATAGTGGATAAAGTGGCTATCGAGGCCAACTGGCAGGAAGAGAACTGTAAGAGCCCTTTAATTAGCCCACTTGGCCTGATCGCATTACGACACTTTTTTGTCGGCCTCAAGAATCTCTAGTCGGGGCAGTAACGCTTTCAATGCCTGCAACGTACCCGTCGTGGCAATGTGGGTCAGCACGTGATAGAGGTACGCAGCAGAACCCAGTTCATTGACCTGGGCTGTTTCGACTAAAAAGTAGCAGGTAGCGCTGGAGTGAGCACAGCACGAGATATCACCGAACAGTCATGTTTTGCGCTTAAGGTAACTCTTCCATAACTTAAGTCCTGGGATAATCCTTACCCAGCTGGATAGGGCGCCGGATCTGTTCTAGTTAGCTGGTGTCCGACCGGACGTCCGGGTCTCCAGGTATACCCGGATGGACCCACTCGCTGCTAAGCACGCAGTGAAAGGCTTTGATCAACCTTTCACTGAAAAGCAGGCCACCTTGTTCCAATTGAGCTCGGCACCACTTAAAGAAGTCGCAGACCACCGACTACGGTGTGTTCCCGCCGACGGTACTAGCATTTTATCAACGTTCAGTGCCTTCTCCTTAAGGGTCCTTTCTACCTAGTACAGTGTCGCGAACTGTTGCAGGACCTCTGTCGTCGGCTCCGGCTAATCGTCCAGGGCGTTGACAAAGTAATGGCGGCTATGTACCCAACAATAGGCGTGGGTGATGCTTTTCTTTGCCGCCACATAGCTGGCACATCGACGTAACCGTCGCTGATCAGAGTGCTCGTGAACTAGGCGTTCAATACCTATTCATAATGGGGGCGCCCACAGCTGTTCGAGTAGGTGCAGACCACCTCGCCGGTATCGACGTATAGCGACTAGAACCAGCTGGCTTTCATCTTGCCTTTTTGCGGACTTGTCCGGTCCTGGTGACAGACTTCAATGGGCGCTTCGCCAATGGACAGCATCCGACTGCGCAGGACACTGTCAGTTTGGGCATCCACAATGACCCGCAACAGATCGTGGCCCGCTTGACCAGATTGGTCAGGATGCTGCGGCTGAAGGTGACACCTGCCTGCTGGATGCGATGATATTGGCGATACAAAGGTAGGTGGAACTGGAACTTGTGACGTGTATGGATGAAAGGGAGCGGCCCACCAACAGTCCGGTCAGAGGCTGGCATTAGTCAGGCTGTTGAGCGACGCTGGCGTATTCACCGGCTTCTTGGTTCCTATTTTGCTTCTTGCCGGTACCGTCTTGATAGGCCCGAACCGGGAGTTGTTTACCATCGGCAGGCTTATCGGAGATAAGGACATTTTCTGTCTGGAACAGCGTGTCTTGTCACTGCAGGCCAGCCACCTGCTTCTCCGATATAGGGCCGAAAAGTTGCTTCTTGGACCAACTCATCTTTAGAGTTAGCTAACGAATAGCCATAGTCTAGGCCTCCAGCTGCTCCCGCAACAAGACATTTTTCTTTTGGAGGAAGGTGCGCTGGAATGAG
The DNA here is from genome assembly GCF_030544485.1 of Halomonas sp. HAL1. Lineage (NCBI taxonomy): Bacteria > Pseudomonadati > Pseudomonadota > Gammaproteobacteria > Oceanospirillales > Halomonadaceae > Halomonas > Halomonas sp. HAL1. The sequence continues at coordinate 3,838,193 of NZ_CP130610.1, forward strand.
AAACTTAACCCTTTGAATTCATTGTTCATATGATACCAGAAGTCGGTTAAAAATACCTTCGAAAACGCTTGAGCTGGCGGTATATTTACACTTTCATGCCATTGATCAGCAACTGCAGATCCTAGAGGATCAGGGCACGCTGACCGGAGGTGGATAACGATACCCCGAATAAACCCCTGCTACCTCAGCATGATCTTCCAGCCCGACCCAAACTATGGGGACTCGACCATTATTGACGAAAGATTCAGGACACGTGTCTCACTGGCATTCGAAGCTTCATTGGGTGGATCTCGGTCAGCCGCTTTTCCAATTACAGAATCTGGCATAGTTTATGCCTCCCTACTTACAAAACTGTGGAGAGAACAGGCCGCTATCACGCTACTGACTAGCACGGGTAGCCACTGTCTCGGGGCCCGGCGCCTTCTCAATCGGGTATCCTAGCGTTGGAAAATGTGAGATCACTTAAGGGAGATGTTCACCAGGGTGGCAAGACGCCTTGGAATGAAAGCTAACCCTTGAACTTGCGGCGTGCATGAATCCAACACCCAACACGAGTGAAGCCATTGGCATGGCGCACCTGGCGTTACCAGCGAAGCCATCAGCTTACAAGACACCTGAGAAGTCGTCGAGCAGGCACACGGGTATCTCTCTCCAAAGAGACGGATCATACGCAAAGAGCACCGTGCGCTGATTGGGTGGCCCTCCCCGTGTGACCCACATCCAATTATCCAACTTTGCCGATTTGCCGCTTTCCTTGATTACTTGCAAGCGGACTCATCGGCCTAAAGATAAGCGCTGCTGTTCTGTCCCCCTTATCAAGTTGGTCAAGGATCCGAAGCTGTTATCCAGGCAAATGATCTAGGTTACCATCTGAGTACGGCTCACTTCATGCCCCGAGCGCTTTAGTATGCCCTCCAGCCGGTACAGCGGTAAATCGTCGGCGTACTTGGCGGTGATCAGATATGTAAGCAATGACGTTGAGGCGGTATGTTTGCCGAGCATGGACACTGGGCGGGATACGGAATTCATACGCCCGTCGCCGCCTTGCACGAACACGGCCTTTTCCTGCCTGTATTCGAGCATTTTCAGTTGAGCGGGGATCGACTGCAGCTCTTCGCTCACCTAAGCAAAGAACGTTTTGATATTCAATATGCTCTCGCACCAGCGTGTCGGAGAAGCCGTGCTGACGGCGCTAACGGGAGGCACAAGGCGGCTCTCCTTTTCATTTGGCTCGGCAGTTGATCGCGCAGGGCGTCAATCTTAACATCCTCTTTGGCCTCATTGAGCATTGGATCTGGTGAACCAACTTCTCGCTGATAGCCACTTACTGCTGGATCTTTTCAGGAGCGGCAACTCTTCTATAATAGCAAGATCTTGCGGCCTCTCTGATCCTGAATTCAAACATTAAGCACATATATGGTCTCCTCCCGGCTTGCAAGGCCTCAGGCTGAAGAAAGGGACAGGTTGGCTTTCATATATCCGGCCTGTTGTTGAAGCCTGAGGCTTCTGGCCTTGATGAGACATTCGCGCATACCGTCCTTATCAACACCTCGGCATTGGCTGCCGCTGCACTTATCAGGTTTTCAGTATGCCGGTCTGACCTGTTTTTCATCGTGCCTGTTGCCTTCGCAACCTAGACATTGAAGCGCTTTACTTCGCCTCGGCAAATTAAAATACGGGTATGTAAAGGATTTTTTATGCTGCGCTGGCTAGCCTCACGCAGTAATTTTCTCCGCGACTGATGATCACCCAAGCGATTCGAAGTAACTTGTTGGCCAAGGCGACGGTGGCCTTGTTAACACCCCGGTAATCCCCCCGAAAAATAATCGCGGTGATAAGTGGAATTTTGTACTCTGAACAGACAGGAGATTCCACATGCGAAAATCACGTTTTACCGACAGCCAGATCATGGCGATTCTGAAGCAAGCCGAATCTGGCGTGCCGGTTCCTGAACTTTGCCGCGAGCACGGTATGAGCAGTGCCACGTTTTATAAATGGCGTTCGAAGTATGGCGGTATGGACGCGTCCATGATGAAGCGCCTCAAGGACCTGGAAGACGAAAACCGTCGACTCAAGAAGATGTACGCCGAAGAGCGCTTGAAATCCGAGCTTCGCCAGGAGGCCCTTGAGGGAAAGTGGTAAAGCCATCTCAACGCCGAGAGATGGCAAAAAATGCAGTTGATGCCGATCGCTGCAGTGTACGGCTGGCCTGTGTGGCCTTTGGTATCAGTGAGACCTGTTATCGCTACCGGGCAAAGCTGAGCCATGAGAACGCGGTGATTGCCGACTGGCTGGTGCGTTTAACCCATAACCAGCGTAACTGGGGGTTTGGGCTGTGTTACCTGTATCTGCGCAACGTGAAGGGCTTCGGCTGGAACCATAAGCGCATCTACCGGATTTACCGGGAGCTGGAGCTTAACCTGCGGATCAAGCCCAAGAAGCGACTGGTGCGGAAAAAGCCGGAACCCTTGTCGGTACCGCAGGTTCTGAACGGCTGTTGGTCTATGGACTTCATGCACGACCAGTTGGCAGACGGCCGAACGTATCGATTGTTCAACGTGCTCGATGACTACAACCGGGAAGGTCTGATCATCGATGCAGACTTCTCGCTGCCGGCAGAGCGCGTAATACGCTCTCTCACGCAGTTGATCGAATGGCGCGGCAAGCCAAAAGCCATTCGCTGTGACAACGGCCCGGAATACATCAGCGGTAAGCTCGTTACCTGGGCAAGGCAGGAAGGCATTGAACTTCGATATATCCAGCCGGGGAATCCGCAGCAGAATGCTTATGTTGAACGCTACAACCGAACAGTCCGTTATGATTGGTTGAGCCATTATCTTTTCGACTCGATCGCTGAAGTACAGGATTTTGCCACACGCTGGCTCTGGACGTACAACCACGAGCGACCGAACATGGCATTGGGTGGGATAACACCGAAACAGAAGGTGGCCATGGCGGCCTAACCAACTCTACTTATCGCTTCGGTTATAAATGGGGGGATTACCCCCCGAGTAGCCACGAGACGATTGATCCACTGATGAAGAGGGTCGTCTTTTCCTGCCGCACACCTGACAGCAGCCCTGGCACCATGGATAACCAGACCTCGAACGTAAGGATCGCCCCGTTTCGTGATGCCCAGTAGTACATTGCGTCCGCCCGTACTGAACTGCTTAGGCACCAACCCCAAGGCGGCCGATGCATCCCGTCCGCGAACAAACTGCTTGCCATCACCCATCCAGCTTTTCACCGCTTTGCTGACAATGGGGCCAAATCCGGGGATTTTTAGTAACCGTTGGCAGACGGCGTCCTGCCGAGTGTCGTGCTTCAGTTGATCATTGTACCAAGCCAACTCCTCGTCTACCGCGACCAGTCGTGAATACTGGCGATGCAGCAAGGTTCGCATTCTCTCGGTCAAATCATTGCGCGTATCATCCAGGATACCGGGTAGTGCTTTTCTCAAGACGCCATTTCCTTGCTTCAGAACCAGGCCATATTCTGCGAGTAGCCCGCGAACATGGTTGATCAATCGCGTGCGCTCTGCCGACAGATGCCTGCGCATCTGCAAGAAGGTCTGTTCATCTTGATGCTCGATAGTCTTGATGGCCACTGGCCGGATGGCCCCATGTTGGCTGGCTTCGGCAATCGCCTGCGCATCGTTGTAATCGTTTTTCTGACCGCGTAGGTACCCTTTGACATGTTGAGCCGGTAGCAGCTGTACACGATGGCCGAAATGTTGAATCTCACGTGCCCAGTAGTGAGAGGATGCACAGGCTTCCATGGCCACCGTACACACGGGTTGCTGAGCCATGAAATTCAGAAGTTTGGCTCGAGTGAGTTTGGTTCTTCCTTCACGCTTGCCTTGCGGGCTGAGAGTCACCAGGTAGAAGCTGCTTTTGGCCAGGTCAATGCCGATTGTCCTATGCTTATTCATGGTCTTCTCCTGCTCATGCAGATAGTGGATGTCACCTCTATCTTGGCGCACTATGACGCCGGTTTGGAGTGGGAGGAGACCATCTCATCAGTACCTGCGGTCAAGCCTCTTGAGTATTCCCCCTGTAGCACCTGTGCCGATGTTCGATAGCCGCGACGCTTTCTAGGCCGGTCATTTAACTTATTGACCACTCGTCGCACCTCGGCATTCGCGATCTGTTGTAAGCCCGACCCTTCGGGGAATACTGTCGTATCAAGCGGTTCGTATTTTAGTTGGCGCCTCGTTTTCCCGAGCAGTAGCCATCACAGAAGTAAACTAACGCGCTAACGGCCTTGGCAACCTCCTCGTGACATGCAAACTCCGAACCGTTGTTCAGCGTGATGCTCTTCATCGCACCGAGGCTAGAGTAGCCGAATCATGGCCTTCTCGCTCAGTTCTGCTGTTATCTTTGGCAAACGCGCTGTCATTAAATAGCCACTGCGGCGCTCCACCAACGTAACTAAGCCCGACTGGTTATGCCCCTTAAGCAAAGTGTCGCCCTCCCGATGGCCGATAATGAGTCGATCATCGACTTCAGTGGGACGGTGCTCAATACCCACATGGTTGGGATCTTGCTCTTGGCATGAGCACGGTCTTGCTGCGCCGCTTAGGCTGGCGAAGGTACCGCCAGAGACCGCTTCCGCGCGCCTTGTCATTCCAATTCAAGGCGTAGATCCATTGGTAATTGACACCTATGCCGTTCAAAGGCGCCATGAAACCGCTAATCTGCTCAGGACTCCACCCCTCACTCAGTTTCTTAGCGACGATTTTGATCATGCTGGGTAGACCGCTTCGTCCACGTCCAGGCGGTACGTCGCCGGTTGTTGCTACGGTGCTGAGCCAGCTCAGGTTCATAACCGTCAGCGGTCGTGTTACGACACAGTTCGCGGATAATCGTACTGTTATGAATTCCAAGGTCTCTGGCGACCTGTCACTGCTCATTCCTACCCCAATATAAGAGTGAATCTGGTATCGTTGGGTCTGAGTCAGCTATCGGTATCCCATGCTCTGCTTCACTTTGGTCGGTAAAGCAGGGGGGGGTACCGGCGCGGCCCTTCTGCTTCTACCGAGTGGCTCAAAGTGCTGCAGTTATTCTATGAACCCAGGCATACAAGCAATTAAATTAGAACAATAATCACATAGGCAACACCGCAACAACATTAATTTAAACAGCCTCTTCTTTGTAATTTTCTGAGGCTCTTTTAGCTTCAGAAGCATCACGGCCTACAATATAGCCAAATGCCAATGCGGGCCCCAGGGTAATGCCAGCACCTGGGTAAGAGCCTGCCATAATAGAGTTCATATCATTACCACAGGCGTAAAGCCCAGGGATAACTTTATTTTCTTTATCCAGAACCCGTCCTTTTTCGTCGGTTGCAAGACCCATGGAAGTCCCGATATCCCCTGGATATATCTTGATAGCATAAAACGGTGCTTGCTCAAGAGGTTTCAGGCAAGGGTTAGGCTCATGCTCAGCATCGCCCAAATAGGTTTGATAGTCTGTAGAGCCCTTTCCGAATTCTTGGTCAGTCCCTGTGCAAGCATCTAAGTTGAAACGCTTAACAGTCTCAATTAAGTTATCTGAAGGCATGCTTAGCACCTCAGCCAATTCCTCGAGCGATGTTCCCCTCTTCAAGTAACCGGTGCGTAATTGATTCTTGAAAGGGGAAGGGAATGGCCGGACTGGGCCCAAACCATATCTTCTCAATGTCTGATGATCACACACCAGCCAAGCTTCATGAACCTCTTCTTCAATCATGCCAGTCACGAAGTCATGGTAAGACACCGCTTCATTAACAAAGCGTCTACCATCCAAATTCACAGCAATAACACCCGGTTTGGCTCGATCGAGAAACAAATGGGGAAATGGTCGTTCACCGTGCTGACTGGGAATTAGTGATACTGGCGCCCAGAATCCGGCATGTTTATTAGTCTTGACGAAGTGAGCTCCAATGGCTTCAGCGGCTTCAATTGCAGTCCCTATCGCCGGCTTGGGTGACATTGAGTAATGCTTAGAGCCAGCCTGGACATGTGGCATAACACTCTTACTTAAATCACCATTTCCAGGAAATCCTCCAGTGGCAAGCACTACGCCATGCTTGGCGAGAATCTCTCGTCCATCATTGGTATGAAAGCCCACAACTTTATCGGCTTCGACCTTGAGAGAAGCCAGCGCCACTTCGGTGAATATCGGGATTTCTTTTTCTATCGCTGAATAGGCCAGTCGCCCTGCAATCGCCTGACCCAACGTAAGCCGGGTGCCACGTGAATAGAGTAATCGGTCCCGAGCATGTCTAAGGAGAAGGCGGAACGCATGCCACGCCGATGCTGGCTTCCTCGTAATGTTCATGAAGTGACCAATGTCAAACCGGTTAAGCATCATGCCACCGAAAATAGTAAAATCTTCAATTGGAGGCTTAAGGCGATTGAATTGCTTCTTTAAGAGGCGCCCATCAAAAGTCTGCGCATCTAATACTCTACCGCCAAGCGAAGCTCCAGGTTGGTCTGAATGATAATCAGGAGAAAAAGTCCTGTGTTCGAATTTTAGGTAAGTATTCTCCTCCATGAAACCCACCATTTCAGGGCCCGCCTCCAGAAAGGCCCTTACCAAACTAGGATTCAGCAGTTCGCCGGTCTCATTAGCAATATAGTTATAGGCCTCGTCTCGATTATCAGTCATTCCAGCTGCACGCATTTTGGGGTTATCCGGTATCCATATCGCCCCTCCAGATACAGCCGTCGAACCACCAAAGTAAGAATCCTTCTCGAAAACAGCAACTTTCATACCTCCGAAGTGAGCGACTAGAGCTGCAGTCATACCAGCTGCTCCAGAACCGATCACTACTAAATCATATTCGCTGTCTGGAAAGTCATTGCACATGCTCACAGCTCCTCCTCCGGCCTTGGGTATCGACCCATCCCCCAGCCTCCATCAACCCGTAAAATCTCACCATTTATGAAACTGGCATCTTCGCTGGCCAAGAATACTATGGCACGCGCAACCTCATCGGATTGACCGACACGACGAAGAGGCGACTGCTCAACAAAAATTTGCTTGCGCCAGCGTTCCGTACGAATACGCTCCGCTGTCAGAGGAGTCTCGATGAGGCCGGGAGCGACAGCATTGACACGAATGCCACTGGGTCCATAATCGGTTGCCATCTGCCTAGTCAATGACGCAACGGCCCCCTTGGAGGAAGAGTAGGCAGAACTAGAAGTTGCGCCTACTTCCGCATAGATGGAAGCCACATTGACGATGGCACCATGTGACTGTTTTTTCATTTCGGTGATAGCTAAACGACTCAATCTGAAAAGCGATACAATATTAATTTCAAGAAAATTTCTGAGCGATTCATCCGATGTACTGAGAACACTATCCCCGCCTCCCATCCCTGCATTATTGACGAGGATCGACAGCTCACCACCAATGACATGCAGGGCCTCAGCAACCTTGATTTCTAAGTCAGTATCCGTCAAATCGGACTCTAGGGTGTAGATCTTGTCAGCGGAGGAATTTCTCAAAAGCATCAATCCATTTTCGTCACGATCAATTGCAATAACGCTCATTCCTTTATCCGCTAAGAATGATGCTGTCGATTTTCCAATGCCAGATGCTGCTCCGGTGACGATGGCAACTTTATTTTTACTGCTCATTTAAGGTTCCTCATATATTCGTAACGCCGCCAAGAGAACGACCACCATCTACTAACATTACTTGTCCAGTTATGAATCTGGCTTCGTGTGAGGATAGGAAATTCACTGCTCCCGCAATGTCATCCGCAGATCCCAGCTGTCCCATTGGCTGCATGCTCCTCAAGGCATCAAGATCAGTATCCGATCTAGATTTGAGCATATCGGTCTCTATTACTCCTGGGGCTACGGCATTTACTGTTATACTTTTGTTCGCCAATTCAAGAGCCAAAGACCGAGTAAATCCTACGACAGCCGCCTTCGATGATGAATAATGTATATATTCTTTAGCGCCCAACATTGCGCGAGAGGCAATATTAATTATTGATCCACCCTCAGGCATTCTAAATGAAGCCTTTTGAGCCATATCAAACATGGCGACTAGATTAACCTCATACATGGACCTGAAGTCGTTAACCGTCAGTTCAGCAAACTTTTTTACATTAAAAGTCCCCGCATTATTGATAAGGCAGTCCACTTGCGGGATAGAGTTAAAAAATTTCTCTACTGCAATACCATCTGTTATGTCAAGAGCATAGGATTTGCCTTCTCCGCCTGCCTCTTTAATAAGCTGAGCTGTTTCATTTGCTTGATCTTCGTTTAGATCTACAGCGATGACATTGTAGCCTGACCGTGATAGCCGCAATGAAATAGCTCGCCCAATACCGGCGCCACCACCTGTAACCACAGCTGTACCTGGCTTAGACATGCACTCCTCCAATAGTTAAACAGAGGGCCGGCTGATGCCGGCCCTACTTAATCAATAACCGAAACTAGCCAGATCAACCTCATCATAGATCTCAGCACGGATGAGCTGGGCGATAGCATCCGGATCTGTACGGTCGACAGTATCTAGACGCACACTCCATTCTTCCTGCTTGGCGATGAATTCGTCTATGAGAGAAGATGGATCCTCTATTCCTCTTCCTTCCATAGCCATTTGTGGGAGCGTTTCAATAAACGATTTCTGGAACTCAGCAAGTGCCTCAGTGAGGTCTTCATTAGGCGAAAGAATTTCAAGGCCTCGCTCGCGAGAGCCGTCGAGTGCCGCGTCCACATCGGCAGCATAGGTAACCTGGGTGCGAGCAACCCCAGATGCTAAATGATCAAGAAGGATATTTTTTTGTTCTTCATTTAACCCCTGCCAGAATGAAGGATTCATGACATAAGTTGCCCCCATTACCACACCCATAGGTAACGTGGTGACACTTTCAGCAACTTCCCAGAGTTTGTTTCCCTTATCCAGATTAGTAGGATCTGAAAGAGTACAGTCGATAGACCCGCGACTTAAGCCTGAATAGACATCCCCAATCGGAACAGATACCGGTACGCCCCCGAGGCTATTCACCCAATCAGTCTGTGCTCCACCGGCTGTGCGGATTTTCTTTCCCTGTGCATCATTCAGACTGCGGATCGGATCCATACAGATGAAATTATAGACCGGTGTAGAATAGCCCCCTACGAAAATCCCCCCGTTCTCATGCCACTCCTCCCTAACCAACTCATTGTTTATCCCTATGTCCGTATAGGCAATAGCGGCAGCCAAGGCATCACTGGATGTAAAAACCAAATCATTCAGTACATTATTGATAGGTAGCTCGGATGGCGTATAGCCGGGATAAACAACACCTAGCTGCGCCACTCCATCCCTAATACCTTGCATGGTTGTCTTGGCAGGGACCAGAGAGCTACTGGAATATACTTCGAAGGACATTTCACCATTAGTGCTCTCCGATATCTCTTCAGCAAGCTTTTGATATGGCTGTTCATTAAGGATATGAACGGGAGACATCCAATTAGTAGCTATATATGAATTCGCCATTGCTGGAAAGGCTACTACACCAGCCAGTGCGACAGCAGAACAAGTGAGTTTTTTCATTATTATCTCCTGAGTTTACCTGATTAAAACTGCGTTGAATTATACTTATTGTTGCATTACCACATCACTCAACCTGCGATTCCTGGCAACCAAAGCGTTAACACAGGAAAAGCAACCAGTAGAGTTATAGTAAAGGCGTCTGCCAGAATGAACCATGAGACGCCAGAAAAGATAGTTCCCAAAGGTATAGTGTTGCCGAGACTCGATCTAATAACATATACATTCATCCCCACAGGGGGTGTAATAAGCCCAGTTTCCAGTAGCTTGATTGCTAACACACCGAACCAAATCAGATTAATATCCATCCCCGTCAAGAGAGGGGCAAGAACAGGCACTGTCAAAAGAATGATGGATATGCTTTCTAAAAAGCATCCAAGAACTATATAGAGGAGGCAAATTAATATTATCACCCATATAGTATCAAACTCAGCAAGTTGTAATGTTACCCAACTTGGTAAAGTTGACAGCGCAATAAAGCTGGAGAAAAGTGCTGCCGACATGACTATGATAAATATAGTCGCGGTTCCAACTGCCGTATCGATTAAAGCAATCTTCAGAGTATTAGCAGTAAGCGTACGTCGGAATAGCGCTATCACACAGGCCAAGAAAGCACCTATGGCTCCAGCTTCAGTCGCTGTGAAAATCCCGGTAAAAATTCCGCCAAGCACACCTAAAATCAGTACCGGCAGTGGCCAAATATCCCTCACCAACTCCAGTTTCTGCCCCAAAGTGGTTTTCTCATCAACCTTTGGCGCTAAGCTGGGATTCAGAATGCATCGTATAGTGATCATAGCGACGAAAACGAGCGCTGAAAGTATGCCTGGGACAACCGCCGCCAAAAATAGCGTGCTAATGGAAACATCCATCGTCAGCCCATAAACAATTAACAGCACACTGGGAGGAATCAAGGAACCCAGCGTCCCTGCCGCTGCGACTGATCCTGCAGCCAAGGAAGGAGCATAACCAGCTTTCAACATCTCAGGAATAGCGATTCGCGAGAAAGCCGCTGCCGTTGCTACGCTCGAACCACTGGCAGATGCAAACATCGCACTTGAGGCAACACTAGCCGTGGCAAGCCCCCCAGGGATACGATTCAAAAAGACCCTTGCGGCGCTAAACAGGCCACTGCTCAATCCAGCAGAAGATGCGATGTAGCCCATAAGTAGAAACATGGGCACAGCTGAAAGATTCCAATTACCTATGAGGTCATAAGGAATGGCCTTACTGATGCCTATGGCTGGCATGATTCCCATCATGAAATAGATGCCAGCGAATGACGCTACTCCCATTGCAACACTAACCGGGACTCGAATGCCGATCATGATCAACGTTGCTACTATTCCCAAAATACCTATTTCGAGGCGATCCATTTTATTATCCTTTAGTTTCGGAGTCTTCGACAGGTTGGTAGTTACCTCGAGAAATTTCTATTAAACGAATAAGCATTATTAAGCAAGCAAGCGCCAAACCTAGCGGCAATATAAACTTGGTAGGCCAGATAACAACGCGCCACGTCCCTTCTACAACTTCACCAATCTTCCAAGCATGGATAGCGGGTCCTAAGGAGAGCCACGCCAAGCCGCCATAAAATAATGAAGAAAGAGTGGTTGAGACAATAAAAAGTAGCTTCTTAGTCATAGACGGAAATAGGTCATATAAAATTTCTACGACAATAGAGCCTTCGTTAATCTCGACCCAGGCTAAAGGAAGAAATACTGCCGCTACCATGTAATAGCTGGCGACCACTTCAGCAGTGCCTGGTATAGGACTATTAAACAAATACTTGCCTATAACATCTGCCGTGACATGGAGCATCATCAGGCCAAGCGCGAGCGCTGCTACCACAGCAAGTGCATAACTGATATGCTTCGTCAGCTTAATCATTACTGCATCCTATAGCCGCCGTTGACATCTATGACACTGCCCGTTGTATAAGCACTGTCGTTACCTGCAAGAAAAGATACAGCCCCTGCTACGTCTCCGGGTGTGCCGATACGCCCTTGCGGAATGGTTTTTTCCACTTTGCTATCTGCGGAAGGATCAAGAGAAAGACGTAACATCGGAGCGTCAATCAGACCGGGGGCTACCGCATTCACTAACACACCAAGCTCAGCTCCCTCTCGAGCCCCTGCCTTGACCAATCCAAGCACGGCACTCTTGCTAGCAATATAGGCTGCACTTGAACGGTACCCCCCCAACTGCGCAGCCACAGAAGAGAAGGCGATGAATCTAGCACCATCTATTCGCTGGTTAACCCTTAAACGCAAGTAGGCTCGCAACAAGAAGAAAGTCCCACTGCTATTTACCTCCTGCGTCATTTGCCATTCTTCATTCGAAATTTGTGTAATAGGCCGTCTCTGTCCTTCATCGTCGAGTATCAGAATCCCAGCCGCTGCTACTAGGACCCGGATCGGACCATGCTGCTCTTCAATATTTTTCAGAATTGATGCGATACCACTATCATCCCTGACATCCAGTCTATATCCCGCGTGCCCCATGCCAGGCAGCCGAGTTGCCAATTCTAAGGCCGCAACTTCAGACAGGTCGGTTACCACTACCCGGTACCCGTCCCTTGCCAGCCGCTCACATACTGCTTTGCCAATACCACCACTGGCGCCTGTAACGAGAGCTAAATCAGTCACTAGCTTTTCCTTCATCAGATGTCTTTCGTATAGATTGGATAAATTTGTCACCATACGTCAAGATAATTCCGCTAGATTTGACCAAAAGTAGTATCATTGGATAAATTATTTTTTATTGGGGTTGAAAGCGCAGTCGGCTTAGACCATGATTCGCTCTGATAACATCAGAAGTTAATGGAGGCATCGGTGATGCGGGAGAATGGAGCGACTGTCGCCGATGTGGCCAAGTTTGCGCTTAGAGAAATGATTCTGACAGGCGATCTTTGCCCAGGCGATCGGGTACATCAAGATCATCTCTCGAGCCTACTTGGCCTATCAAGAACGCCCGTGCGATCGGCATTGGCAAGTCTTGCTCAAGATGGCCTACTCGACTACGAGTCCAATCGAGGGTATCGAGTCAAGCAGATTTCTATAGGTAATATCAGAGGAGTATTCGAAATACGCTCGACCCTAGAGGCGCTGGCATGCCGTCTCGCTGCCAGGACCGGTATAGCTGCTAGCGTTCTGGATAGGCTTGATGATCTAGTAGAAACTGGTGATAGGCTACTAGCCTCAGGTGAACTCTTGCCCGATGCTCTTCCCGAATATAGAAAGATGAATGTCGAGTTTCATGAAACGATTATGGAATCTGCTCGCAATCCACTTTTAAAAGACTTTGTGGATAGGTCTCATAATGTACCTTTAGTTTCTGACAGAGTGATTCTGTGGGACGATTTCGAAATAATCTATCGCTCCCACAACGACCACCGCCGTATAGCCAAAGCACTCCGACTTGGTGATGGTGATCGGGCCGCCGCTTTAATGCATGAACATGTCTACTTCGCAGGAGAGCTACTTGTCGGACGCTTACAAGAGGACCCTAACCTGCTACAAGACCAAAATCATAACTAGCCCATAGCGAAAAGGATAAAAGGAAATAAATATGAAATTAAAAATTTTTTACTCCTCCGCCTCCCCTTTTGTTAGAAAAGTACTTGTCTCTGCTCATGAAAAAAATGTTTTTGATCAGATCGAAAAACTTCCATCCAAAGCCTGGCCAGTCAAACGGGATCCCAATATTGTTAAAGAAAATCCTTCTGGCAAGGTGCCGACAGCTTTGCTAGATGATGATACTCCACTTTTTGATAGTCGAGTGATATGTGCTTACATAGATACTCTATCGAATTCCTGGTCATTATATCCCGAAAATCTCAAGGACAGATTCTCTGTTATGACATTAGAAGCCTTGGCAGACTCGATTCTCGATGCAGCTCTGCTGTGTCGTTATGAATCTGTGCTAAGACCTCAGGAATATTACTGGGCTCTATGGCACGATAGCCAGATGGAGAAGATCGACAGCGGCCTGGATGATCTTGAAAACCGTTGGCTCAAGTTACTGAAGGGGCCGGCCTCTGTCGGCAGTATTGCGACAGCATGTACTCTTGCCTATCTCGATTTCCGCTTTCCTCAAAAGGATTGGCGAAGTGACCACGACCTACTCGCCAGCTGGTTTGCTGATTTCTCGAAGCGGCCCTCCATGCAAGCTACTCAACCGGAATGAGGTTCGTGACCTGTGTCAGGCCTAACCATGATCATTAAAAACAAAGGCCAAGAGTTAGAAGCCCCCCCTGATCACTAATAGGTTTGTTTAATGCTGGTGTGTAAACCATACCAGCATTCGCCGAAGCTCCAAGGCTGAAAGGATGGTGGAGTGACCCTAGCTATGGACGCCCCTGGTTTCGTAATGTCATTATCGTCGGCTTTGTTCGTATCGATGGACGCCCGGTTCTGTTTACGGTAGCCACTGCGACATGCTAGTTGATGTGACTGCAAACCAGCTCCATCATGGTTTGCTTCGCCAAGTGCACTCCATAGCCAACCAGCGGGGGCTGACCTACAATTACGACAAGCTAATTTTGGATAACTTGTTCAACCCAGAGCTTGCCCGAGAACTCCGAGAGGGATTGAAGAACTTATACAGCGTGTTCAAAGACGTTGACTCGCATCTTCATTTCGTCCTGCTCACTGGTATTTCCAAGTTTAGTAAGGTCAGTTTATTTTCGGGATTGCACAATCTGAACAACATCACACTGGACGCGCCCTTTTCCGCTATTTGTGACTAATCCAGCATCAGCGAGGTACGTATTAACTACTCAGGCTTGATCAAATCGCCAAAGTAGTCACCCCCTTTCGCACCATTGTAGTGATATTAGCCTTGGAATTTTAGAGGTAACTTAGCCAATTCAAATGCCTCTCAGGCCAAATTGGTTTGTTAAGTGGTTATGCAAAAGTTATTGAGTAATCAGTGCCGTAACCATTGCATACTTTTTTGACCGCTTCACAAAGCTTATCGAACGAACTGTAGGCTGTTAATGGTAGCTACCGGTATTTGATTTCGCGCCAAAGGATTTCGATCAGGTTCAGCTCCGGCGAATACGGCGACAAATAGACTAGGTGAATGCGATGTGCCATCCAATCAATAAGTTTGCGCTGGAATGCCTGGGAACGGTGCATTCTGGCATTATCCAGTATCACGACGGCGAATGCGTCAGGGTCTTTATGTGCCGCAAACTGATCAAAGGCTTCTATAACGGTCTCAGTGCTGAGTCGGTGGTCATGTGGTGAAAAAATTCACCTTTTCTGATGAGAAAGCCCAGTACATTCAGCCGTTGGCTGTGTGGGTAGGCAGTTACTTCCCAGGGCTTGGCTATCGGACTCCATGCATAAGGAAGTGACGATGATTGCGAGAAACCGGCTTCATCAAAGAAATAGAGATCGCACTCACCACCATCTTCCCACTCCTTCAACACATTGATCATCTCTTGCGTATGGTGGAAATCTGTTTCGTCACGCTGTGCCCTCAATGAGCGGCGTATCCGCTTACAGCTATAGCCTTTTTTTTAACGCGCGCCGCAACGTGTCCTGGCTGACGACGTTACCTGTCTGCTCCTGAAACTTGGCATGGAGGACAGGCAATTGATGGGGATACTCTTCAACCAGTTGTTCTAACACAGCAAGATCAGCTCTCGCTGAGAAGGTACGGGCGTCCTTCGCGAGGCTTGTCTTGAAGACCTTCAATACCGTCTGCTTCCCATTGGGATAACCAAGTCGATACCGTATCGCGCCTAACCCCAATAATATCGCGAATCTGGTTAATCGTATGGCCCTTGTGATTGAGCAGAATGGCGTGAGCCCGACGACGTAGTGCTCTCTTTTCGCCGTACTGGTAGGCTTCATTTAAGATACGTTGCTGGTCAGGTGTTAAAGAAACGAAACGTAAGCGCCGAGACATGGTTCTGTATTTTACTCTGATTGAT
Source organism: Halomonas sp. HAL1 (assembly GCF_030544485.1). Lineage (NCBI taxonomy): Bacteria > Pseudomonadati > Pseudomonadota > Gammaproteobacteria > Oceanospirillales > Halomonadaceae > Halomonas > Halomonas sp. HAL1. The sequence continues at coordinate 3,853,670 of NZ_CP130610.1, forward strand.
CTTTGTTATTTATACGCGATAATTTATGCAGAATCACTTAATAAGGGCCAAAGAAAATGGCGTACTGGTAATAGCCCACAGGGTAATGGGCCGCAGTAGCTTTACTCTCGGCTATAAAAAAGACTTAGGACTTCAAAGCTTCGCGGCACGTTAAACTTAAACGCTGGCCCAACCAAATAATGTTAAGCTAAGGTAGTGAATGCTCGGTTATTTCTATATAGGCACTTAAAGCTTAGTTCATTTATCTTGTTCGCGGCGTTTTTATTCTTGCAATATTTTCACCCTGTGTTTTCAACACAGAGTGAAAATAGAGTCGCTTAAACTTAATCAGGCTTTTTAGCAACAAGTGTTAAAATGTCGTAACTCGCAACCAGTTCGTCGTGCTGGTTCTGAACCTGGACATCCCAGACCACTACTCCCTGAGGGTGTCCGTCCGGTGATGTACGCCCTTGATCAATCTTGCGCTTGCAGCTCAAGCGGGCTCGAATGGTGTCACCTGGTGCAACTGGCTCAATAAAGCGCAGAGTATCCAGGCCGTAGTTCGCCAGTACCGGCCCTTCACCTGGATAAACGAATAGGCCAGCTGCAGCAGAAAGCACAAAATAGCCATGGGCAATGCGCTTACCGAATTGAGATTCCCGCGCTGCAATTTCGTCAAAGTGCATATAGAAGTGATCGCCGGACAGGCAGCCGAAATTGACGATGTCTGCCTCTGTGACTGTGCGACGGTGAGTCAGCAAAGACTCGTTGATCTGTAAATCTTCAAAGTGGCGACGGAACGGATGCACTTCGGTTTCGATCAAGTCGGCTCCACGTACATACTCCCGAGTCACCGCTGCAAGCATGGATGGGGTTCCCTGGATAGCGGTTCTCTGAAGATAGTGATGAACCGCACGGATACCGCCTAGCTCTTCACCGCCACCAGCGCGACCGGGGCCACCATGCTTGAGCATGGGCAGGGGCGACCCGTGGCCGGTGGATTCTTTTGCAGCTTCTGCGTTAAGTAGGTGCAAGCGTCCGTGGAAGGCAGCCAACAGGGGCACAATTTTCCCAGCAATAGCTGTATCACGGGTAGTTAAAGTGGTAACCAGTGAGCCGCGGCCCTTGGCACACAGCGAGACCGCGTCTTCGATAGTGTCATAGGGAATAACCGTTGCCACTGGACCGAAGGCTTCGATGTCGTGGGCGCCACAACCATTTTCCGGGTTCCGACACAGTAGCAAATGCGGCTCAATGAAGGCGCCTTTATCGGTGCCTTCGCCGGTCGGTTTGAAGCTGCTGTCACCGCCGATAACCAGTTCGCTAGTTTTCAGCAGCTCCTGAATATTGGCTTTGACGTCCTCAAGCTGGTCAGTGGAGGCTAAAGCTCCCATGCGAATGCCTTCAACGGAAGGATCACCCACTGTGACTTTAGAGAGCCTTTCTTTAAGTTTATCGCAGACAGCTTGCACCTGGCTCTTTGGCACCAGCACACGGCGGATCGCGGTACATTTCTGGCCAGCCTTGGCAGTCATCTCACGGCTCACTTCCTTCACGAAGATATCGAATTCCTCGTGCTCAGGGGTCACGTCTGGCGCCAGAATGGCACTGTTCAGCGAGTCGGCTTCGGCGTTGAAAGGAATCGAACGATTAATAATGTTCGGATGGTTGCGCAACTTGCGTGCCGTCGCAGCGGAACCTGTGAAGGTCACCACATCCTGCTCTTCAAGGTGATCAAACAAGTCGCCTGTGCTGCCGATAATCAGTTGCAGACTACCTTCAGGCAATGCGCCAGATTCCTGCATCAAGCGAACGGCAAGTTCGGTGACGTAACAGGTTGAGGTAGCTGGCTTCACAATGGAGGGCATGCCCGCCAAAAAGGTGGGAGCGAATTTCTCTAGCATTCCCCACACTGGAAAATTATAGGCGTCGATGTGAACGGCCACACCACCGCGGGGAACGAGGATATGGGTGCCGGCAAAGTGATTGTTCTTGCCTAGAGGTGTTACTGGGCCTTCGTGCACTACGTTACCGGAAGGCAGTTCGCGCCGTCCCATGCTCGCGTAGGAAAACATGGTGCCAAAACCGCCATCAATATCAATGCCATTATCGGCCTTACTTGAACCGGTATGCATCGACAGAGCATACAGTTCCTTCTTATGTTCCTGCAGGTACATGGCCATAGCTTTCAGAGCCAGAGCGCGCTCTTGGAAATCCATGGCCATCAAATTCTTGCCGCCGACCTTACGGCCATACTCAATGGTATTCTTAAAATCGAGAATGTCGTCGTGAGTATGTGCCACGATTTCGCCATTTATGGCGCTGGGTAGGGCCTTTGCGGGTACTTCTCCGACCCACTGGTCGGCAATGAAACTTTTCAGGACTGGCATAGGAAACTCCATTCGTTCATCTGTGGCCTCCAGTGGCGGCCCTGAAGGTTGAATAGGCTCATCTAATCTAAGCCCTAGCTTAGTGATACAAAAGAATAAATCAATAAATAAAAAACGTATCTCTTTATACTTTAGAATAATTTCTAGACACGCCGCCAATTGTTCTGATCAAGCAGTGATGGTGGACTAGACCCCGCTCCGCCTATACGTAGGCATTATTCGATGAGTAGCACAACCTTGCTGGTGGAGAGATAAATTTCTATCGAGACATTTTACTAATCAAGCTGTGCGAAAAAAGAATTGACATAGGGGGCAGCTTGATATTACGTAACACCTTGCTACTCAATATATAAAATTATAGACAAAACTGTATCGTATTTTCTGACTTAATATCTGCCCACAGCATTATCGTGACTAGGTGTGGTATTGAGATTTTTAATGGCCATATGAACCAGGTCAGCACGGCTGGGGACATTTCGCCGCCAGCCTATAAACTATGACACGCTGAAACTTACCAAAGGAGATTTATCGTGCCCTGTTATCGTCTTGAGGGGGTAACCCCAGTCGTTCATCCTAGTGCTTATGTGCACCCCACCGCCGTACTGATTGGCGATGTCATCGTAGGCCCTAATTGTTATGTAGGACCTGGAGCAGTAATGCGCGGCGACTTTGGTCAACTCGTATTGGAAGATGGAGCAAATCTCCAGGATACCTGTGTGATGCACGGCTTCCCTGGATTCGTTACACGAGTCGCACGCGACGGCCATATCGGACACGGCGCTGTACTGCACGGTTGCGTGGTGGAGCGTGATGCCATGGTAGGCATGAATGCGGTGGTAATGGATGGCGCCGTTATCAGCGAACGCTCTATCGTCGCGGCTGCGGCTTTTGTCAAGACGGGCTTCGAATGCCCGCCTCAATCTTTGATATTAGGATCACCGGCCAAAGTCAAGCGAGCGCTCACGGATGAAGAAGTAGCTTGGAAGCAGCAAGCCACCCGGGAGTATCAGCGCCTGACAAACCGCTGCCGTGAACGAATGGAACCTTGCGAGCCACTTAGTGAACTGGACGCTAACCGCCCGCACCTTGATGCTGGCAACACAGCCCCCAAGGGAACGGTAAAAAGCAGCGAAGAAAGCCCATAATCCTGCAGTACATTGATAAGATTAAGAGAGACTCGCTGATAGGCGATGTGGCCAACTATTTTAATAGCTCCCGTCTACTGTGTTGAGCCGCCAAGATTATACTCGCATTGTGCTGCTTTCTCTCACGGAGGAGCAGTGCGATACTAATGTCAGCCTGATATATCTACTTTTGGTAGCATATCTACATAAATCATTAAATACTTTAATGATAGAGAATTGCCGCACGGGAACTCAATACCACATGTCGTTTTCTTCTGATTGCGTTACGAAACTTGTTAATGACTTCCAGGCGCGCCGTCCTATACGCGCAGGCTCACTTATTATTACCGTATACGGGGACGCAATTGTTCCGCGTGGGGGGGCAGTCTGGCTAGGTAGTCTGTATCAATTGCTAGCCCCCATTGGTATCAATGAACGCTTGGTGAGAACGTCAGTTTATCGTCTAACACAAGATACGTGGCTGCAAGGTGAGAAGGTAGGACGGCGGAGTTACTATAGCCTTAGTAATGCAGGCCAGCGTCGGTTTGAGCAAGCATTCAAGCGTGTTTATCATGGCCAACAAGCTCAGTGGACAGGTAAATGGACGTTAGCCATGCTGACGCAGCTGGAACCTGAACTACGTCAAAAAGTACGTGACGAGTTAGAATGGCTTGGCTTTGGCAGTTTTGCTACAGGTATTCTTGCGCACCCTACGCTTAGCTGCAATGACACTACGGCAGTATTACAAGATATGGGAGCTTCTGAAGATACCATTATTATGCAAACAGAATCTTCAAACCCTATGGTGATAAAGCCACTAAGGCTACAAGTAAAAGAGAGCTGGAATCTTGATGAGCTGGCGAAGAGCTACAAATTATTTTTAGAGAAATTTCGACCCTTATGGCAAGCTCTGGCAAACGATGGCGATTTACTAAGTGAAGAAGAGTGCTTTATAGCGCGAGTACTTTTAATTCATGAGTATCGAAAAGTACAACTTCGAGACCCTCAACTTCCAGACGAGCTTTTACCTGCTGCTTGGGAAGGCCGAAATGCCTATCAGTTATCGCGAAATATCTATCGTGCAATTCATCAACGCGCCGAGCGTTGGCTTGATAAGCACCTAGAAACCGCAGAGGGCCCTCTTCCAGCACCCAACACTCGGTTTTATCAGCGCTTCGGCGGGTTAGCGTAAAAAAGCGCATGGCAGCCCATTTATCGGTAACGTGTAGAATTCTGTGTCACTTCGCCTCCTCTTGGAAAGACAAGGTGACACAGGACATTGAACACCTTTATTAAGACCGGTTATTCTCAGTCGGGTTGGGCATGGCGACGGCTTTGCACTACTAAGAAGCGACTGGAGGCAAAGGCTTGGTTGCATAATGAGGCATTGGCCGCAGGGTTACCGCCTGTTGCGTGAAAGTCACTAAAAGCAGCCGACTGATTAACGAATATCCCCCCATCCAAATTCAGCGAGAGCGGGGTTGCCACCTCGATAGCAAGTTGCTCGAACTGATCGACCACTGCTTCATCGGTCGCGTAGGCTCCGAGCGTTATCGCGCCTTTTTCCCGGATCACATCACTTGCCAGCTCAATACTGTGCGCGGTGTTTTCTGTCGCGATAATAAAACTTATCGGGCCGAAACGCTCTTCACTATAGGCAGCCTTCTGTGCTGCATCCACCTTAAGAATAAGTGGCGTGTGTATGCGGGCCTGTGGGAACTGAGTGTGCTCTCGTGGCTCGCTATCTAGCACTATTTCGCCCAAGCCACGGCATTCATCTATTCGTGCTTGCGTCTCCATCGAGTGGAGGGCTCCCAGCACCGTGCAGGCTCGGTCGTTGTCACTCAGAAACGCTTGGACGGCTTTCGCAAGCGCTGCCGCCACGTCGTCAAAGCCCAAATGGCCATCCGATGTTTCAATACCGCTCTTAGGTACGTAAATGGCCTGAGGGGTCGTGCACATCTGCCCGGAATAAAGACTCAACGAGAAAGCAAGATTCGCCGTGACCGATTTAAGACTATCCACGCTGTCGATAATGATCGTGTTGATCCCAGCTTTCTCGGCGAACACCTGAGCCTGTTTAGCATTCTGTATTAGCCAGTCACCAAAGACATTGGAGCCGGTGAAATCGATCAGTTTAACCGCAGGATCAAGCGCCAACTCCTTGGTAAGTGGCGCATCGGCCGTGTCGGGTACTAAACTCACCAAGCTGGGGTCAAAGCCTGCCTCCTCTATCACTTCCTGGGCAACCCGGGTGGTCATCGCTACGGGCAGAATAGCACCTGGGTGCGGCTTAAGAATGACGGGGTTGCCAGTGACCAAACTGGCAAACAACCCAGGATAAGTGTTCCAAGTGGGAAAAGTGGAGCAAGCTACTACCAATGAGATACCCCGTGGCACAATGTGAAAACGCTTATCCATTACTAATGGGTCATGCTTACCCTGGGGCTTGACCCATTGCGCGCTAGCAGGAATCTGCGTCATTGCCTGCCAGGCATATGCCACGGCTTCAAGACCTCGATCCTGGGCATGAGGACCACCCGCCTGAAACGCCATCATCGGGCCCTGGCCGCTGGTATGCATCACTGCCTGAGCAATCTCCGGACTCATGGCGTTAAGACGCGCCAAGATTTCCAGGCATACTCCCACTCGCGCTTCTACTCCGGCATCCCGCCAATCTCGCATTGCCACTTGCATGGCCGCTATCGTCGCTTTGGTGTCTGGCTGATCATAAGTAATGCCGAGCTCAAAACCATAAGGTGACACCTCACCTCCTACTTGCTGGGAGTTACCAACCCCATTAAGCGTAAATGGCTGATTGAGCAGTGAATCGAATTTGGTCGGCGCCGCTTTAACTTCATCCTCGGGATATTTCCGCATGCTTTCTGGATAGGGCGTCCAAAAACTACGGCTAGAGATGGCATCGACAGCTTGGTCAAGGATCTCACGATGTAGGTCAAACATTTGCTGCGCTGATTGCGTCATGGGGCGCTCCTGAACTCACTTATTTTTTGATACGCTATATCATCAAAGATTATCTTTCCCGTAACAAAACATCAAACCCTTTCCCTGGCATCGTTTGCTTAAGAATCAATGAACCAACACTAATTTCCTTACATAAGCTGGCTAAAAATCACTTTATTAGCCACATACTCACTTTTCATACCATGGTCTAATGCTTATCATCTACTTGCCAAAAACTCACATAACATGTTGTTAACAAATAAAAAATAACAAAAACCACCACTAAGCGACACATTAACGTCAATAAAACAATATTGATGTGTATCAAAATAAATCTATACTCGACAGATATTCATCCTGTGCGCCACAGGCCGAACTGAGGTAAAGATGCCCACTACTCTAAAAATAACCCCTCCCCAGGAAGGCGTTTTATGCATCACGCTGAATCGCCCAGAAGCACTGAATGCGCTTAATACGAAGCTTCTCGGCGAGCTTGCCGATACCTTGAGCGCTGCTGATAGTGACGACAAGGTTCGCGCTGTGGTGATTACTGGCAGTACGAAAGCGTTCGCTGCCGGTGCCGATATTAACGAAATGGCTGAACGCGATTTGGTCGGTATGTTGGAAGATCCTCGGCAGCATCACTGGGCCACTATCACGCAATTTCGCAAACCGATTATTGCTGCTGTCAACGGCTATGCCTTAGGCGGTGGCTGCGAACTGGCCATGCATGCCGATATCATTATTGCGGGAGAAAACGCCCTGTTTGGCCAGCCGGAAATCAACCTAGGCATCATGCCTGGCGCTGGCGGCACCCAACGCCTGCTGCGGGCGGTGGGTAAATCACTCGCCACTCAGATGGTGCTTACCGGCGAGCCGATTTCCGCTCGCCGCGCGCTCGAAGCTGGCCTGATTAGCGAGATTACCCAGCCCGAATTAACGCTAGAGCGCGCAATGGCTATTGCAACACGCATTGCCTCCAAGGCTCCGCTGGCAGTGCGCTTGGCACGGGAATCGTTACACAAGGCGATGGATACCGACCTGGCCACCGGCCTGCGCTTTGAACGACATGCGTTCACCTTGCTGGCGGGCACCGCCGACCGCGAAGAGGGCATTCGCGCCTTCCAAGAAAAACGACCTGCCACTTTTCAAGGGCATTGACACAAGGATATTACCCATGAGCCAAGCGCCCCTGCTTTACAGCGTAGAAGACGGCGTCGCCTGTATTACACTGAATCGCCCCGACAGCCTGAACAGCTTCAATACCGAGATGCACTCCGAGATGCGCAAGGCGCTTAAAGCCGTGCGCCAGGACTCTAGCGTTCGCGCTCTGCTGCTGACTGGCAGCGGCAGAGGATTCTGCGCCGGACAGGATCTTTCCGATCGTAGCGTGGTGCCCGGCGAACAAGCCCCCGACCTAGGCGAGTCATTGGAGAAACGCTACAACCCCATGCTGCGCGCCCTCAAAGACATGCCGTTTCCAACCATTTGCGCAGTCAATGGCGTGGCCGCAGGCGCCGGTGCCAACATCGCCCTGGCCTGTGACATCGTTTTGGCGGCGCGTTCGGCTAGCTTCATTCAAGCCTTCTGTAAGATCGGCTTGATCCCAGACTCCGGTGGCACCTGGACATTGCCTAACTTAGTTGGCATGGCGCGTGCCAAGGGCTTGGCGATGCTCGGCGACAAGCTTCCCGCTGAAACCGCCGAACAGTGGGGCATGATCTGGCGCTGCGTCGACGATGAGTCGCTTCAAGAAGAAGCCATGTCCATGGCTCGCCACTTGGCAACTCAACCGACGCGTGGTTTGGCACTCATCAAACGCGCTCTGCATGCCAGCAGCGATAACAGCTTCAATGAGCAGCTCGACCTGGAACGCGACCTGCAGCGCCTTGCTGGGCGCTCCGAGGACTACCGCGAAGGCGTAAGCGCTTTCATGGAGAAACGTCGCCCCACCTTCAAGGGAGAATGAGATGTCAGCTCTTCCCACGAGCGCCGTCATTGGCGTGATCGGCGCTGGCGCCATGGGTGCCGGTATCGCTCAGGTAGCCGCCCAGGCTGGCCACTCGGTGATTCTGCATGACAATCAACCGGGCGCGGCAATTGCTGGTATTGACAATATTCGCCGCCAGCTGGAACGGCGCGTAGCCAAGGGCAAGATGACCCAGGACGATGTGGATAGCATCATCGATCGCCTGCAGCCAGCCGACGCTATCAATGCCTTGGCCGACAGCCGCCTGATTATTGAGGCTATCGTCGAGAACCTCGACATCAAGCGCCAAGTATTCGCCCAGCTAGAAGCACTGTGCTCGACTGATACTTTATTCGCCAGTAACACCTCGTCCCTGTCGATTACTTCTATTGCCGCGAACCTAGAACACCCCGAGCGCATGGCGGGGCTGCATTTCTTTAACCCCGCGCCGGTAATGAAGCTGGTGGAAGTGGTGTCTGGCCTAGCGACTACCGCTGAGGTTGGCGAAACTCTTTACGCCACCGCCAACGCTTGGGGCAAGGTCGTGGTCCATGCCAGCTCCACTCCTGGGTTCATCGTCAACCGCGTGGCACGGCCTTTCTATGCTGAAGGGTTACGCCTGTTGCAAGAAGGTGCCAGCGATGCCGCCACCCTGGATGCGCTGCTACGTGAGGCAGGTGGGTTTCGCATGGGGCCTTTCGAACTGATGGATCTGATCGGTCACGACGTTAACTATGCGGTGACCCGCTCGGTGTTCGACGCCTACTACGGTGACACCCGTTTCGAACCTTCTCTGGTGCAGCACGCTCTGGTCGAAGCCGGACACCTCGGGCGCAAGTCTGGTCAAGGCTTCTTCGATTATCGCGAAGAACAGCGCGAAGGCGCCATCAAGCCTCGGCCCAACATCGCGCCACCAGCGCAAGTTGAATTACCGCCGTTGGTGGTACAGGGCGACCCTGGGGTGATCGCTCCGCTACTGGAACGTGCCCAGGAAACCGGACTTGATGTCGTTCGCCGAGAGTCACTGCAGCAGGACGGCACGACCCGCCTGCGCCTAGGTGACTTGGTTCTCGCCCTCAGCGACGGGCGTTGCGCTGCCGAACGCGCGGTCAACGAAGGGCTCGAAGCGCTAGTGCTGTTCGACTTGTGCTTTGACTACCGCAGCGCCAGTATCATCGCGCTCTCTGCCAGCCACGCCACCTCGTCCGAGGCCCGCCAAATGGCCACCGCCTTCTTCCAGCGTCTGGGAATGGACGCCGTCTGGCTGACCGATACGCCGGGGCTGGTGGTATTGCGCACCGTGGCCATGCTCGCCAACGAAGCCGCCGATGCCGTATTACAGGGTGTCTGCAGTGCCCAGGATGGCGACCTGGCCATGCAGGCCGGAGTTAACTACCCCCGCGGCCCCTTGGCCTGGGCGGACTCGCTGGGCCTGCCCTTCGTACACCGTACCCTCACGCACCTGCAGCAAAGCTACGGCGAGGAGCGCTATCGTGCTTCCTTTCTGCTGCGTCGCAAAGCCCTGAGCGAGGAAAGCTTTCATGAGTGATTCCCCACTGTCCCCGCAACAACTGGCGGAAGCCTGTGCCGAGGCGATGTTTTCCCGCGACCATGCCAGCCAAGGGTTGGGCATGCGTATTACTCGCATGGCACCCGGCTTCGCTGAACTGAGCATGACCGTGCGTCAGGATATGGTGCAGGGGCACGGCAACTGCCATGGTGGTTTTCTTTTTACCTTTGCTGACTCCGCCTTTGCATTTGCCTGCAACAGTTATGACGAAGCCACGGTGGCCGCCGGATGCAGTATCGACTATCTCGGCCCCGGCCAACTGGGCGACGAACTCACCGCTACTGCCGAAGAGCGCAGCCGCCGCGGGCGTACCGGCATTTACGACATCACAATACGCAACCAGCATGGCGATACCATCGCCTTGTTCCGTGGACGTTCCTACAAAATTCGCGGCAGCGTACGCCGCCTAGAAGAGACTGCTGCTGGAGATAACGCATGAAAGACGCCTTGATAATTGATGCCATTCGAACCCCAGTCGGTCGCTACGGCGGCGCGCTGTCGAGCATACGCGCCGACGATCTGGGCGCCGTTCCCATGCGTACCCTGATGGAGCGCAACCCTAGCGTCGACTGGTCAATGATTGACGATATCTTTTACGGCTGTGCCAATCAGGCCGGGGAAGACAACCGTAACGTGGCACGCATGTCCGCCTTGCTCGCTGGGCTTCCAGTCGACGTACCCGGTAGCACCATCAACCGCCTCTGCGGCTCTGGCATGGATGCGATAGGCAATGCCGCCCGCGCCCTCAAAACTGGCGAAGCAGGGCTGATGATCGCTGGCGGCGTGGAGTCAATGTCTCGCGCCCCCTTCGTCATGGGCAAGGCCGAGCAAGCCTTTTCACGTCAGGCCGATATCTTCGACACAACTATTGGTTGGCGCTTCATTAATCGTGCCATGAAGGCCCAGTTCGGCGTCGACTCTATGCCCGAAACCGCTGAGAACGTAGCCGAACAGTTTAGTATTTCCCGAGAAGACCAAGACGCCTTCGCACTACGCAGCCAGCAACGCACCGCCGCCGCCATGGAAGCCGGTCGCCTGGCCGAGGAAATCATTCCGATCGAAATCCCCCGGCGCAAGCAGGATCCGCTAGTAGTGGACAGCGATGAACACCCGCGCGCCTCCACCACCGCTGAGCAACTCGCCAAGCTGCCCACCCCCTTCCGTGAGGGCGGCAGTGTCACGGCAGGTAATGCTTCGGGCGTCAACGATGGGGCCTGTGCACTGCTGATGGCTTCCCCCGAGCAAACCGAACGCTTTGGCCTCAAGGCCCGTGCTCGCGTAGTAGGCATGGCCACTGCCGGGGTTGAACCCCGCATCATGGGATTTGGGCCGTCACCGGCCACCCGTAAGGTACTTGCTCAAACCGGGCTTACGCTCGGCCAGATGGATGTTATTGAACTCAATGAAGCCTTTGCCGCTCAGGCCTTGGCGGTAATGCGCGACCTGGGCCTTGACGATGATGCCGAACACGTCAACCCCAACGGGGGTGCCATCGCCTTGGGCCATCCACTGGGCATGAGTGGCGCTCGACTGGTCACCACTGCCTTGCATGAACTTGAACGTCGGCAAGGGCGCTTTGCGCTATGCACCATGTGCATCGGCGTCGGCCAGGGCATTGCCCTGATCATCGAGCGCTTGTAAGCCTGTTACTCGTGCCATTTTACTCAAGCCATGGTTCATATTTCCTAACTGTTCCAGGAGCCATGGCCACCCTAGCTCAATCATGCTAGCCCAATAACAAGTTGCTTGACCGGAGACTCCTGATGAATCAGCCCGCCACACCTATCGACACTACAACTCTCGATCCTCTGGAAACAGCCAGCATTGACGAGCTGCGAGCCACTCAGGTCAAGCGCTTGAAGTGGAGCCTGAAGCACGCCTACGAAAACGTGCCTTTCTACCGCCAGTCTTTCGACAAGGCAGGGGTGCACCCCGATGATATCCAGTCCCTGAAAGATCTCGCCAAGCTGCCTTTCACCACTAAGGCCGACCTGCGCGACAACTACCCTTACGGTATGTTCGCCACGCCGATGAGCGAAATCGTGCGGATACACGCTTCAAGTGGCACTACCGGACAGCCCACCGTAGTGGGATACACACAGAACGACATTAATGTATGGTCGGATGTCGTAGCGCGCTCGATCCGCGCCGCTGGCGGCAGCCGTAATGACAAGGTGCATGTGGCATATGGCTACGGCCTGTTCACTGGTGGGCTGGGCGCTCATTACGGTGCCGAGCGCCTGGGGTGCGCGGTGATTCCCATGTCGGGTGGTCAAACTGAGAAGCAGGTTCAGTTGATCCGTGACTTTGAGCCGGACATCATTATGGTCACCCCCTCTTATATGCTTAACATTGCTGACGAAATGGAGCGTCAAGGCATCGACCCGCACACCCTACCCCTGCGTACCGGCATCTTCGGTGCCGAGCCCTGGACCGACAGTATGCGTACCGCCCTGGAGAAGCGCCTGGGTATCGATGCATTGGATATCTATGGCTTGTCGGAAGTCATGGGGCCCGGTGTGGGTATGGAATGCCTGGAAACGAAAGACGGTCCAACCATCTGGGAAGATCACTTCTATCCCGAAATTATTGACCCAATAAGTGGCGACGTTTTACCCGACGGCGAATACGGCGAGCTGGTGTTCACTACCCTGACCAAAGAGGGCCTACCGATTATCCGCTACCGTACCCGCGACCTTACTCGCTTATTACCAGGCACTGCGCGACCTATGCGGCGTATTGACAAGATTACTGGTCGTAGCGACGACATGCTGATCATTCGCGGCGTCAATGTATTCCCCACACAGATCGAAGAGCAACTGCTTAAGATCGAGTCACTCTCTCCACATTACGAGATCGAAGTCAGCCGTCAAGGCAACATGGATATGGTACTGGTGCGTGTCGAGGCAAGTCACCATGACATCGCCCGCGACCCCGTGGCCTGCGATCAAGCCGCGAAACAGCTCCAGCATGCCATCAAGACCTATATCGGCATCAGCACTCGTATCGAAGTTTGTGAAGTGGAAGGTGTCATGCGCTCGATGGGCAAGGCCCGACGTGTCAAAGATATGCGCTGACTCTATCCTTCAGACGCTTGATGAAACGCCTTCAACGTTAAAGCTCCTTCGGGGGCTTTTTTTACCTGAATAGCCAATAGTTCCTGAATAATGGAAATATTCAGAATCACTTCTCTTTTCAATACCTTCCTTTATAAACGGCTTATCTAAGCCTCTACTCTTATCACAAAGTATAAAAGTGACACAAAAAATACTTCTTGATAAAACATTTTGTGTCGCTATACTCTAGGTAAGATAAAGTCACATTCCTGACATACCGACGCCGCGGAGGTCTCTATGTACGCGCAGCTCGTTGAAACTGGCACCAGCAAACTTAAGACACTTGATGAAATGAGCCCCGATGAACGCGAGTTCCAGGAGCGCATTAACGACGAAATCAAGATAGAACCCAAGAACTGGATGCCGGATGCCTATCGCAAGACATTGATTCGTCAGATCTCCCAGCACGCTCACTCCGAGATTGTCGGCATGCTACCAGAAGGCAACTGGCTAACGCGTGCACCGACACTCAAACGCAAGTTACAGCTGATGGCCAAGATCCAGGATGAAGCAGGCCATGGCTTATATCTCTATAGCGCGATGGAAACCCTCGGCGCCGATCGCGATGAAGAGATCGACAAACTTCATGATGGGCGTGCTAAGTATTCCAGTATTTTTAACTACCCCACACTTAACTGGGCTGATATGGGCACAGTTGGCTGGCTTGTGGATGGCGCAGCTATCGTCAACCAAGTGCCGCTCCAGCGCACTTCTTACGGCCCCTATTCCCGCGCCATGATTCGCGTATGCAAGGAAGAGAGCTTTCATCAGCGCCAGGGTTACGAAATTTTGCTGACCTTGATGCAAGAAGGTACCGACGAGCAGAAAGCCATGGTGCAAGACTCTATCAATCGTTTCTGGTGGCCCGCGCTAATGATGTTCGGCCCATCCGACGAAAACTCTCCCAACAGTGCCCAGTCCATGGCCTGGAAGATTAAGCGTCACAGTAATGATGAGCTGCGCCAGCGCTTCCTCGACCAAACCGTACCTCAGCTAGAGTTGCTGGGCTGCACCGCACCGGATCCCGACCTCAAATATAACCAAGAAACTGGCCACTACGAATTCGGTGAGATCGATTGGCAGGAATTCTTCGACGTGGTTAAAGGTAATGGCCCCTGCAACCGCGAACGCGTCGAAGCACGTCGCAACGCTATTGATAACGGTGCCTGGGTACGTGAAGCCGCCGTGGCTCACGCAGCTAAGCGACAACGTCGGGCAGCCTAAATCGGTCGGCAACTCAGTTTAATTATGGTTGGTTAAAAGCACGATCCAGCTTTTTAAAACCCGACTTTTGAAAACAACATGGAGCTCCTCAGCGCGGGGCTCTACTGACTACTGAGGTTTTCCCCATGGCTGATTGGCCCCTCTTTGAAGTTTTCGTGCGCAGCAAGCACGGCTTAAATCACAAGCATGTCGGCAGCGTGCATGCTGCCGACCGCCGCATGGCAATAGAGAATGCCCGCGAGCTTTACACCCGCCGTAATGAAGGGGTGAGCATCTGGATCGTCCCAGCCAGCGAAATTACCGCCTCTTCTCCCGACGAGAAGGAGCCGCTGTTCGATCCATCCAATGACAAAGTCTATCGCCACGCCTCTTTCTACAAACTGCCGAAAGAAGTCGGCCACATGTAATGGAGATGGTGATGCATAACGTAGCTCAACAAACACAGACACCATTAACCACCTACCTGCTTCGCCTGGGCGACAGCGCGTTGGTGCTCGGCCAACGCAGCGCTCAACTATGCGGCAAGGCCCCAGCGCTGGAAGAAGAGCTAGCGTTGATGAATGTGGGTCTCGACCTCTTCGGTCAAGCGCGCAACTGGCTGACCTATGCCGCCGAACTCGAAGGCGAAGGCCATGATGCCGACCATTTGGCATTTCGACGTGATGCACAGGATTTTCGTAACCTTTTGATCGTCGAGCAGCCCAATGGTGACTTCGCAGATATCATTGGCCGTCAGTTCCTGTTCGATGCGTGGCATGTTCACTTACTTGATGGCCTGACCCAGTCCAGCGATCCCCGCATCGCCGAAGTGGCCGCCAAATCACTTAAAGAGGCGACGTATCATCTGCGACGCTCTTCTGCATGGGTCATTCGCCTGGGTGACGGCACCGAGGAAAGCCATGCCCGTATGCAGCGTGCCCTAGATAATCTATGGCGCTTTACCGGCGAACTGGTGCAGTTCGACGATGTTGACCAGACTCTGCTTGAGGCCGGTATCGCGCCTGACCCTGACATCCTCGTCACCCGCTGGAAAGCGACAGTGGAAGAAACCCTTGAGGAAGCCACCTTGGTACGGCCCTCCTACGACGCTTGGATGTATACCGGCGGTAAAGTCGGTCATCACACCGAGCACTTGGGTTTTCTATTGGCGGAGATGCAATATCTGCCAAGGACGTATCCTGATGCTACCGTCTGGTAACCCCCCAATGAAACCGCTTGATGAATGGCCTTCCAGTGACCTGATCGGCAGCGACCGCAGCGGCCTGCCTCGAGCAGGTGAGGAAGGCGATATCGAAGCAGTCCTGGCCGTATTACAGGAAGTGCTGGACCCTGAGGTTCCGGTCGTTAGCGTGGTGGAACTGGGTATCGTTCGCGATATCGACTGGGTCAATGGGCAATTAAAGGTGAGCGTCACTCCAACCTATTCTGGCTGCCCTGCAACCGAAGTTATAGAGAAGCATATCCATGAAGCTCTGGTGGCAGCTGGCTACCCTGCCCCATTAATCCAACGTCGCCTCTCACCCGCCTGGACAACCGATTGGTTGACCGCGGATGGACGCGAAAAATTGCGTGCCTATGGCATAGCCCCACCAGTAGGTAGTGCGAACAAACGCAGCTTGATTGGACAATCTGATCCAATAGTTCCCTGTCCCTTATGTGGCAGCGAAGCAACCGAACGCGTCAGTGAATTTGGTTCCACAGCTTGCAAAGCGCTCTATCGCTGTCGCGACTGCTTAGAACCCTTCGACTACTTCAAGTGCCTGTGAAGCACATAACGATTGACGAGACCATTTCCCATGAGCCGATTTCACGCCTTGACCGTCAAAGATGTTCGCCAGGAAACCCATGATGCAGTTTCCATTGCATTCAAAATACCTGACAACTTACTGGACGCCTTTCGCTTCACCCAAGGCCAATACCTGACGATTCGTCGCGATATAGAAGGCGAGGATACTCGTCGCTCTTACTCGATCTGCACTGGCATTCACGAACATGAGTTAAGAGTTGCCGTCAAGCTGGTGCCTGGCGGTAGCTTTTCTACCTTTGCCAACCAAGAATTGAAACCTGGCGACTCTCTGGAAGTAATGCCGCCTCAGGGCAAGTTCTTTGTACCTCTCGACCCCAGTCGCGAAGGGCATTACCTAGCGGTGACTGCAGGCAGTGGCGTTACCCCTATCATGTCGATTGTTTCTACGACTTTAGAAACCGAACCGAAAAGCCGTTTCACCATCATCTATGGAAACCGCTCTACCACCGGCACGTTGTTTCGAGAACGCTTACAGGACCTCAAGGATCGCTATTTAGAGCGTCTTAATATCATTTACGTATTTAGCCGCGAACAGCAGGAAATTGATCTTTATAACGGACGCATTGATGCTGATAAATGCAACGCTCTATTTGATCGCTGGGTAGAGGTACCCAAATTAGATGCCGCTTTCCTCTGCGGCCCTCAGGAAATGACGGAGACAGTTCGAGATGTCCTTACCAAGCATGGATTGCCAAAGGACAAGGTGCATTTTGAGCTTTTCACTACTGGGTTGCCGACGGCAGGCAACAAGCGTCGCCAGGAAAAAAGTGTCGGGCACGTTGAAGCGGAAACCTCGCATATTAAAGTGATCATTGATGGCCGTACCATTGAGTATGATTTGCCCCGTAATACCAAGAGCATTTTAGATGCGGGCAATGAACACGGTGCCGATATTCCTTTCTCGTGTAAGGCTGGCGTTTGTTCCACTTGCCTAGCCAAGGTCGAAGAAGGTGAAGTAGAAATGGATGCCAATTTTGCTCTTGAGGACTACGAGATCGAAGCTGGTATGGTATTAAGCTGTCAGTGTTTCCCCCTGACCAAAAAAGTCACTCTCAATTACGACCACTGAACCCACACAAACCAGAGTATGGCGGCCTGTAACGTGAGATTAAACGGCAAACAGGCTGCTAATGCTTTTTTTGCGCTGGGTGCCGCGAAAGGAGGATGGACGGGTAAGACAATATCGAGCTGATTAACGACTTGCCCATCATCGGGATGTGCCGAAACAATGCCATGCTGACAATCGATCAAACCACCATTTCAAGCGGTAAACGGCATTTACGCAAGGTGGCTACACCGCGTGTTCTAGGCATTCGTCAATCAAACCGGGAGAGGGAACATCCGCGAGGCTGGAGAAGTGTTCTAGTGAAACGCGAGCGATGGCCTGACTAAAATGATCGAGTAGGAAGGAGAGTTACCTCCCCCGTCCTCTCACACCACCGGGCAAACGGATCCGTACCACGGCAGCTCCTGCCCCCACTGTCGGGCTAATTTTCGTTCCGCTGAGCTCGCCCGCCTATGTGCTGTGTGAACGCCTCGACAGTCTTTGGGCTTCCGGCCCGCCACACAGTTATCGAGAACTCTCCGGGGAGACTTCTGCTCGTACACATCAGAGAGCGGTCAACTATCCTTTCGTGACAGGTTCAGCCCTTCAGCTCTTGTATAGAGAGCCTACTATGGCCTCTGCTGACTTCGGCTCGCCCATCCCAACACCTCACGGTGTCGGTAGCCATCGGCAAGCGAACAGGCCTCCCAGGGTAAGACGCGCGACATTCCACCCACCTACCCGCCGGATCTACTATTACATCTTCTTAGCTATTGGGCTTCAAGTTTCATGGCCTTCTCGCCTAAATGTGGCTGCCTCATATGCGGTTCTTGTTTGTCAGGCCAGGAGTTTGCCTCCAGCTTCCTTCAGATTCCGCCTCGCGACGGACACTTCCCGCTATCAGGAGCCGTAAGAGACTCTCACCCCCAGCCACCACGACTGACCGGATAGCGCCTAAACGGCGCTGCGCGCATGCTTGGCGCACCATAAAAATCCGGCACCAGAAAGACACTGATACCGGAATATCGTATTGTCAGCTATTTGATGAAACCCTTAACTGAGTTGCATTACCCTTGAGAGGGGGCATCTATTCACAACCTAATTGTTAAAGACTAATAAAGCAGTTGTGGCAAAAACAGCACGATGCCTGGGAATATCAGCACGAGCACAGCGCGCAGTGTGCCTGCCACCCAGAAAGGCGTTACGCCCCGGAAAATTGTGCCGGTACTGACATCCGGCAGTACCGCCCTCAGCACAAATACATTCATCCCCACTGGCGGTGTAATCAAACTAATCTCAATTACGATTACTACCAGTATGCCAAACCACACCAAATCATAGCCAAGCCCTGCCACGACCGGAAAGAACACAGGCACGGTAAGCAACATCATCGACATGCTTTCGAACACACACCCTAGCAGGACGTAAATTGCCAGGATGACGAGAATAACCACGAAGGGTGCCACGTTTAGCCCATTGACCAACGCTAGAAGATCATTGGGAAGCCCCGCTCGATTGATAAAGTTAGCAAAGATTAACGCCGTTAACACCACCGCAAACAGCATTGCAGTAGTACGCACTGTGTCCATAAGGACATTCATGAGTATGGACGGAGTTAAGGCACGCTTGAGCAGCGCAATTACGAAAGCACCCATTGCGCCAATACCTGCCGCTTCAGTTGGGGTGAAGATACCCAAATAGATGCCGCCGATAACCAATACGAACAGTGCTAGGGTACTACCCACATTTTTTAGGGCAGAAAAGCGCTCGCTCCAGGGTACTTTTTCGGCCGCTGGGCCAGCGCTGGGGTCACGCCATAGAACCCACTTAACCGCACCGAGGTACATCACGATACCCAGCATGCCGGGAATGAAGCCGGCTGCAAATAGTTCACGGATGCTGGTTTCGGTGATAATACCGTAGATCACCAGCATCACGCTGGGAGGAATAAGTATCCCCAGGGTACCGCCCGCAGCAATAGATGCCGCAGCCAGTGAATCTTTATAACCATACTTGCGCATCTGTGGCATAGCCACACGCCCCATCGTGGCACAAGTAGCCAAACTCGACCCACAAATAGCACTAAAGCCGCCACAAGCAACAATGGTCGCCATAGCCTGACCACCTTTACGATGTCCAAGAAAGCCATTGGACGCTCGGAATAGTGCATCCGATAGCCCAGCATGCGAAACCAAATTACCCATCAGAATAAACAGCGGGATCACCGATAATCCGTAATCCATCGCGGTGTCTACCACTCGGCGTGACGCCATAGCTTCGGCTGCGTTCCAGTTACCAGTCAGGTAATAAAAACCGACAAACCCCACAATCCCCATAGCAAATGCTAACGGCACACGCATGAAGACTAATATCAATAGGGCGGCAAACCCATACAGTGCTTCAATCATTCTTTTCTCCCTGACTCACTGGACCACCACACTTGATTACACCCACGCCCTCCAGCAGATAACTCAGTGCACGACCCAATGTGAGTAGAGCTGAGAGGAAAAGCATAATGGAGATTAAATAGATCAGGTAACCATTCGGTATCCGCAGGAACTCAGTGACATCCCCCCATTCGAAAGCACGAACACCTAAAGCCCATACCCGACCAGCGATCACCCATAAAGTTATAGTGATGACCAGATTGACGATCATCTGACGCAGCCATATCCAGCGCGCAGGGTAAATTGCATCAAGGAGATCAACACTAACGTGCTCTTCACGCCAGCAAGCTACTGGCAGCGAAAGGAACACAACGGCGGCCAGCATCTGTTGAGTCAACTCGACAGTTCCCAGGATAGGAAGATTAAAAAAATAGCGGCCTGCTACATCAGCAGTAGTCAGCAGCATCAAAGCAAAGAGGGTAGCACCCGCCACCCCCTCTAACCCAAGCTGCATGACCCTACCGACATTTGACCAGCGAATCGTCAGGGTCTGCATTGTTGCCCTCCACTTGGCGAAGACTAATTATGATTATGGAACCAGAGATGCCACACTTTCTTGTGCGGCAGCTTCTTCGAGCTGTTGGTGGAAGTATTCTAGGGCTGTTTCAGCGTCTACACCGCGCTCACTGACTTGCTCGGACCACGTTTCCACTAAGTTACTGCTAATGCCGCGCAACGTCTCAAGGTCGTCATCGCCAAGTGAAGTAAAGGTATGTCCCTGCTCTTCAGCGAACTCGACCCCCCGCTCATCAGAAACGTCCATCATGTAACCGAACAAGCGTGACAAGCGCTCACCGGAAACTTCTTCCACAGCGGCACGATCTTCTGCGGACATTTCATCCCAGATCATCGGATTGACCACGATAGTGAAGCTCCCACGATAGAATCCCCCATCAACCGTTAAAGTATGAGGAAATATCTCGGCTACCCGAAAGCTTCTCAGGCCTTCTGGCACCAGCATAGCGCCGTCGATTACGCCTTGAGAACCAGCTTCATAGACGCCGGTAGGGGGTAGAGCGACGCCCGTCAGATTTAGTGCGTTGGAAAGATCGCCCATCACCCCACCACCCACACGAATGCGTTCACTTTCGAGGTCAGCAAGAGTCTCATAATGCTCGCTACTAAAAATCCAACCTGGCCCATGCACACCTGCAGCTACGACATCAACGCCGCGGTGCTCATTAGCTTGCGCTAAATACTCCTGATGGGTGTTCCAGTAGGCGGCAGACGCATTCTCTGAGGAGAAGTCTTCAAAGGTAGGGAATTCGGGTAACTGGGTGGCCAAAAAACGGCCAGCATTATAACCATGAAACACCCATGTGGCATCAGCGATGCCATCGGCGACCATCGCCATTTGCGAGGCGGGTGGCCCAAGATCATGCACAACTTCAACGGTCACGCGACCGTCAGTGGCTTCTTCAATCCAGCTTTTCCAGGTCGGCCACACCATCGTGTTAATACCATGGTTGGGGCCTGCCCATGTACTAACAGTAATCGTGGTTTGAGCCATGGCGGTCGTACTAATAGTGGCAGCCGCCACAGCACCTAACAAAAGAGTTTGCTTGGTTTTATTCATTATGCTCATTTTCTTACCTCCGGCGTCACGGTGAGTGACGAACTGGTTGCTGTTGTTATACAGAGAAGGAGATTCCCGTTTGGGGTTGCTAGTCGTACTTATTTTTGGGGCCTAACATGGCACATGAATCGCTTTATGATTCGATACAAAAAATACATAAAAAACAAAATAAAAGGAACGCATTCGATGACACAATGCCTGCAATGCAGCTCTACAAGCAATAACTAAACACCTATTTTTATCTACAACTTAAGTATTAATAGCCGTATGTTATTGTATTGTAAGTATTTTTTTAAAAATAAAATGTTTCCTCAACACCTTCAGAAAAGGGCACGAAAATAAAAAATATTTCGTTACGAAGAAAGATCAAAATACACCTATAAACTGCTTTAAATATTAACTTTTCCATATTTTAAGCCAGTCTCTCAAGCTGACGCTCCAGCTTACGCATAATATGTAATAGATCACGGTACTCAGCGGCTGTCAGGGATGACACCAAACCGGCTTCCCAGGCCTGAGCCAAGGGAACCAGCTCCCCTAGCAGTGCCTCTCCACTCTCTGTTAGGCGCAAATCATGTAGTCGTTGATCTTGTTGTGACTGCGTACGACCCACCAGGTTACGGTCGACTAATGCCTGAACCGCCCTAGACACACGCGCTTTATCCATGCGAGTGGTTTCGCAAATCTCTTTTGCATTGAGTACATCCTTATGGCTAAGCCAAACCAGGACACGCCACTGGGCGACATTGAGTGAAAAGCGCTGCTGATAGAGCTGCGATAGCTCCTCGCTGATGCGATCTGAAAGGCTACTCAATTGATAAGGTAAGAACTGATCCAGATCGAGTTCAGCCCTAGCTCCTCTATCGTCCTTAGCACGAGTCCCTCTCTCATCTTCAGGCATCACTGACTCCAGCTGGCTTCTCATTAAGCACTCTTCTTTTAAAGTCTCTCTTTGCTTTCTTGGCATATAGCCTGCACCCACATTAATTTCTAATGCAACTAATTTAATACTAAAAGGCTTACTACTTAAGTATAAAATGGATTATTTTACTGAATTTTAAGCTACTTAGAGCGGAAATCACACCAGCATTGCTTAATAACACCATCTCTTCCTGGACATATAGTTTCAATAGAAACTATTATCAAGAATCTTTCATGAGTTGGCAGACTATAGAAACGCTGCCTGATTATGAGAGCCATGACGTCATTGGAGGAACCATGAGCAAAAAATTTGCATCTCACGCAGACACAGAAGAGAAGAACATCAGCTTTACCAAACTGGCAGAAGGAGTTTACGCCTACACAGCGGAAGGCGACCCCAACAGTGGCATCATCATTGGCGATGACAGTGTGATGGTCATCGACACCCAGGCCACCCCTATCATGGCGCAAGACGTGATTCGTCGTATCCGCGAGATAACCGACCTACCGATTAAGCATGTCCTGATGACTCACTACCATGCGGTACGCGTGCTAGGTGCTTCAGCCTATGAGGCGGAAAATATCTACGCTAGCCAAAATACTTATGACTTGATCGTCGAACGTGGACAGCAAGATTATGAATCTGAAGTCGGACGCTTCCCGCGTTTATTTCAGGGTGTGGAATCTGTCCCCGGCCTCACTTGGCCCAACATCGTTTTCCAGGAAGAACTGACCGTTTTCATGGGTAATCGAGAAGTACGCATTATCCACTTAGGCCGTGGCCACACAAAGGGCGATACCGTCGTTTGGCTGCCTAAAGAAAAGATCATGTTTGCTGGTGACTTGGTCGAGTACGGTGCCACCCCTTATACCGGTGACGCCTACCACGAAGATTGGCCCGCCACGCTGGATCGTTTACAGGCCATGCAGCCAGAGAAACTGGTGCCAGGCCGCGGTGATGCATTGGAGTCCCAGGATAAATGTTACGAAGCTATCCAAGGCACCCGCGATTTCCTAGCGGATATGTATGGAAGTGTTAAGGCTGGCAAAACCGCTGGCAAGACGCTTTCAGAGTGCTATGCCGAGACCTATGCAAAGCTCAAGCCCAAATATGGTCACTGGGTCATCTTCGACCACTGCCTGCCTTTTGATATTACCCGCTGCTATGACGAGGCAGGCGGTGAGTATCCCGACCCACGTATCTGGACGGCGGAACGTGACACTGAAATGTGGCACTCGCTACAAGAGGTTTTGGATAAACAATAACTATTAGCTTTCCAGGTTTTCCTGGAACATGAAACGTTGCCGAAGCAGCGTTCTTCGGCAACGCAGTGGGAGCATCAAGATGACAACTTACAAGAACCCCATCTATCCCTACCGTCGCCCAGCGGAGCTAGATGTCGATATAACCCATCACTGTCCGGTCATTATCGTCGGCGCTGGGCCTAGTGGACTTGCAGCCGCGATTGACCTAGCGCTACAAGGTATCAAGAGCATTGTACTTGATGATAATAACACTGTAAGCGTTGGTTCCAGAGCAATCTGCTTTTCCAAGCGCACGCTAGAAATCCTTGACCGTTTAGGCACTGCCCAAAAGATGCTCGACAAGGGAGTCACTTGGCAGCAAGGCCGCGTTTTTTTCCAAGACAGAGAGGTTTATAGCTTCAATTTATTGCCTGAAGAAGGCCATCGGATTCCGGCTTTTATTAATCTTCAGCAATACTACTTGGAAGAATATTTGGTCGATCGAGCCATGGAGCTTAGCGATTATATTGACCTACGATGGCAGAACAAAGTTAGCCATGTGGATAGCCTCCCCAGGCAAAGCTTGGTGGATGTAGGCACCAAAGACGGTTTTTACCAGCTGAGCTGCGATTACCTATTAGTTGCCGATGGCGCCAACAGTAAAATTCGGGGCATGCTGGGTCTGGAGTGCAAGGGACAAGTTTTTCAAGATCATTTCTTAATTGCTGACGTGGTTATGAAAGCAGAGTTTCCCACTGAAAGATGGTTTTGGTTCGATCCTCCTTTCCATCCCAACCAGTCAGTATTACTACACAAGCAACCAGATAATGTCTGGCGAATCGATTTCCAGCTAGGCTGGGATGCTGATCCCGAAGAGGAGAAGAAGGAAGAGAATATTCGCCCCCGGGTGCAAGCAATGTTGGGTGAAGATGTGGAGTTCGAGCTGGAATGGGCGAGTGTCTATACCTTCCGTTGCCGAATGATGGATAACTTTATCCATCACCGTGTGTTCTTTGTTGGGGATGCCGCTCACCAGGTATCGCCCTTCGGTGCTCGCGGTGCCAATGGAGCCTTGCAAAGCGTTGATAACCTGGGGTGGAAACTGGCACGAGTGCTTAAGGGTGAAGCATCCTCACTCCTGCTTGAGACCTATAACACTGAACGTCTACATGGGGCTAAAGAAAACCTCCTTAACTCTACCCGCGCCACTGATTTTATTACTCCCAAGAGCCGTATCAGCCGACTATTCCGCGATACTGCTCTAGAACTGGCTGAACAACATCCCTTCGCTCGGACTCTGGTGAATAGCGGTCGGTTATCTCAGCCTTGTCACTATTACGAGTCTCCACTTAATGGTGCTGACGATATGGGCTTTCCCGATGATCTTTGTCCTGGCAGCCCAGCCAAAGACGCTCCAGTCAAGCGCGATGGTATGGAGGCCTGGCTGCTCAATCAGATCGGCAACCGTTTTGTGCTGATGATTGATGGCCGTGTCGACAGTGCTCGTTACCAATCACTTTTAGCAGAGCTCAGTGAGTTGCTTACACGCCACATCGAACTAGACCTCGTGATTATTGGGCCATCACCTCATTTCTTCAGCCAGTTACCGCGATGCACTCTGCTTGAGGATAGTGACGGACTAGTTAGCGAACGTTATGGGCTTACTGGCGATGGTGGATACCTGCTGCGCCCCGACCAACATGTTGCCGCCCGTTGGAAGAAGTTCACTGCACAAAGTGCTAATGATGCTTTAGATCGTGCCCTAGGCAAACACCTTACTGCAAACGCCAATGTTAAGGAGAATTGCCATGTCACGACTTGAACTTAAACCCAACTTTACTCAACCAGATGCCTTCTATGCTGCATTGACCGCCGCTCACCGCGAGCGCAGCGAATCCGAAAGCGAACGTATCAATGCCAGATTGATCTTGTTGCTGGCCAATCACATTGGCGACCAACAAGTCCTTGAAGAAGCGCTAGAGATAGCGAGTCAAGTCGTATCAGCACCTAACCAGTCACAATAATATGTAAGAGGAAACGCTCATGTTAAATGAAACACTTCACTATCAGAGTGGTTTTCGTAATCACTTCGCGACCGAAGCACTGCCCGGCGCTCTGCCGCAAGGACAGAACTCTCCACAACGCTGCGCTTATGGACTATATGCCGAGCAGTACACCGGCTCGGCATTCACCGCACCTCGCCACCAGAACCTGCGTAGCTGGCTCTACCGTATTCGCCCATCGGTAGCGCAAAGCGCTTACCAACCGCTGCCGGATAAAGCAGTAGCGACTGCACCATTAGCCAAGCCCGCCGCTGACCCTAACCAGATGCGCTGGGACCCATTACCGCTACCGACTGAACCAACCGACTTCGTAGATGGCTTGCTGACCATTGCCGTTAATGGTGATGCGGGAAGTCAAACGGGTGTCGGAGTACATGTCTATGCATTTAACCGCGACATGACCGAGCGATTTTTCTACAACGCCGACGGTGAACTGTTATTCGTACCGCAGCAGGGAACACTATTGTTACGTACCGAACTGGGCGAATTAGAAGTCGAGAACGGGGAAATAGCGGTGATCCCACGCGGCATTAAGTTTCAGGTCCACTTAAGCGATGGAGCAGAAGCTGCCCGTGGCTATATCTGCGAAAACTACGGCAGCCCACTGGAACTCCCTGGGCTTGGCCCGATCGGTGCCAATGGTTTGGCTAATCCGCGCGATTTTTTGAGTCCCGTGGCTCGTTACGAGGATCTTGAAGGCGACTACTCGCTTATCGCTAAATTCTCGGGACGCTTCTGGGAAACCAAGCTTGACCATTCACCTTTGGACGTTGTGGCATGGCACGGCAACTATGCACCCTATAAATACAACTTAGCCCACTTCAATACTATCAACACAGTGAGCTTTGACCACCCGGATCCATCAATTTTTACTGTCCTAACCTCGGCGTCCGATACACCGGGAACGGCTAATCTTGATTTCGTTGTTTTCCCACCACGCTGGATGGTCGCCAACGACACGTTCCGCCCCCCCTACTTTCACCGCAATCTCATGAGTGAATTTATGGGGCTGATACATGGCGAGTACGATGCCAAGGCAGAGGGCTTTCTACCCGGCGGCGCCAGCCTTCATAACAGCATGTCGCCCCACGGCCCAGATGCAGATACCTTCGACAAAGCCACTAATGCCGAACTATCTCCCCAGTATCTGGGCGCGACCATGGCGTTCATGTTTGAAAGTCGCTATGTCTACCATCCGACAGAAGCGGCACTGAACGCCGATATTCGTCAACGCGACTACGTCGATGTGTGGTCAACCCTACGCTCCCACTTTGACCCAACCAAGCCGTGAACTATAGTCGCGACATTATTTAGGGTGTGATCCCCTGTAGCGATTGTTTGCCCCTGACAAAAAGGATGGAACACAGATGAAACTCGCCACTCTCAAGAACGGCCGCGACGGAGAATTAATCGTCGTCTCGAAAGATTTGACCCGTGCCGTGCGTGCTTCTGGCATTGCAGCCACCTTACAGCAAGCCATCGAGAACTGGGATGACTTCGCCCCTCAGCTAGAAACGATCTATAGCCAGCTCAATGATGGCAAGGCGGAAAAAGCCTTTGACCTGGATCAGAGCGCCCTCCACTCACCGTTGCCCCGCAGCTACCATTGGGCGGATGGATCTGCTTACCTCAACCACGTCAAGCTGGTGCGTCAGGCGCGTAATGCCGAAATGCCGGATACTTTCTGGACTGACCCCTTAATGTACCAGGGCGGCGGCGATCACTTCCTCGCGCCAACCGAAGACATTGAAGCAGTCAGTGAAGAACACGGCATCGATTTCGAAGGTGAAATCGCCGTGATCACCGACGATGTACCCATGAATATCACTCCTGAACAGGCCGCGGGTCATATTAAGCTGGTCATGTTGGTCAACGACGTCAGCTTGCGAGGATTGATCCCAGGAGAACTCGCTAAAGGCTTCGGTTTCTTCCAGGCTAAACCGGCCTCAAGCTTCTCGCCAATCTGCGTCACCCCTGATGAACTCGGCGATGCTTGGCAGGAAGGCAAGGTGCATTTGCCACTCACCGTGCACCTGAACGGCGAAAAATTCGGCGAGCCGCAAGCTGGCCCTGACATGATCTTCAGCTTTCCACAACTGGTCGCTCACGCCGCTAAGACACGCTACTTAGGTGCTGGCGCTATCGTCGGCTCGGGCACAGTTTCCAACCCCGATCTGGACGGTGGCCCCGGAAAGCCGGTGGCTGAAGGCGGCGTGGGTTACAGCTGTCTCGCAGAAGTCAGGATGGTAGAAAAGATCTTGCACGATGAAATCAAGACTCCCTTTATGCGATTTGGAGACCGAGTGCGCATCGAGATGTTCGACCGCGATGGCAACAACATATTTGGTACCATCGATCAGCAAGTCGTGAAGTACCAGCCCAAATAAAGCCAACACAAGGAAGGCAACATGACGACGCTATACGGCTATTTCCGCTCGTCGGCTGCTTACCGAGTGCGGATCGCCTTAAACCTGAAAGGCCTGGACTACGATCAGGTTCCGGTCAACCTGGTGAAAGGCGAGCAGCGTGGTGGCGAGCATCTGGCGCGCAACCCTCAGGGGATGGTGCCCAGCCTGGTACTGGATGACAACTCAGTGGTTAACCAGTCGCTGGCGATCTGTGAGTATCTCGATGAGGTGCATCCCGAGCCCGCGCTGCTACCGGTTAACGCGTTAGCGCGCGCAAGAGTTCGTGCGCTTGCGCAGTCGGTAGCTTGCGAGATTCATCCACTCAATAACCTGCGGGTACTCAAGTATCTGGTCAGGGAGCTGGGGGTGGATGAGGCGGCGAAGTTAGCGTGGTATCGCCACTGGATTACCGAGGGCTTCGCAGCCCTGGAAGAAACGCTTGCTACTGACCCCAACAGCGGCGACTTTTGCCATGGCGACACCCCAACACTTGCGGATATCTGCCTGATTCCGCAGGTGTATAACGCAGAGCGCTTCGAGTGCGATTTGTCGGCCTACCCGACGATCCAGCGTATCGCTGCCCACTGTCGGTCGCTGCCAGCCTTTGCAAAGGCCGCACCTGAGGCGCAGCCTGACGCCAGCTAAGCTGAAGCCAAGCCATACTAAGCAGGCTAACATAAGCGGGCGTCTTTCCACTCGGGAAGGCGCCCGTCTCGTGTCCGAAGGGGCATCACGTCCAACCATAAGGAGTTAAGGGGTGCTAAAGCTGCCCTCTACCGCCACCGTCGTGGCCCTAGCCGCGGTGACTGCACTCGGCCCGCTGGCGACGGATATGTACTTGCCAGCCATGCCCGCCATGGCAGAAGCGCTGAATACTGGCCCAGACCGAATACAGCTGACCCTTAGCCTCTATATGGCTGGATTCGCTCTGGCCCAACTATTGTGCGGGCCAATCTCTGATCGCTTTGGCCGCCGACCGGTGATGATCGCGGGTTTATCGCTGTTTCTCGCTGCGAGCATACTCTGCGCCTGGGCGCCGAGCGTTGAGTGGTTGCTGGCAGGCCGCTTTCTGCAGGCCTTCGGCGGTGCTGCTGGCCCTGTGCTAGCCAGGGCAGCGGTGCGTGATATCCATGGCCCCATCGAGGCCGGGCGCATTCTCGCCTATATGGCAAGCACTATGGCCCTCGCCCCTGCTCTGGCCCCTGTGGTGGGCGCGGGGTTACTGCTGTTTTTTGGCTGGGAATCAGTGTTCGTGGTACTGGCGCTCTACGCGGCGGTGATGCTGGCAGTGCTGATCTTTATGCTACCCGAGCCGTTGGCGAAGGAGCGACGGCAATCGATTCACCCGAAAACAGTACTGGCTAACTTCCGCTTACTACTGACTCAGCGTGCCTTTATCGGCTACACCTTGGTGAATGCTGCCGCGTTCTCCGGGCTGTTCGCGTACCTTTCGGGCTCATCCTTTGTACTCATCGAGTACATGGGCGTCGCCCCTACCCTTTATGGCGTGCTGTTCACGCTGATTGTCGCGGGCTTCTTCGTCGGGACGCTGGTCAGCGGCCGCTATAGCCACCGTCTGGGTCGTGATCGCCTCATTACCCTGGGCTCCGTAGTCTGCGCGATAGGGGGCGTGATCATGGCCGGTTTGGCTGCCGTTGGTATCCATCTACCGTGGGCGGTGGTGGGGCCCCACATGGTATTTATGCTGGGGGTAGGTATTCTGATGCCGCAAACAATGGCCGGTGCACTGGCCCCCAACCCTCAATGTGCAGGCGCGGCGTCTTCCTTGTTTGGTTTCCTGCAAATGACGATTGCCGCTGTTGTAGGTGGTTTAGTCGGGCAATTCCACGACGGCAGCTCACGCACCATGGCATTGACGATCGGCCTGATGGGACTACTCGCCCTGATAAGCCACTGGCTGCTGGTACGCCGCCGAAAAGAGGCTTAGTGAGTCGTTGTATAGATGCATAACAAAAGGCCACGCATTGCGTGGCCTTTTTTACCTATATGGATCGCCTCAAGCAGCTTCGACAGCGATGGTCTTCGAGCGACCTTCACGTAGCTCCTTCAGCAACGTCTCACGGCGCTCGTTGGCTTTCTCGGCAGCTGCTTCGCGGACTGGCCCGAAGCCACGAATCTCTTCCGGCAGTTTAGCCAGCGCCAAGGCAGTAGCGTGATTAGTGCCATCAAGACGAGCCACTAACTCATCGATAAGCTGCTCGTAATCAGCCAATAAGGCGCGATCAAGTTTGCGGTCGGCGCTGAAGCGGAAAGGATCGAGAGTCGTGTTGCGCAAACCGCGCATCTTTGCCAACGCACCCATTGCCTTCAGCATCCAGGGGCCGAAGCGGCGCTTCACTGGACGCCCCTGAGCATCCTTACGACCACCTATAAGCGGCGGCGCCAAGTGGAAGGTTAACTGGTAATCGCCCGAGAACGTTGCTTTGATCTCATCCAGAAAATCGCTCTGGGTGTAAAGACGCGCCACTTCATACTCATCTTTATACGCCATCAAGCGATAGAGCTGATGGGCGACGGCTTCACTCAATGATTGACCACCGTTTAGCGCTGTTTCTGCTTCACGCACTTTCGTTACCTGAGTAACGTAACGCTCAGCCCAGGCACGGTTCTGATAGCGCTCCAGGTGGCGACGATTACGCACTACCACGTCGTCCAGTGTGGCATTCGCGGACAGTGGCATCGTATCCAGGTGCTGCTGAAGGTAGTCGGGTTCCACCGCTGCCAAGCGCCCCCAGGCAAGTGCTTGACGGTTCTTTTCCACTGCAACGCCGTTGAGCTCCAGAGCCCGCTGCAGTGCCGGTTCAGACAGCGGCACCAGCCCTTGCTGCCAGGCAAAGCCTAGCATCATCATATTGGAGAATACGGTATCCCCTAGCAGCTGTTCAGCCAGGCGATTGGCATCCAGAGAAGCAAAGCGTTCATCTCCCACCGCTTCGCGCAACATGTTAAGGCGCTTGCTGGGCTGCATATCCGCATCGCGATAAAGCACATAATCCGCCGTGGCTAGTTCGGCCAGATTCGCCACGATACGGGTGGTCGGCTGCAGCACATTCAGCGCTTTCTGCGAACTGGCCACGACCATGTCACAGGCAATGACGGCATCGGCCTGCCCCGCTTCGATGCGTACCTGATTCAGCTCGTTGGGCTGCGCTGCCAAGCGAACATAGCTAAGTACCGCCCCGCCTTTTTGAGCAAACCCCATAAAGTCGAGCACGCTGCTGCCCTTGCCTTCCAGGTGGGCTGCCATGGTGATCAGTTGCCCGACGGTCACCACCCCCGTGCCACCGACGCCCCCTACCAGCAGGTCATAAGGAGCATTCAAAGGGGCAATGGCAGGGCTAGGCAAATGCGCTATACGTTTCCAAAAGGCGTTATCTGCCGCGACGCCTTGCCCCTTACGCAGCCCGCCACCTTCCACAGTGACAAAGCTGGGGCAAAAACCACTAACGCAGGACATATCCTTGTTGCAGGAGGACTGGTCGATTTTGCGCTTGCGACCTAGCTCGGTCTCGCGAGGCACCACCGATAAACAGTTGGACTGTACGGAACAATCACCACAGCCTTCGCAAACATGATGGTTGATAAACACCCGGCGGGCTGGATCTTCCAACAGACCGCGCTTGCGCCGACGGCGTTTCTCAGCCGCGCATGCCTGGTCATAAATCAATACGGTGCAGCCTGGGATTTCGCGCAGTTCACGCTGCAGCGTATCCATCTCTTCACGGCCGTGGAAGGTAACCCCCTTAGGAAATTCCTTTTCATGCCCCCGGTACTTATCCGGTTCGTCACTGACCACCATGACCCTGCGAACACCTTCATCCAGCGATTGCCGGGCAATCATGGGCACGTTGATTTGCCCATCCACAGGTTGACCGCCCGTCATGGCGACAGCGTCGTTGAACAGAATTTTATAGGTAATATTAACGTTGGCAGCCACTGCCTGACGCACGGCCATTGAGCCAGAGTGAAACCAGGTGCCTTCGCCTAAGTTTTGGAAAATATGGCCATTGCCGGTGAAGCGGCTCTTGCCCACCCAGTTAACGCCTTCGCCACCCATCTGAATTAACGATTCGGTGCTGCGATCCATCCACGAAGCCATAAAATGACAGCCGATCCCCGCCAGGGCTTTGCTGCCTTCAGGCACCTTGGTCGAGCTATTGTGTGGGCAACCGGAGCAGAAATACGGCATGCGGCGTACACCGCCGAGCTCCTTAACGCCGGCTTGGCAAGCATCAACGGTTGCCAGCTTGTCGCTAAAATCAATCTTGAAAAAGCGCTCTAAACGCTCTGCCACGAAGCCTGCCAAGAGGCGCGGGCCCAGCTCTCCAACAAAGGGAATCAGCGGCTTGCCAGTTTCATCCTGCTTGCCGGTAACAATTACCTCACCAGGGTGGTCGGGCTCCGACATGTACTCCTTCAGCTGGCTTTCGATGATGCCGCGTTTCTCTTCAATGACCAGCACCTCACGCTTGCCATGAATAAACTCAAGGATGCCGGGGCGATGGAGCGGCCACACCATCCCGACCTTGTATATTTCTACTCCCAATTCACGCAGCTTCGCTTCATCCAGCCCCAATAAACGCAGCGATTCAAGTAAATCCAGGTGTCCCTTGCCTGTGGTCACCAGCCCAAACGTCGCCTGTTCTTGGCGAAATAAATACTGATCAATCGGGTTGGCCGTGGCAAACGCCTGAACGGCGGCCAGCTTGTGCTCAAGGCGGGTCTCAAGCTGCGGCCCCGGCAGGTCAGGCCAGCGATAGTGCAGCCCGCCTTCCGGCATTTCGAAATCCGGCGTTACATATTCCGGCAAAGGTGGCACGTCCACCGATGCGCCACTCTCTACGGTTTCAGACACGGCTTTAAAACCCACCCAGCAACCCGAGAAGCGTGAAAGGGCATAGCCCCATAGCCCAAAGCGTTCATATTCCGCCAATGAAGCAGGACTCACCACCGGCATAAACCATGCCATGAAGGCGACATCAGACTGGTGTGGCATGGAGGACGACACGCAGCCATGGTCATCACCCGCGACCACCAGCACACCGCCAGTCGGCGAGCTACCGTAGGCATTACCGTGCTTTAACGCATCGCCCGCGCGATCAACGCCTGGCCCCTTGCCGTACCACATGCCAAACACGCCATCTACTTGCTTATCGGGGTCTGTCTCGACTTGCTGGCAACCCAGCATCATGGTGGCGGCCAGGTCTTCGTTTATCGCAGGGACAAAATCGATGTGATGCTCTTCCATGGCGGCTTTCGCACGCCAAATTTCTTGGTCTACACCGCCCAATGGAGAGCCTCGATAGCCGCTGATGAGTCCTGCCGTGTGGCGGTCATCGCGGCGATCAAGCTCGGCTTGGCGTAAGGCAATGCGCACCAATGCCTGGGTGCCGGTTAGAAAGACACGGCCTTCTCCGCGGGTATAGCGATCAGCCAGCTCATAATCATCAAGTGCAATATCGAGAGTCTGGGTAAGAGAACCAGCCTGCTCAGCGATCGAGGGGGTTGTCATGAGAGTTCACCAGTACGGTTGAAGAGTTATGGTTGTAATACGCTTGAGTCTAGCCAAGAGCGCACTAAAGGTGCTTGCTAATTCACTCTTCAAAAGCCTGGTTATTAATCATTTCTTTCATTTTTTTAGCTTTGACGCAATGATATTCAACAAACCACAAACAAATGAAATAGCGCTATGAAAGAAGTGACGAAAGAAATCACCTTAGACAGGCATGATCAGCGTATTCTTACCCTGCTTCAGCAGCAGGGTCGCATTACCAACAATGAGCTCGCCGAGCAGATCGGGCTATCCCCCGCCGCCTGCTGGCGACGCGTAAAGGCCTTGGAAGAGAGTGGCGTTATCCGCCGTTTTGCTGCATTGGTGGAACCCAGCCTCGTTGGCCAGCCACTATCGGCATTGGTGATGGTGACGCTGGTTCGCCACCACATCGACAACACCGTCGAGTTTGAAAATCGCATCCTGCAATACCCAGAAGTGCTGCAGTGCTATGCCACTACCGGCAACGCGGATTTCGTGCTGCGAGTGGTGATTGAAGACATGGCGGCTTACGACCGTTTTCTGAATGAGAAACTCTTCACCCTGGATGGTATTTCTCAGGTCAGCTCTAATTTCGTGCTACGTAATATCAAAGAAGAGACCGCTATCCCGATTCGTTGAAGCCAGACGAGTAACGTAGCGCTGAAGTAGTGGTGATAGCTAAGCTATTGCAGATTAAAAAGGGGAAGCACTTTCCCCTCTTCACTTGCCTACGCTTCCCTTTAACTGCCCTGCTCATCAAACCGTGTACCCTCGCGTGCCTCATTAATCGCCGCTAATACCTGATCAATATCGGGTATCCGATGGGCAAGTGCCAGCGCCAGTTGGGCAAGGAAGAGCGTTTGCCGCTTCTCAGGCATCGAATCAAGCGTTACGGCTAGCTGTTCATAAACCTGTTCAAGATCGGCAAATGGCAAAGCGGTTTGTGACGGGTCAGTTTGTTTCGATATCACTGTCATTAGCACTATTCTCCCAGAGCTGTCTTGAAGGCGGCACTGATAGAAGCAGCTTCAAGTGCTTTCCACCGAGCCGTGATATGACGGTCAGGTCGCACTAAGTAGGCACTTCCAGGGCTGGCGTCATAGCCATCGAAGCAGGCGCCCTGTTGATCAATCAAGGTGGTAAAAAACGCCGTACTGGCATGGCGAGCAATCACCAGCACATCCAGGCCGTAGTAGTGCTCCTGAAGAACAGCCAAGGCGGCCTGTAACTCAGGCGATACGCTGCCATCCTCACTAAACACCAGCAGGTTAAACCCCGTTCCCAAGTGGTCGAGCAAGAAGTTGTTTTCGCCTAATCGGCGATTGATTAACGGTGCGCCTGGCATCGGGCCAGCGCTAAAATCGGCGTCATCACCTACTGTCACCGGGCTTTCAGCATAGGTATAGGGTGTAACCTGCCTAGGGTCGGCAAAACGGCTTGCGTAGTCGTTACGTAGAGCCAACGATAACGCGGCATCTCGCATCAATCGATACCCCTGACTCGGTGGGGTCATAAAGCGGGTGCTCTTACCAGCATTCGCGAAGACCTCCAATGTGGCACCACGCCGTTCTGGACTATAGCTATCCAACAGTTTCTCGGAAGCCTCGCCTTTGAGCACCCAGGCTAGCTTCCAGGCGGCGTTAACCGCATCGGCCAGCCCGTTGTTAAGCCCACGCACACCAAAAATGGGGACTAAATGGGCACTGTCGCCAATAAACAGTACGCGGCCATGGCGATAATCGTCGAGGGCCAGCGTGTAGGCTTTGTAAAGGCTCCACCACTCAAGCTCCCACTCTCCCTCTTCGCCTAGCATCTCGATGATCATACCAACGCGTTCGCGAATAGCGCTCTCGGTAACGGCCTGTTCGGGGCTTTCATTCGGCAACAGTTGATAGTCGATACGCCAGATATCATCAGGCTGTTTATGCACTAACAGGGTAGATTCGGGCATCACCGAAGGACTAAAAAAAGCCCTGCGCTCGGTCGGAAAGTCAGACGTCATGCGTACATCAGCAATCACATAGCGCCCTTCATAGGACTCACCGTGCAAGGGCAGATTAAACGACTTGCGCACAACACTGCGTCCACCATCCGCCGCCAGCAGAAAGTCAGCCTCCAGTTGATACTCCCCCTCTGGGGTGGAAACACGCAGTGTCACGCCGGTGTCATGCTGCGTGACATCGTTAACTGCCTGCTGCCAGCGCATTTCGATTAAGGGGCTTTCCAGCGCCTTATCGACCAGAAACTGCTCAATATACTGCTGCTGTAGGTTGTACATCGGCAGAAAGCGCTCGTGTTCTGAATGTGGCATCTCAAAACGGTATACCTCCTGATCATGAAAATAAGAGCGCCCTCGCGTCCAGCCAAGCGCTTTGTCGATAAACCGCTGCTCAACTCCTAATTGTTGGAGTATTTCCAAGCTATGACGGGAAAGGCAGATCGCCCTGGAACCATCGTTGAGCGTCGACTTATCATCAAGCAGTACTGACTGAACGCCTTGACGCGCCAGCTCCAGCGCGGCGGCGACGCCAACGGGGCCAGCCCCAACAATGGCGACCCGGTGCTGCTTTCTTTCACCTTTCAATTCAGCGGGACATACAAAGGGGAAATGCGGATAATCGAAATACAACGAATCAAGCTCACCCTTGCCTTCTGGTCGCATGCCTTTCTCCTGCTACTGTTATTTTTAAAATGGGTGTTTTACGGAAGGTACATGGGCCGTATATAGAGCTAGCCTACACTGAAGGTTTCGAGGGGATTGTCCCGTGAAAAACGGGACATGATTGCCTTTAGCATCATCAGCTTTAACTTATCTCGTTCTGGCGGGGGACACATGAACGAAACAGCTAACACCCAGCTAATCGAATGGGGAAACCTTCTGCCAAGCGTAGCGACATGCATAGAGGCTGTGGAAAGAGACAACTTCGAAAGCCAACTGCTCGCGTTACTGCATCAAGCCGTTGGTATCGAGCAATGTATGATCTTTGGCTACTCGATTAGCGGTGACATCGATTGTTTATTGGCCGCCAATTATCAACTCCCACGTGTTGCCGACCGTCTGGCTCAGATCTACGTTAGTGGCCTGTTTCGGCAGGATCCGAATTATCTGCATCTAAGCCAACTGGCAAGCCAGCCGGAAAGTACATCTACCGACGCATTGACCACCATGCAAGTAGAAGCCATGTCACCGGCGTATCGTAGTCACTTGTTTGCGTTTCCAGACCTGGTCGACAAAGTGTCACTCAACATTGCTGCAAAAGAGGGTGCTTATTATCTTAATCTCTACCGAGGCACCCAGAGAGGCCCCTTCACCTCAGCCAATCTGAATTGCTTAAATGGCTTAGCGCCACTGTTATCCAGTTTAATTCGCCGCCATTACAGCAACTCCCCCGCCCAGCCCGAGCAACTTAACTCTCGAGAAGCTGCTGTGCTGGCCTCGCTCTCCGAACGCGAGCGTCAGCTGTGCCTATATCTACTACGGGGCCACACGCTCAAAACGGCGGCGACTAAGCTCGATATCGCTTTTTCAACCACTGAAACCTACCGCAAGCGTGCCTACGCCAAGCTAGGCGTAACGTCTAAGTCAGGCTTAGTCGCGCTTTGCAAAGCCGAAGTTTAGAGGGTTATTAACGGCAATTTATGCTCCCTTTAACGCAAAGCGCTCCCATCCACAGTGGATGGGAGCGCTTTAACACTCTATTCAGATCTACTCTAATTCAGAACTTTAGCTTAGAACTTGTTCCTGAAATTGCGTCAGGAAGCTTGGTGGCGCAGTCGCGGGCTAGCGAACTCTCCCACCACGGTGATAAGCACCAGCAGTGCCAGTAACCACGGCCACTGAGTACCTACCTGGAGCGTCGCTAGGCCCAGTGCATCGATGAAAATTAACACGATGCCTAACGGACTGACGTAACGCACCATAAACAGCCACAGCATATGCTGGGTACGCGTGAGTCCAAGCTCTTCGCTGAATATTTCATGACGAAGTAGGAAACCTGCCATCAGCGCCATCCCCAGGCCGCCTAACGGCATCATCCAGCGAGAAGTCAGGTAATCCAACCAATCGAAGAAAGTGCGCCCTGCAAACGTCCACTCTGCCCCCATATTGAATGACAGCATGGCCAAGGTGCTCACCAACCACAGTACGATACCCACACCCCAAGAGGCCCGCTTACGCGTCATCCCTTTGCTTGCAACAAGCCAGGCGACTGTCGCCTCAATCATCGAAATCGATGATGTAAGCGCGGCCATCGACAGCATCACAAAGAACAAAACGCCAAACAACGTACCAAATGGCATCGCTTGGAAGGCCAATGGCAGGCTCATGAAGATCAACCCTGGCCCCTGACCGGGGTTCATTCCATTAGCAAAAATAATCGGGAAGATAGCCAAGCCAGCCATCAGTGCGACCACGGTGTCGGCAATGGCCACGCTGAACGTTGTGTGTGCAATAGAGTGCCCTGCAGGCAGGTAAGAGCCATAGGTAAGAATCGCACCGGACGCGAGCGACAAGGTAAAGAAAGCATGCCCAAGCGCTGCTAATAGCCCTTCACTGCTTAACCCTTCGGTATTGAAAGAGAACAGGAAAGACTATGCTTCCGCAAAGCCACCGGAAAAAGCACCGTAGCCGATCAATATACCCAGCATGATCACCATGCCTGGCATCATCCAGCTGACACTCTTTTCAATGCCAGCCTGTACGCCTTTGCCGACGATGAACATGGTCAGCACCGTCACTAGCGTACTCCAAGCACCTAGCGTAAAAGGGTTGGCATTATTAGCGGCGAAAATTGCCGCCATGTCATCGACGCTATTGCCTGCCAGTCCGCCGCTCAGCATTTTCCACAGATAGGAAAATGACCAGCCAGCGACCACGACGTAGAACGACAGAATCATAAAACCACAGAGCATGGCCATCCAGCCAAAGATCGACCAAAAGCTACCATGACCCGACTCATGCACCACCCGACGG
Source organism: Halomonas sp. HAL1 (assembly GCF_030544485.1). NCBI lineage: Bacteria > Pseudomonadati > Pseudomonadota > Gammaproteobacteria > Oceanospirillales > Halomonadaceae > Halomonas > Halomonas sp. HAL1. Next base: position 3,892,044 of record NZ_CP130610.1, read on the forward strand.
ATAGCGTCGATCGGGCTGCCTCGTCCGCGGCGGCCAAAGCTGATTTCAGCCATCATGATGGGGACGCCTACCGCCAATATGCAGGCCAGGTAGACCAGCACGAAAGCGCCACCCCCGAACTCACCAGTGATGTAAGGAAACTTCCAGATATTACCGAGCCCCACTGCAGAACCAGTGGCTGCCAGTACAAATCCCCAGCGGCCCAGCCACAGCGTATTGGGAGGCGTATTTGTCTTTGTCATTGGGAAACCTTATAAATTTATATTGTTTTTTAGGCTATTTCTGCGCAGCTAGAACAGCTACTTAAGAACGATTAGCGGTCTATAAAAGCCAACCAATTGAGGTCAACCAGTCATAAAGAGCAATCTATGAAGAGTCTACGGGGATAGCTATAGGGCAGGAATGGGATTACATCGCATTGGGAGCGACGCTACCCTCATAAGCGAGCCTCAACTGTAAACTAAACGTTACACCTAAGAGGATATGCAGAGGAGCGGGGTCTTGCCGTTGCTTTTTTCTGACACCCCGTAAACAAATCGTGACAGTTATTTCACCTGCCATGGGTCTTTTTAAGCATCTTCTTGAGTACCAATGCCGTAACGCTTGAGCTTATTGGCAATAGTGGTGTGCGAAACGCCCAACCGCTTTCCTAACTGGCGGCTGGAAGGATACTGCTCATACAGCGTACTTAAGATGTTTCTTTCTACCTCCCCTAGCATGTCACTCAAGTTTCCCTCTAACGGAATGCCAGCAAGCCCAGAGGCAACCTCACTATGAGGAAGGCGCAAATGCAACGGCTGAATGGTCTTCTCTTCACACAGCGACACCGCCTGGAAGAGAATATTTTCCAGTTGACGCACATTGCCAGGCCAGTCGTAGCGCGTGATTTTTTCCAATGCAGCGGGCGAAAGTTCGGGCAAAGGGCAACCAATCTGACGCGATGCACGATCCAGAACATAGGCCGCCAAGTCTTCGATACCGTCCAGGCATTCTCGCAAAGGTGGCACTTGCAGTGAGAGCACGTTGAGTCTGTGATAAAGATCCAGCCGAAACAGCCCTTCGCTACAGAGCTGAGGCAGGTTCTGTTGTGTGGCACAGACCACCCGCACATCAAGGAAGGTTTCCTCGTCGCTACCCACACGGCGGAAGCCGCCATCTTGAAGAAAACGTAACAGTTTCGTCTGCAGCCGCGAGCTCATTTCGCCGACTTCATCAAGAAACACCGTGCCGCCTTCGTTAAGCTCCAGAAGGCCAAGCTTTCCTTCCGGCCGAGCGCCTTCAAAGGCACCGGGTGCGTAACCGAAAAGTTCTGTCTCGGCCATTGACTCGGGAAGCCCGGCGCAATTAAGTACCACAAATGGCGCTTGCCCGCGTGGGCTTGCCAAATGGCAGGCTCTGGCCACCAGCTCTTTCCCAGTACCCGTTTCACCCACAATCAGCAACGGAGCATCCAATGGCGCCATGCGACGCGCTTCGTGAATCACTGCTTCCAACCGCGAACTCGACTGAAAGATGGCCTCAAATCCACGCAACTCCTGGCGCTGCACTTGGTAAATACGTGCCCCGATACGGTCAGCACGGTGTAATGTCACAACCGCCCCCGCTAGTGAATCCACCTTAGTGTCTTCGGTATGCAGTGGCGCGATATCAGCCAGATAGGTATTCCCTTTCAGCTTGATCCGCAGCCCATTGATGCGTGAGTTGTTGCGGCGAATCAAATCGGGCAGATCTACCTCTGCAAGGTATCGATCCAGCGAGAGCCCTGGTACTTCTTGAATACGCACACCCAATACCTGAACAGCGATACGGTTGGCCGCCACAATTCGTCCCTGCATATCTATCGACATCACTGGGTCAGAAAGCGAGGATAGCAGCGCACCCAATTCCAAATGACGCCGTTCGCTGGGCATCAAGCTAGCGCGCTTAACACCAAACACACCGGGGATGGCTTCCAATACCGGCTTTAGCGTCAGTAACTGTGCATTGAGTAATTTTGGAACATGTAAATAGATGGTATTGCCCTGATCACCCCCGACTTCTCCCCGCGCAACATTAATTCGGTAGTCAGCGAACTGGGCCACTATATCGCGAAGAATGCCGACTCGATTCTGACAGTAAAATTTAAGACGCATAGAACCCTCACGGCACAAAGCAAACGCAATTACTTAGCCACCTTTCACCGGCAGCCCCCGCTCCTCTTTCATACTGCGCAGTATAATTTCAGAGCGAACCTGGGTGACATTAGGATGAGGCAATAAATGATGATGAATAAAGTCCGAAAACTCAGTTAGATCCTTGGCGATAACGTGCAATACATAGTCTGCGTCCCCTGAGACTGAATATGCCTCACGCACCATGGCGTGCTTCGTCAGTAACGTCACAAAATCATCATCCATGCTTTCACCATGAGCTTTCAGATTAACTCTGGTGATGGCACGTAACCCAAAGCCCAGGCTAGCGGCATCAAGCCGAGCCGAATACCCCTTAATCACACCTTCGGTTTCTAACCGCGCTTTGCGTCGGGAGCACTGAGAGGGAGACAGGCTGACACGCTCCCCCAATTCTGAATTAGTGAGGGCTGAGTTCTTTTGCAACTCTGATAAAATTGCAAGATCGTAACGATCCAAGGAGATCCCGTGCATATAACGCTCCATTTGCACACAAGCTGTGTACCATTTGGCTGCATCTTAGGTTAGTTTGCAACCTAATTGCACCGTCTCTTCCCTATACTGAGTTGGTCGACCAACAAGACAATAAAGGAGAGACAGCGATGGGACCTTTTCCTCATGACGCACCTAAAGAAACCATAAGCGATACAAACCCAGCAGGTACAGATGGCTTTGAATTTGTTGAATTTGCGCACCCTGAACCTGAAAAACTAGATAGCCTATTTAGGCAAATGGGTTTCGTCCCCGTTGCAAAACATCGTGACAAATCAATCACCGTTTATCGTCAAGGCGACATCAACTACCTTCTTAACAGTGAACCTAACTCCCATGCGTCAGCGTTTATCGAGGAACACGGCCCCTGTGCACCGGCAATGGCTTGGCGAGTCGTTGATGCTCAGCATGCCCTAAAACGCGCCGTCGACTTGGGGGCTGAAGAGTTCACAGGAAATAAATCAATCGATGCGCCTGCTGTTGTTGGCATTGGTGGCTCGCTGCTTTACTTTATTGATACTTACGGTGAAAAAGGCAGCTGTTACTCAAACGAATTTGAGTGGTTCGATGAGGTAGATCCTAATCCTAAGGGGTTTGGTTTTTACTATCTTGATCACCTGACTCATAACGTTATTCGCGGCAATATGGATACATGGTATAAGTTTTACCACGACACCTTTAACTTCTGCGAAATACGCTACTTTGATATCACCGGTAAAATGACAGGCCTTACCAGCCGTGCATTGACTTCTCCCGATGGTAAAATTCGCATACCCATTAACGAAAGTGCCGACGATCACAGTCAGATTGAAGAGTACTTGCGCGAATATAACGGCGAAGGCATTCAGCATATCGCCATTGCCACAAACGACATCTACTCCGGCACTGACTTAATTGCTGATGCAGGGCTCGAATTTATGCCTGGCCCGCCGAGCATTTATTATGAAAAGTCGTTGGAGCGCGTAAAAGATCACCAGGAGCCTCTCGAGAAACTGCAAAACCGTGGCATTTTGATTGATGGCGAAGGTGTCGTGGGCGGTGGTGAGACCAGAATTTTGCTACAAATATTCTCAAAAACGGTAATAGGCCCCATCTTCTTCGAGTTTATTCAGCGTAAAGGCGATGATGGTTTTGGAGAAGGCAATTTTAAAGCACTTTTCGAGTCCATCGAAGAGGATCAAATAAACCGTGGCGTATTGCAAAGCACCACTGAATAGTATAAGGCCGCCGAATAACAATATTAGCGATGTTGAAAAGGAAACACTGTGTACGACGCTTGGCGTAACTATGTAAATGCCCCCCAAGAGGGGGCTATTGTTTGTCCTTCTAACGTTATACAAGAAGGCAACGCACACTGCATGGAAGTTATTAGTAACGGTGGTACTTTCCCTATCGTTGCAACGCGCATAAATGGTACTATTTATTGCTACGTTAATGCCTGCCCCCACCAATATTTACCTTTAAATTACCGGTCAAATGTTATCATTTCATCAGATGGGCATCATTTGCTATGCAGTGCGCATGGGGCAGCGTTTGACATTAAAACAGGCAACTGTTTAACAGCTGCCTTTGAAAAACTTGACGCAATACCAGTGCTTGAAGACCAAGAAGGAAGCGTATGCATCGGTTATAGTAAATCTTGAACGTATTGATGAATACGTTCTATTTTTTATTATAGTTAGCTATAAATCTGATAACCGTGACGGTCCTAACAAAAAATAATCACAACTATACGCTTACATCATAAGCGAACTCATCGAGTTCGCTTATGAGCAAAATAGCGACTCAGAAAAGATAAGCCCACCAAGAGACTATTGCTGCCTAGCCCCTACTCCGATACTTTTTAACAGTATCATTTCCTTTAAACTAGGCAGCGTGGATGTAATTCGAACTCGTACCTTTAAAAACAAGTTGTTCAGGCGTCAGGATCAAGCACCTCGTCGGCGCTCAGCCCCTCCTCGTCGCCCACTTCTTCAAGTTGTTCGAGGAAAAAGGCACGGGCGGACTCGCCATCAATACCCTGCTCGCTGGCCACGGTCTCCCACTGCCCAGGCAAGTCCGCTGCCATCTGCTGGAAGCGCTCCATTTCCTCTTCGGGCAGATCGATGAAGGTGTTACCCTGCTGCTCAGCGAACTCAATGCCACGCTCATCTACCACATCCATCATATAGCCGAACAAGCGGGAAAGACGCTCACCCGAGACTTCCTCGATTGCCGCACGATCCTCTTCGGATAACGAGGCCCAGGTATCAGGGTTGATCACCAAGGAGAAACTGCCACGGTAGAAGCCGCCGGGCATTTGGACGGTGTAAGGCAGTACCTCGGCTAGACGAAAGCTCTTAAGACCCTCAAGCGTCAGCATGGCACCGTCGATGACCCCCTGCGTGGCGGCTTCATAAGTGCCGCCCGGGGGCAGTGCCACGCCGGTGAGCTCAAGCGAATTGGAGATGTCGGCCATGATCCCACCGCCGATGCGCACACGCTTGCCATCAAGGTCATCAAGGCTATCAATTGATTCGTTCAGGTAGAGAGCTCCAGGACCATGCACCCCAACCCCAATCACCTCGACGCCGCGGTGCTCGCCGGCCTCGGCCAAGTACTCGTTATGGGTGCGCCAGTAGGCAACCGAGGCTGCCTCGGAAGAAAAGTCCTCGAAGGTGGGCAACTCCGGTAGCTTAGTCAGCTCGAAGCGCCCCGGCATTAGGCCATGAAATAGCCAAGTAACATCAGCCACCCCGTCGGCTACTAGTTCCATCTGGGCGTCGGGCGGGCCCATGTCATGGATTACATTAATAGTGACGCGGCCCTCGGTAGCCTCTTCCACCCAACTTCCCCAGGTCGGCCAAACGATGGTATTGACGCCATGGTTGGGACCTGCCCAAGTGCTAACCTGCAATTCAGTGTCCGCCGCAACGCCTTGAAAAGCGCTAAAGGATAGCGCAGTGAGTGTCGTTAGTGTTGCCAGTTTCTTCATTGTTAGAATCCTCTATATTGTTGTTGACATCGTTGTTGTTCATATCAAGGTTGGTGTACGTTTTAAAGCGTCTTGTTTGTCATTGATATTAGAGGGAGAGTACCAGGCGCTTACCCTTCGCACGCGAGCAGCAAACCATCATACGATTATTAGCATCGCGCTCGACAAGACTGAGCACCAAGTCACGGTGATCAATGTGCCCCTCTGCCACCGCCACCTCGCAGGTACCGCATAGGCCTTCACAGCAATCACTAGGCACATCCACGCCAGCAGCCGTCAGCGCCTCAAGCAAAGTTTGATCATTGCCGACCTGTACTGTCAGGTCGGAATCCGCCAGTACTGCTTCAAAGCCATGCTCGTTCTCTGGATCAAGAATACTGGGGCGGGCGGAGAAATGCTCAATATGCAGCGTCCCCTCGGGCCAATTCACCGCTAACGCCTCAAGCACCTCAAGCATGCGTTCCGGGCCGCAGGAATAGACCTGCTCACCTGCGGATAGGCCGCTCAGGACGACCGGTAGATCAAGGCGACAGCCCTCGTCACCCGCATGGACGGTCAGTGCAGCTGCATGATCGCGCTCGACCCGCTCAAGAAAGCCCATAGTCCGCCGCCCGGCACCGCAATAATGCAGCGCGTAAGGTTTCCCGAGCGCCTTGAGATGATCGGCCATGGCCAGGATCGGCGTAATACCGATACCGCCGGCAATTAGGGTATAGCGCGTTGCAGTTTCGTCTAAATGAAAATGGTTTTTGGGGCCAGCAATATGCAGGACATCACCGGGCTTGACCGTATCGTGGAAGTGTAACGAGCCACCGCGTCCCTCAGGCTCGCGCAGGATGGCGATGGATAGGCGGCTAGGATCATCGCGTGTACCGCACAGTGAGTAGCAACGGCGCCAATCGCCCGATACAAGCTCAATATGCGAGCCGGGAGACCAGTCGGGCAGCTCACGCCCATGAGGGTCGGCCAGGTCGATACGAATTACCGCCTCAGCTTCACGCTTCACCCCAGTGACCACCACCCGACGCAGGATGTCATCCTTAATAGGCGCTCCAATATGGAAATGCGTGGGATTTTCCAGCACCGAGCGGGTTCGCCGTTCAGGGTTCTGCGCAGGCTCCCACTCTACCCATAGCGACGTGGGGCCACGGAAGGAGGTGTTGGGCAAATACTCGAATGCCTGTTCCTCGACTAGGTGTATATGCGGCAGACGACGAATAAACTCATCGAGGATAACCCGCATTTCCAGCCGGGCGATGTTCTTGCCCATACATTGGTGGGCGCCATAGCCGAAAGTGAGATGCTCCGCCGCATTATGGCGGTAGATATCGAACTCATCAGGATTCTCGAAATGGCGCGGATCCCGATTAGCCGATGCTTGCACGATCAGTAGTTTACCGCCCTTGGGAATTTTCTCCCCGCCCACTTCGGTGTCAACAGTAGCCAGTCGACGCCAAGCAACGACCGAACCGGCGGCGCGCAAGCACTCTTCAATCGCACTGGGAATTAATGCGGGGTTCTCGCAAATATCGTTCCATGAGTCGCGATTCGATAGCAAGGTACGGAAAGCATTGGTAGTGGCGAAGGCAGTGGTCTCGTGTGCCGCCACCAGGATTGCCATCATCATCGAGCGCAGATAACTCTCCGGTACGATGTCGGGACTCACTTCATGCATACGGATCGAATCGTACATCCAACCTTCACCAGTGGGATCGGCACGCATACGATCAAGGATACCTTGTGCCGTCTTCCAGAACTGGCCCACATCCTCGGCAATCTGCAACTGCTGTTCCGGGGATGGACGGCCCCAGGTGTTAAGGGTGTGAGCGACTGAGAACTTGCGAAGCTCCTGGGCATCTTCATTGGGTACGCCAAGGAAGCGCAGCGCAACAGTCATGGGAATTTCCCGAAACATTTCGCCTACTAGATCGGCACGCCCCTTGTCGATGAATCGGTTCATATAGTCACGTACCAACTCACGTACCCAAACTTCGTGTTTTTCAAGATTCTCAGGTAAGAAGGCATCCATCAGTAGACGGCGGCGCTCCATGTGATCCGGCTCATCCTCGTTAACCATGGTGCGGCGCATTGCGAAACCGTAGCTATCAAGGATTTTTGTCGCCGCTGGTGGGGCAGGAGTGAGCTTTTCCAACGCAATGGAGGGCGAGAAAGTATGGTTGTCGCGGAAGACCGCCTTCACGTCATCAAAACGACTCACGACCCAATAGCCAAGCTTGGGGCTGTAGAACACTGGCTCCTCTTCGCGGGACCAGCGCAGCGCCTCAGCAGGGTCAAGCTGATAAGGGGCATCGAAGGGATCGAAATCGGCTGCGCCTGGGGAAACCGGACAACCGGTAGGTGAGACGGCTGCCTGATGAAAGGGACATCCACTTGCCCCAGGCGGGAGGTATTCCGTCGTTGACGTCATGTTGGGCTCCACGGAGTGCTTTTATTTACTTTTATCGCACACATTGCTTATAATAACGAACAAACGGAAAGGTAATCTGGTTTTACCAGCACGTCAAGGACTCCCCTTATCTACCTCCCTCGCAACCAGAAGGCCACACTACTGATGTCCACGACCCTCCAGACTCTAGATCGCGGCCTTCGCGTCCTTGAGGTTGTTTCGGAGCATACCGACGGCATCACCATTGCCGAACTCTCTCTTCAGCTAGAAGTGCATCGCGCTATTGCCTATCGCATCGTCACCACCCTAGAGGCTCATGGTCTGATAGCACGAACAACCGAAGGACTCATTCGTTTAGGCGCTGGGATGACATTACTCGCCTCTCGCTTCGAGCCTCAGTTACTCAGCGTAGCCCAGCCACTTCTTCGAGAGCTGGCTGGCGCGACAAGAGCGACGGCCTTCGTATCGGTCGCTCAGGCTGGAGAGTGTGTGGTGATCATGGTGGAAGAACCTAACGAGGGGATGTTGCGGGTCGGCTATCGAGTAGGCAGCCGCCATCCACTAAACCTGGGGGCGGCGGGCATCGCTATCCTCTCTGGACGCCTTCCTAGTCAGAATGATGATAAAGCCGTGCAGAAGGCAAGAGAGGACGGCTACAGCCTAACCCATGGCCAACTGCAGCGCGGTGCCGTTGGCGTGGCCAGCCCTATCTTATCCACCTCGTTTCGATCCTCTATCGAGGCTTGTGTGGGCGTAGTGGCCATGGAAGATCTAGATAAAGAGGCCGCGATCGCGGAAGTAAAAGCGTATGCCCAACAAATCGCCGAGCTGATCAATCAATAAGCCCTCGCTAAACCCACTGCTTACCAAATCTCAGACTATTTATGCGCGTATTGTATTTTTATGCCACATGCTAAGGGATGGGACTCAAAAAAGACGTCTATTATGAGTCCCGTCTCTATCAGATAGTGTTGTAAATGCCTCCCAGCTCATAGCCTTAAAACCTACTGCGTAGCTCTCAGACAGTCGCCGATGTAATGAACTCAGGAGCGGCAAAACCGAGTTCTTTTCTAATCCCCCACGCTCTCATCATGAATTCTGATAAACCTAGTAATTATGGAGATAAAAATTCGACTCATTAAAACAAAAAAAGACTATTATTTATGTATCAAAAATGAGACAAGATCTTTCATTTGCGAGTTCAAAATGATCTTGACATGCATCCGTAAGCTATCTAATTTCGCTGCTAAGCCATCTTAAAAACACAATTTCAATAGGCCAGCTATGCATAGACATACTCGCTCATCGGGGGTATTTGATCGCTGGATCAGTGACGTTAACCAAATTTGCGGCCCTTTTTCAGCAAGACCTCTGGGAAAAGAGTTTTCTGGAAATATCCATAAAATGGGAGGCGGTGCCCTGGAAATGTCTCAGGTCACGATCTGTAGTGCTCAGCTTTATCGTGGTTTGGATGAGATACGCCGCTGTGTTACACCTGAGATTTTTTGTATTTTTCAGGTGCAAGGGAAATCCCGCGTTGAGCAGGCAGGAAACAGCTCTATACTCCTAGCAGGTGATATCGCTCTAGTGGACTCAGCACTTCCATTCTCCTTTACCTATGATCGGGAATCCCAGCAAATATCGCTAATCCTGCCTCGCCCACTCGTCGAGCGCACTCTGAATCTTTCAGGCATTGAACTAGGTGTCCGCATTCCGTCCCACAGTCATATTGCCAGTTTTGCCAACCATTTGATCGCCGAGGCTGCCCATTATAACAACCTGGATACCGAAGAAAGCTCCGCTATTATTGATTCACTGATTATGTTGTTAAAGCCTTCTGTCATCCGCAGCGTAGGTCAGCATAACCCTAATGAGAGAATTTTCTTGCAAGCAGCTTCTTTTATCAGGGAAAACATTGGAGACCCAGCGTTAAGCCCTAAACTAGTAGCCAGTGCGACGGGAGCGTCAGTACGCAGCCTCTACCGGGCATTCGGCCTCCGTTCTATGACCGTTTCCGAGTACATTAAAACCCAACGACTGGAGATGTGTGCTGATTACCTCAAAACTTCGAGAAGCAAGCTGAACCTGACCGAGGCAGGATACCGTTTCGGTTTTGCCAGCCCCAGTGCGTTCTCAACGGCCTTCAAACAACACTTCGGCATTACCCCAACCAGTTATTGCCAGCACCACGTTTATTGAAACAGGTCTGCTAGGCATTGCACCTGGCAGACCCTTGAGTGATTAGCTTACCGAGGCCTCATTTTTTAATGCTAATAACCCGAGGCTGAGTTACGGCCTTCAACCCTTCCATACCGAACTCAACACCATATCCAGAAGCCTTGTTACCGCCGAATGGCACCATGGGATGAATCGCACCATGCTGGTTAACCCAGACAGTTCCAGCTTCCAGCTTCGAAGCAACCGACTCTGCCTGCTCTAGGCTGTCGGCCCAGACGGAGGCACCAAGGGCAGCCGGCAGATGGTTGGCAGAAGCGATGGCTTCGTCCAGACTTCCGTAACGAATGATGGGCAGGGCGGGACCGAATTGCTCCTCATCTACCAGCCTCTGGCCATCGCGGGCATTGCCCACCAGCGTCAGTGGTAGAAAGTAACCAGTCTCCGGAATATCGCCAAATTCCATGACATCGCAGCCATTGGCACGCGCGTCGGCTACTAATTCTTTCACTTTATTGTACTGCATCGTGTTCTGCAGAGGCCCGATCAAGTTGCTCTCGTCCATACCGTCGCCAATGGACACTTGGCTAGCAAAGTCGCTAAGCGCAGCAACCACTGAGTCATAGTCTTTCTCATGAACGTACAGGCGCTTGATACAGGCGCACGTTTGCCCTGCATTGAGGAAGGCACCCCAGAAAAGCCCTTCTGATATGGCACTGGCGTCCGTGCCTGGCATGATGATCGCGGCATCATTGCCGCCGAGCTCAAGAGTAATAGGGGCGAGGTTTCTTGAGGACGCCTCAATAATACGCCGCCCTGTCGACTCGCTACCGGTGAACATGATCTTATTAATATCAGGATGGCTCGTCAGTGCAGCACCAATACGACCATCTCCAGAAACGGTATTGAGTACGCCGGGAGGCAGTACTTGGTTAATCAGCCGAACCATCTCCAACGTTGCAATAGGTGTGTATTCAGAGGGTTTGAGCACCACTGTATTGCCCATACGAATGGCTGGAATAATCTGCCAGATAGCGATCATCAGTGGCCAGTTCCAGGGCGCTATAGCGGCCACAACGCCCAGGGGACGGCGGTAAAGCACATCCTTACGCTCATCGTCCTCATATACCACTTCAGGCAGCAACTCCAGGGCAGTCGGGGCTTGAGTCCAGCCTACGCAGGCTTGCATTTCGAAGCGAGAACCGAGACCAGACAGAGGCTTACCCTGTTCCTGGGTAATCAGCCCCGACAAATATTCCGAGTTATCCTCCAGCACCTGGGCAACCCTCGCTACGACCTCCCGGCGCTCCTCGTCACTGACACTGGCCCAGGCATTCTGGGCCAGCCGAGCAGCGTCTACGGCGAGATTTACGTCGCGTTCACTATTAAGGGGCGCAAGCCCCAGGGAAACACCTGTGGCGGGGTTAAATATCTCCTGATGATCGGCTGCTTCAGCCTGTTTACCGCTCACCGTGTTGTGATAGGTCTGCATAATATTACTCTTCTGAAGATATGTTCGAGCTGTGAGCCAGATAACCGTCTGAGCACTCCACGACACAAGCCAGAGAGCTTAGGTCATGGGCTTAGCGGCGTTGATTCAAAACGGCATAATCGCAATTATCTGAGCATAGGTACTGGTGTCATTACTGCCGATCTGGCTACCACCTTCAGCGGCACTTTTGTCCGGGTTATAAAACCCGACCACCGGGCTGATAATCAGATGTGGAGTTGCCACCCATTCGGCATAAAGATTTACTTCCTGAGCGTTCAGGCTTCCACTACCGCCCGCTGTGTCGCTGAAGTCGAAGAGGAGCGCGCCAACACTGAGGGTCTCCGATGGCGTTGCCTTAAGGCCAAGATGATGCACATCCGTACCGGAGTTGAAAGGCCCCGCATAGTTGGCCGCAACTTCACCCTGAAACCAGGTGCCATAGCCACGATTGAAGCCAAAAAACAGTGGGTCGAAGCCTTGATCAAAGCTTGAGAACCTGTAGTTGATACTGGGTGACCAAGGAACGTCGCTGAAGGTCCACCCTGCTTCGGCGTACCATGCATTAGCGTCATTTCCGGAACTGTCCCCCGGTTTCTGGGTAACAAATTCCGCGGACAGGAAAAAGTCCTCCACACCAGCATTGCCCTGATAGCGGAAGCTTGTCGTTTGCTGCCCATCCCGTGAGCTGTAACCGGTGAGGGGTGCAAAGGTATCGTCTACATCAAGACCCTCCATATACGTCAGACCAAAGGTGCCCTTCTGGCTAACGTACTCGGCATTGACCCCTGCCAGCTCCATCTCTGCCTGGGCCCGATTGTCGGACGACAGCCAGAACAGATCTGCACGCAGCCCATCGGAGCCGCCAATACGCGCAATGGCAGTTTGATCAAAGGCCTTGCGCGCTGCGAGCCAGTACGCACCACCCCGATCAAAGTCCAGGCCAGGAGCACTAAGTGCATCGCCAAAATTTAGTGCATCGTCATTGATGAGGAAGCCATCACCGATGGTGAACGGTTGCCGCCCTATGGAAATATCGAGACCATCATCACCAAGCACCGGAATCAGCCTGCCTGAACGCCAACCGACATAGGCATCTTCCAGTTCAGTTTCGCGCTCATTGCCTGAGGTGACCCCCCCCGCGTCGCCATCACCCCAAGTTCCTGACGTCACCAGGTTGACGGCACCGTACAATCCGCTGCCCGCGCCCATAGCTTGGCTTCCAGAAAGCCCATACTTGATATAACCCTCTTGCCACTTGGCATCGCCAGCTTCGGACTTGGCACCCAGGCTGTAACTCTCCTCACTGTAAAAAACGCCTAAAACAGCCTCGATATCGACATTAAGTTCAGTGCTGTCTTTTTCATAAACGTTGAAAGCCAGAGAAGGCGTGGAGAATGCCGCTATCGCCGTAACGGCACTGACTAGCCCCGCCATACGCTGAATAAAGGATTTTGTTCTCATTAGTATCACTTCCTAGAGATCCGATTGGTGACCAGGCATTTCTGCCTGGCCAGGCTTTACCTAGTTCGATCAGTTCTCCGGGGTTTCCGGCTCGGGTAGGTTCAATGTGGGTGTCTGGTCGAAGAAGTTCCATGGCTTGAGCATGGAGTGAACGTACTCCGTCGGCATAATTGGCCACTCCTCGGCGCGGGCCACATGTGTAGCACCAGTTGTCATCCACAACACGGTATCGACGTTCTCAATGGTTTGATCATCTTCGACAAAGGCTTTTAGGCCAGTATCCGTTTCGGAGCGGTTTGGATACTTTCCTTCCGGGAAGCGCTCATCAGGGTCGTATTGGGTAACCCAGATCTGCTTATCCATGAAGTTGACGCGCTTGAAAAGCCAATCATCTTCACTGAACAACGCCCCTTTGGCGATCGGGTGTGTTCCGCCAGCGAACGGTATTACCTGGTAGCCTACCGGATAGCCCATGCGATTCTCTTCATTCGGGTTGGTCATCAGACGAATGGTAGAAGGATCGAATTTCTGCACAGACTCAAGTTCTGTGGGAACGACACGCTCTTTGGTAACCATGACACTTTTTCGGGGGCCGCCAGCGGTGTTCTCTTCGACGACCGGGTCAATTTCCGTGAGGCTGTTCTGCTCGCCATCAACGTCTAGATCCAGGCGGAAGTTATAAATATGCTGGTGTGTTGTGCCTACGATATTGTGGTCAATCAGTGTGCCGTAGCGGGTATCTTCTTCAGCAGTCTCGTCGTGCATAGTGCGTGTCCTCACAGCCTTGACCGCTTCAATGCCAGAGGCTCCGACTGTCAGCTGTATATTGCCGTTGGCCATAAAAATCCAGTCGAACATATAATCGTAGTTGCCAATGGTGCTGACCCAACGAACAACCAGTTCCCGGCGCTCACGGCTTTCGTTACCAGGGCTGCTGCCTAGCATTTCGGTGTGCTTGAATTCCGGACCTGCATAGCGCTCAAATACTGCGATGGCATTAGGAATAGTAAAGGGATCGCCATTGTTATCCGCCAGAGTAGCTGGCAGCAGTGTTGCGTTGGCGGGAACATCGGTACCGAGAACCAGCGGCGAGGTAAGATTACCCATCCCATATTCACCGGAGTCGAGATAGGCTTTGAAGTACCAGCCTACATCAGGATCACCGTAAGGCACGATCATGCCGCCCAATGAACCTTCGTACATGACCTTTCGTTTTTCACCCTGGTCATTATAGGTAAGAGTCGAGATGACGGGGCCAACACGAGAATCCAGTTTGAGGTGGAAGTCCCAGTTCTGCCAGTGGATCATGTTGTCCGACATGGACACATTTTTGCCTTCCGGCTCCATCGTCACCAGCGGTTTGACGTCAGCCATATTATTCTGGTCGCGTCCGTCATAAGGGCGTGGAGTCATAGGTATGGGCACAACGCCTTCGTCCTCGATCTTCAAGATGCTGCTGTCTTCCAGGTCAACGACCGCGACGAGGTTTTCGATCGGGTGTGCCCAGTAATTGCCATCGCCGACATCAAGATAGGACACCACCTTCAACAGCCTAGATTCTTGTTCCAGACCATCTTCTCCATCAAAGTAACCAACCGTAAGCGGGGTACCAACTACCTTGTCAGTATCGTCGATTCCGCGTTTCCTCAACGCCTCTTTGTAGGCTTCGCTTTCGGCAATGATTTCCTGGACAGCCATAAAGTCATCGAAGGTGATCATGCCGTGAGCGCCCTCGATATGTTCCCATCGAAGTATGTCGCCGGAGGCAAGATCCAGGGTGCCTTCGATCACTTTTCTGCCGTCCAGAACGGTGAATTCGGCATGGCGTTCAAAATCATGGGAGCCACCAAATGACCACTCCCAAACACTGCTCTTGTCTGGGTCCGCCAACCTAATTTCGGTAAAACGCATATTGTCCTTGTAATGCGTTGATGCCTTGACTGCATCTGCGGCCTGGCTAATCTCCTCGGCTGTTAGTGAGTCGAGGGGATGATTCCGACCTTCCGTACGTAGGGTCTGCGGCACATGGTCCTTGAAAAGATCGTGCACAAAGCTGCGCTCTACCATGACTTCACCGTCATGCAGTTTTGGTGGAGCAGAAAGTTCAACGGATTCTCCGTTGTAAAACGCCTGAGTTCCACCAAGGGGCACCCGTATTTCGGCCTCCCCAGAGATGATTAACAGTTCACTGTTATCATCATTGAGTTCATAGGTTGCTCCTGAAGAACTGAGCGCCTGATCTATTGGCAGATAATCTGCTGAACCACCATGAGCCATGGTGGTAGGGCTCGCTAGTAGAAGGGATGATGCAAGCGATAGGGCGAGTAAAGTCTTCTTGTTGTCCATGATCACTCCTGACAATGGTTCCAATGTTAGATGAAGGTTCGGTACTGTTACGATACCGATAGCCGAGCGGCTGCCATGTTAGAGAGCGCCTCCAACCAAGTTTTGATAAGAATAGAAATATCAGTTTAGAAGCCCATGGACTTTTGATTTGGTGCCAGTCCTTTGTGGAAACGTGCCATGCAGAGGAAAAGCGATATATTTCGATTACAAATGGGAACTAAACCGGAAGATTAAGGAAAGCTTAAAAAGAAATTTATTGAATACTACGCTGTAAATTACGCCATCTCATGCCACTACGGACATAGCGTCAAGCTGCTACTAGTCGCCTAAAAAACTGCCGATATGTGCAGTCATATCTAAACGCTGCCCTGAATACAGTTCGTTAGAACACAATTGCACATTTGCCTTATGTCCAACGAGAGCGGTTTTAAGTTGGGAAAGGGATCCTAAATACTCAATGATTGCAAAATTAGTATTTATTACGAGGAGTGACTCCGACTAAACGACGTTGGCCCACGCACCTAGACTTCTCTAAGATCAGAGTTACTTTTTTCTTTAAGAGCCGCCCTTATGAAACCTGAAACTATCGCCCTTCACCATGGCTACGTGCCGGATTCACAGAATGCCGTTGCGGTGCCGATTCATCAGACCACCTCGTTCTCATTTGACAGTGCGCAGCACGCAGCGGACCTGTTTGATTTGAAAGTGGAGGGAAATATCTATTCCCGCATTATGAACCCTACCTGTGCCGTTCTGGAGCAGCGAGTGGCTGCGCTGGAAGGCGGCATTGCAGGCCTAGCGGTAGCATCGGGGATGGCCGCAATCACCTATGCTATTCAAACCATCGCCGAAGCGGGCGATAACATCGTGTCGATTAGCGAGCTGTATGGCGGTACCTACAACCTGTTTGCTCACACGTTGCCGCGTCAGGGTATTCAGGTGCGGTTTGCCGATAAAGATGATATTGCGGGCATCGAAGCGCTGATTGATGAACGCACTAAAGCAGTGTTTTGCGAAAGTATCGGCAACCCCTCAGGTGGCGTCGTCGATCTGCGTGCGCTTGCCGATGCAGCCCATCGTCACGGAGTGCCGGTGATAGTGGATAACACCACCGCCACGCCATTTTTATGTCGACCAATTGAGCATGGAGCGGATATTGTCGTCCATTCGGCGACCAAGTATATCGGCGGCCACGGCACCACGGTGGGTGGAGTCATTGTGGATTCAGGAAAATTCCCCTGGGCTGAACATGCCAGCCGGTTCTCGCTGCTGAACGAGCCGGATGTCTCCTATCATGGCGTTAGCTATACCCGCGATGTGGGCGATGCAGCATTTATTACCCGAGCCCGGGTAGTACCGTTACGCAATATGGGGGCGGCATTATCTGCTCAGGCGGCCTGGAACCTTCTGCAGGGGCTGGAAACGTTGTCACTGAGGATAGAGCGTATTTGCGCTAACGCGCTGGCGGTGGCGAAGCACCTAGAAAGCCATCCCCAGGTGGCGTGGGTGCACTATGCAGGATTGGAGAGCCACCCAGACCACGCACTCGCGCACCGCTATATGCACGGTCATGCCTCGGGCATTCTTAGCTTTGGTATTGTGGGCGGCCAAGCTGCTGGAGAGCGCTTTTATGATGCGCTATCGCTCATTCTGCGGCTGGTGAATATCGGCGATGCCAAGAGTTGTTCCTCTATTCCGGCATCTACCACGCACCGCCAGCTAAATGACCAAGAGCTAAAAACAGCGGGCGTTACCCCCGATATGGTGCGCCTGTCGATTGGCATCGAGCATATTGACGACCTGCTGGCGGATATCGATCAGGCGCTAACCTCTTCCCAAGACTAGCGGTGCGTTTTAGGTGCCTGACTATGACTAAGCCACCCTAGCAGCTCACCCTTCCGCATGCCTCAGAGATAGAGCGTCTCTAGTTACAGATTTCGTCCAGCACCTTAGCGCTTATTGGCAGTAGCGCTGGGCGCTTCACCGAAGCGTTTCCGGTAGGCGCGGGTAAAATGCGCTGGCTGGCTAAAGCCTGTGGCCAAGGCTGCTTCGGTCACAAGGCTGCGGCTATCGGTAAGTAGTTGACGAGCACGATCCAGTCTCATTCCTAGGTAACACTGCTGAGGGGTTTCGTCAAAATGGCGCTGGAATAACCGTGTCAGCTGCCGCTGAGACTGTCCCACCAGGCGACACACCTCTGGGATAGGTAGCGCCTGTACCAGATTGGCCTCCATCACCGCCAATGTCTGCGTCACGCTGCGCGGCAGTTCTCCGAAGTGTTGGCGTGGGGTATCGCCGCCGTCATCGCGAGGCCTTGCGTGAATCAATTGCCGCCCCACGGCATCAGCCAGAGCGGGTCCATAAGCATGCTCTATCCACGCCAGCATCATGTCGATGCTCCCCGACCCACCGGAGCCAGTCAGACGCATAGCGTCGAACTCGTAGTGGGTTAGGCTAATTTCTAACGTCGGAAACTCACGACGAAAGGCTGGCACGCTCTCCCAATGCAGGGCCACACGATGGCCGGCCAGCACCCCCGCACGCGCCAATATGAAGGGCGCCGTATCCAGCCCACCCAGCCAGCCACCGTGAGCGGCAATACGTCTCAGCACGGCACGATCCTGAGAACTCACCGTCGCCTCCGCTTCGTAAGAAGAAACCACCATCAGGCGTGACGCATCCTCCAGCGACGACAGAGTTCCGTCCACGTCAATGCGCACCCCGTTACTGGCCACCACAGCATCGCCATACGCGGAGAGCAACCGCCAAGCAAAGAGGTGACGGCCGAAGCGATTGGCCACACGCAGCGGCTCAAGTAGACAGAAAAGGGTCAGCATGGAGAAGCGCGGCACCAGCCACACGTTGAGGGTGTGTTCTGCCTGTTCCGGTGTTAGAAGGGGCGGCGAATCTGGGCGCGGATATGGCCATGGGGCGTTGGTGGCGTCATTCATGGCTAATATAGTCAAGCATGCGGCCAATACTATCAAGTCAGGGCTAATTGAGGCGGTTACCATAGAATTAGTTTCCCTAACACAACCTATGGAGGCGCCGCTATGACACAGGTCATTACTCAGGCCAATTGCCAACGCCTAGTTCTCGATCACCAGGGCCAGAGGTACGAATACACCGCCCTATGGCTACGCGAACGCAGTCCCGATGACGAAACCAGAGACCCCTATACCGGTCAACGCCTAATTGAGGCCGCTGAGCTACCACTCGATCTAGCCATCGAGACTGCCGGGGTCGCTGACGGACAACTGAATTTGAGTTTCAGTGACGGACATCACACTACTTTTGAGCTTGCGATTCTGTTCGACGAGCAGGCCAGCGACTTACCCCGTCAACTCTGGGATGCCACGGGGGCGCCTCACCCAAAAGCGGACTTCGCCACCGCCCTTGAAGACGACTCAGCGCTATTAGAGATGTTAGAAGCGCTGCATCGCAACGGGTTCGTGATCGTCTCCGGAGTACCCGCCGACACGGACGGCATGCAACCGCTTATCGACCGCATTGGGCCGCTACGGCGCACCAACTGGGGCGGCATCGCCGACGTTAAATCGGTGGCCAACGCCTATGACCTAACCATGACCCAGCGTGGTCTAGAGCCGCATACGGACAACCCCTACCGGGACCCTATTCCAGGCTACATATGGCTACACTGCCTGGCCAACGCCGCCGAGGGCGGCGACAGCACTTTAGCCGATGGCTTTATGGCGGCCCACCTGCTTCGCCAGCGCGACCCAAGCGCCTACGAATGCCTCACTAGGGTGACGCCTAGCTTTCGCTATTGCGACGCCGATACTTATTTGGAAAGCGAGGGGCCGCTGATCGAGCTGGACAGCCGAGGCGACCCCGTTCGGGTGCGTTATTCCAACCGTACCGAAGGCATACCTGCGCTGCCCGTAGAAGAACTGGAAGCTTACTATGCCGCCCGCAAGGCCTTCTATCAGCTGATCACTGGCGAAGAACTGACCCTGCACCTCAAACTCGACCAGGGCCAGATGCTGATCATAGATAACTATCGACTGTTGCACGGACGCAGTGCCTTCCAGCTTGCTGGCGGCGTGCGCCATATGCGCCAAGGCTACGTTGATCGCGATAGTACCATCAGCCGCCGCCGCGTATTGCGTCACCACTTCGCCACTCCCCAGGCCCAAGGAGAACCTGCATGAATCAAGCTCGATTTCGCTACTTCGGCGAGGCCCAGCGGGACGACTGGGTGCTGATTGATGCCCGCTTCCGTGACTATGTCGCCGATACCCCGCGCCGGGTGCTCGCCCACTTACACAATTTGGCCGGCGACCACCACGGCTATCCGGTGGATCGCTATGAACACAGCCTACAGACCGCCACTCGGGCGCTGCGTGATGGTGCCGATGAGGAGATGGTGGTCTGCGCGCTACTCCATGATATCGGCGACGACCTGACCCCAGCTAACCACGCAGAGATTGCCGCGGCTATCCTTGAGCCCTTCGTCGATCCACTCAACGTCTGGATGATTCGCAACCATGAACTTTTTCAGGGCTATCACTACCAGCATTTCTTCGGACAAGATCCACACGCTCGTGAGCAGTATCGCGACCACCCGGCCTATGAGCGCACCGTGCGTTTCTGCGACCACTGGGATCAGGCCAGCTTTGACCCGGATTATGACACCCTGCCCCTGGAGTACTTCGTCCCCATGGTAGAGAGAGTTCTGGGACGAACGCCTCGCGGCGGCCTCCCCACGCCGCTGCCCGAGGAGTCGCTACGATGAGTCAGACCTGCGCCCAGTCGCTGCTGCGACTCTTGGATGCCTACGACGTAGATACCGTCTTCGGTATCCCCGGAGTACATACGATTGAGCTCTACCGCGCCTTGGGCGAGAGCCCAATCCGCCACGTCACCCCACGCCACGAGCAGGGCGCTGGCTTTATGGCCGACGGCTATGCCCGAGCCAGCGGCCGCCCTGCAGCCTGCTTTATCATCACCGGTCCCGGTATGACCAACATCGCCACCGCCATGGGCCAGGCCCTGGCTGACTCGGTGCCGATGCTGGTGATCTCCAGCGTCAACCGCCGCGAGACCCTGGGGCGCGGCCAGGGGCGTCTTCACGAGCTGCCCAACCAGCAGCAAACTTTGGCCGGTGTCAGCGTCTTTAGCCACACCCTGCACGATCCAGCAGCACTGCCAGAACTCTTGGCACGCGCCTTTGCGATTTTTCGCGGCGCTCGGCCAGGGCCAGTGCACATCGAGATTCCCATCGATCTATTCGTCGCCCCGGTTGCTGAGCAATTGCCGCGTCCGACCGAGGTGTTTCCCCCAGCTCCGGCACCCGCCGCCATTGCCCGCGCCGCCGAGTGGTTAAGCCAAGCGGAGCGCCCACTGTTGCTGTTAGGCGGCGGTTGCGTGGCTGCCCCCGAGGCCGCCCGTGCCTTGGTGGAGCGTCTGCAGGCCCCTGCCCTGACCACCATCAACGCTAAGGGCGTACTGGGACTCGATCATCCGCTCGACCTAGGCGCTACCATGAGCCTGCCCGCCGCACGCCGCCTAGCGGCCGACGCCGACGTCATCTTGGCGCTGGGCACCGAGCTGGGCGAGACCGACTACGATCTAGTCTTCGACGAGGGCTTTCAACTAGAGGGACGGTTAATCCGGGTGGATATCGACCCTCAGCAGTTGGGACGCAACCAGGGGGCTGATTTAGCCATGGTTGCCGACGCTGGCGAGACGATGAACGCGCTGTTGCAGTCGCTACCAAACAGCCATGGCCCTAACGGCCGCGCCGCCGAAGTGCGTCAAGCGCTCGCGCTCAATGAAGATCCCGAGCTAGCACCCTATATACCGCTCTTTGCCACCTTAAGGGCCGCGCTGCCCGAGGCGATTGTGGTAGGCGACTCCACCGGGCCGGTTTATGCCGGTAACTTCCTGGCTTCTTTGCCCGAGCCCCGTCGTTGGTTTAACTCTGCCACTGGCTACGGCACCTTGGGTTATGGCCTGCCCGCCGCCCTCGGGGCTGCCCTAGCCTGCCCTGAACGCCCAGTGGTTGCCTTGGTGGGCGACGGTGGTCTGCAGTTTGTACTCGGCGAGTTGGGCACCGCTCGCGATCTCCCTTATCCGGTAGCGGTGGTGATCTGGAACAACCAGGGCTACGACGAAATTCGCCGCTATATGGCCATGCACGAGGTACCCCAGTTGGGCGTCGATTTGACGGCGCCAGACTTTGCCCACCTGGCCAGTGCCTATACCTGCCGCTACCGGGCGGTGGCCGATTCAGCGTCTCTCTACAAAGCGCTCGCTCTTCTAGGCGACGAAGACTCACCGCTACTAATTGAAGTGGATGCTGCAGCCTGGATGAGCGCTTTGCAATAGCAATAAATAATAGATCGATTAATAGACACATAAGGATCCTGACATGCGTAAAACACCTTTTATAACCACTCTCACCCTCATCGGCATGCTGCCCATCACCACCCAGGCCGCACAGGACGCCAGCGAAGAGCTGCGCTTAGTAGTCCCCCCCTGGCCGGGTGTCACCGTCAAATCAGAAATATTCTCCCAATTAGTGAAACCGCTGGGGTACCAAGTTGAGGCGCTGGAAGTGAGCTCCACGGTGGGCTACCAGACCCTACAGAGCGACGAGGCCGATGCCTTCCTGGCCGGATGGATGCCAGCCCAACAGGAAAGCTACGACGCCACCATGGCGGCCGGTGCCATAATCGATCTGGGCAACAATGTGGTAGGGGCCCGCATGGGTTTCGCGGTACCTGGCTACGTCCATGAAGCAGGTTTGACCAGCGCCGCACAGCTGGCCGATCCTGAGATTGCCGAGCGTTTTGAGCGCCGCATCTACAGCATCGAGAGCGGCTCCACGGTTACCGATATGCTCGAGAGCGCCATCGAGGCAGACACCTATGGTCTGGGCGACTGGGAAGGGATGCCCTCTTCCACGCCAGGCATGCTCAGCGAGGTGGCAGCCGCCGTGGACGAAGGCCGCTGGATTATGTTTTACGGCTGGACGCCCCATTGGATGATCCCCGAGTACGACGTGCACATCCTGGATGATCCAGCGGGTGTTTATGGTGATAATAATGGTCGCAGCGACGTTAAAACCATCGTCGCTAAACGTTACGCCGAGGCCAACCCCAACCTCACCCTCTTGCTCGATCAGTTCACCTTCTCCGCCGACGAGCAGAGCGAATTCATCAGCGCCTTTAGCCTAGAGGAGCGCGATCTTGAGGCGGTTGCAAGAGAGTGGCTTGAAAACAACCCAGATAAAATAGCTAGTTTCCTGGAGGGCGTAACCACCCGAGACGGCAAGGATGCTCGTGCTGCCGTAGAGGCCAGCCTATGAGCACTGCCGCTTCAGAGGAGCGTGAGATTCGCCTGGACCTAGCTGCTGCTTATCGGCTGATCGCCCTGGACGGTATGGATGACGGTATCGATACGCATATCTCTGCGCGCCTGCCCGGCGAGCGCTTTTTGCTCAACGCTTACGGCTTGCGTTTCGCCGAGGTGCGCGCCGACAGTCTGGTGACGGTAGACGCCGACGGCAAGGTACTCGACGACCCTACCGGGCTGGGCATCAACCCGGCCGGCTTCACCATACACAGCGCTCTCCATACCGCCCGACCCGACGTTAACTGCGTCCTGCACACCCATACCGTGGCAGGCGTCGCCATCTCCTGCCTTGAGGAAGGCCTTTTGCCACTCAACCAGTGGGCCCTGGAGTTCCACGACCGGCTGGCCTACCACGACTTCGAGGGTATTGCGCTAGCGCTTGATGAGCGCCAGCGCCTAGCTGACGACCTAGGCAATCACTCGGCCATGATCCTGCGTCAACACGGTTTGCTGACCTGCGGCCCAAGCGTTGGCAAAGCCTTCCTGCGCATGCGCAACCTGGAGCGCAGTTGCCAGGCGCAGTTGGCGGCCCAGGCCACCGGCCAGCCGCTGCGCCTAGTATCGCCGACCATGGCTGAACACGTCGCGCAGCAATACGAAAACTGGGCAGCAAGCTCCGCGGGGAGTGACCGCGCTTGGCTGGCCGAACGACGCCGACTGGATGGCGCTGGCGACGTTCTTTAACCAAAGGGGAGCATTGAACTATTTACGAGTTAATAAACGCACCGTTGGCGACGGGAGCGGCTCCCTCCCCCTCGGCTAAACAGGATAAGACGACATGCATGCTTCCGCACACATACTCAACGAACAGTTCATCGACAACGCCTGGGTGCCGAGCCGGAACAAAACGTGTCACCCGGTACTTGACCCTTATCACGGAACACGCATCGCCGAGGTGACCTGCGGCGACCCGGCGGATGTCGATGCCGCCGTGACCGTGGCCCGCCGCGCCATGCCCGGTTGGCGAGCCACCCCAGAGGCCCGCCGTGGCGAATATCTGGAGGCCATTGCGAACGGGATTGAGACCCGCCGTCGGGCCCTAGCGGAACTCTCCAGTCGTAACAACGGCAAACCCCAGGCTGAAGCCTACCAAGACCTGGACGACGCTATTGCCTGTTACCGCTACTATGCCGAGGCCGCCGTGACACTGGGGCAACGCCAGGGAACGGTTGAAGACGCCGACCAGCCTGACATGGAGGCGCGCCGGTACTGGGACCCCATCGGTGTGGTGGGCCTAATCACCCCCTGGAACTTCCCGCTGGTCAGCAGCGCATGGAAACTGGCGCCAGCGCTAGCCGCTGGTTGCACTGTGGTGTTCAAGCCCTCCGAGGTCACGCCGCTACCCGAGCAAGTACTGGCGGAAATTGTGATGGAGGCAGGCCTGCCACCAGGGGTATTCAACCTACTGCAAGGTGACGGCGAGGGTATTGGGGCCCCAATGAGTCGCCACCCTGGCATCGACAAGCTCTCCTTCACCGGCAGCAATGCAGTGGGCGAAACGGTGATGCGCGCCGCGGCCCAAGGCGTAAGACCAGTCTCACTGGAGCTGGGCGGCAAATCGCCGATCCTGGTCACTGAGGATGCCGATATCGAGCTTGCCCGTGACTTGATCATGGCCGGCATCTGCTATAACGCTGGCCAGATGTGTTCAGCCACTAGTCGGCTACTGGTGCATGAGCGCCTGGCGGACAAGCTATATGCGGCCATCGACGCCGCCATGTCAGAACTGCACCTAGGCGATCCCCTCGCGACGGAGACCGACATGGGTCCACTGGTCAGCGCCCTCCAGCAGGGCCGGGTACAGCACTACTTAGCTCTGGCTAAAGAGGAGGGGCTACACAGCGAGACACCCACGCTCGCCCTGCCCGAACATGGTTTCTTTGTGGCGCCGCTTCTCTACCGAGAGGTACCTACTAGCAGCCGCCTGTGGCAGGAAGAGATTTTTGGTCCGGTGCTTTGTGCACGCCGCGTCGCCAACGATGCGGAAGCCATTGCCCTGGCCAACGACAGCGACTTCGGCCTCGCCGCCACGGTGGTGGCCGGCAATCCGGACCGCGCGGTGGCCATCGGCCGGCATCTGGAGGTGGGCAATGTCTGGTGCAACAGCGAACAAGTAGCGCCGCCGCAGGGGAGTTGGGGCGGTATGAAGCGTAGCGGCATAGGTCGCGAACTGGGCGATTCGGGCCTGGACGCTTACCTTGAACTCAAGCGTATTACACGCCCCTTGAAGACTTGTTAGTCGGGCCTAGCCACAACATTGAGCTTCTCTATCATGCGCGTCGTACCATCGGAGTGGCGCAGGCGCCACGCGCGAACTGCACTACGGCGCACATGCTCAGACTGCATCGTCACCAATACCAAGTGCCTTTGCCATCCATGGCCTCTCCAAACATCCATAGGGGCATCACGCTGATCGCGCAGCGAATTCATCGTGATGCCTAAACGAAGCGACGTGTTTGGACTCAATGCTTTAATAGCACGTCAGCTCCATGTATTCTCTTCCCAACTATGAGACTCCAACCCCCTGACACTCTCCCCGAGCGCATTGGATTTCTTCTCCTGCCGCGCTTTGCCATGGTGGCTTTCTTCTCTGCTATTGAGCCGCTACGTATTGCCAATCGCATCGACGGACGTCCCCTATTTGAGTGGGATTTGATTAGCCGCGACGGCGAACCGGTTGTGGCCTCAAACGGCATGACATTGATTGCTAGCGGCTCTCTTCACACAGCCTCTCAAGTCCCTAGTCTGGCGGTCTGTGCAAGTTTTGATCCCGTGCGTGCCATTGATGACGAACTGACTGATTGGTTACGTGCGCGCAATTACGAAGGTTGTGTGCTGGGCGGCATAGATACCGGCTGCTACGCACTCGCCGCCGCTGGCCTTCTCGATGATAAAACGGTGACCCTTCACTGGGAGTGCCTATCTGACTTCTGTGCACGCTTTCCTCGAGTTGATGCCGTGGAGTCTGTTTACGAGGTTACTGACGAGGGCTTTTCCTGTGCCGGTGGCAGTGCCGCCATCGATATGAGCCTTGACCTGATCCGGCGCCGGCATGGTGACGCGCTCGCCAAACAAGTGCGCGATCAGCTCATCCACGAGCAGGGGCGTCGTCCAGCCAGCCGGCAGCGCGATCCAGCGATTCCCCAAGATCCAATGCTTCAACGAGCCATCACCTTGATGGATGACAATCTGGAGTCACCGTTAAGCATCCGTTCACTTGCCAACGAACTAGGTATTACGTGGAGACGCCTCGACCGTCTCTTCGCTCGTCATTTAGCGATATCGCCTCAGCAGACGTACTTGGCTCGGCGCCTAGATCATGCTTGCTGGCTGCTGAGTGAAACGCCACATAGCATCATGAACATCAGCCTGGCCTGTGGCTTTGCCTCCCCGTCGAGCTTCAGTCGCGCCTTTCGCCTCCATTACGGCTCCACACCCAGCCAATTGCGCCAGCAAGCAGCGTCGAATCGTGCATAGTTAGTGTCGAATCCTGCCGCGTATTACACGTCCCTGACAGGCATTCTAAGCGATATAACCACTCGCCTAGGAGACCAAAATGTCCCAAACACTTCCTCTCACACCTGACTACGATGTTTGGCCTATTGAGGCCAACCTCACAAAAGTATTAATTACGCCGCGCATTCTGACAGTATGCTGGAGTGATGGACGTGAGAGTCGCTACCACAGCATCTGGTTGCGTGAGAACGCTGTTGATGAGACGACCGTCAATCCGGCGACTCGCGAGCGCATACTCGATCTTTCTACCTTACCCAGTTGGCCTGAGATTGCCGGTGCCGAAATCGATGAAGTCGGTGCACTGTGCGTAGACTTTGCTCCTGAAGGACGGCGCTTGCGCTTCCACCCCGGTTGGCTTCGAGCCCACGACTACGACAATACTGACGATCCAGAAGTACCGCTAGTCCCGGTAAAGACGTGGAAGAGAGACACAGAAGACGGCCCAGACAGCTTGGACGCCACAGGACTCCTCGACACCGAAGCGGGCAGTGAGAAAGAAGAGTCTATTCTCGCTCCTGCTCTTTCAAGCATCCTGGGCAAGGGGTTAGTACGCTTGCGCAACCTACCTACCGAGCCCGACTCACTCGAAGCGATAGCCCGGCGCATCGGTCCAGTAAGGCCCACCAACTTTGGCACGCTATTCAACGTCAAAGCCAAACCGAACCCAGACTCCAACGCTTATACGTCCATCGCTCTGCCCCCCCACGTCGACCTGCCGACCCGTGAGTACCAGCCGGGTATGCAAATGCTGCACTGCTTAGAAAACAGCGTCGAAGGCGGTGAGGCCGTAATGCTCGACGGCTTCGCTGTGGCCGATGCGCTCCGCGAGCGTCACCCTCAGATCTTTACCACGCTGACACGAGTGCGCTGGTGCTTTGCTAATACCGCCAAGACCACCGATTACGTTTGGTACTCGCCGATAATTCGCATTGATGAGCGCGGTGAGCTGTGTGAGGTACGCATAGCTGACTTCTTACGTGGACCGTTACAAACCGACTTCGAGGACGTAGAACCAGCCTATGAAGCACTAATGGTTCTACAGAAAATGCTGCACGATCCCAAATTCGCCATCCGCTTCACCTACAACCCAGGCGACTTAGTAATATTTGACAACCGACGGTTGCTCCATGCCCGCGACGCTTTTGAGGGCACAAGTGGTCACCGTTGGCTGCAAGGCTGCTACATGGAGCGTGACGAGATCCGCTCCCGCTACCGCATGATTAAGCGTGCCTACCAACAGCGTAAAGATTCCGCCGAGGCAGCATTAGCTTGAATAGTAATAATGGCCTCATTAGCAGCTTTGAAGCCGTGCAGACAATACTGGAAGATGTAAGCTGACCCGGAGCACATTCGTGTACCCAACGTTATGCCCTTAAAAAGCCGATCATCATTGAGAAATGGTTAGTTTAAATGTGAGTACAGGGCATGGCGAACACCCTTTAGGTACACGCCAAAAGGCATGCACTGGCTAGAGGAAATAAGGTCACAGGAGGGATGTTTTCACCGAACTAACACCTCCAAACCGAGAGCATCGCCAATATTGAATTCATATTGCAGCTCATACATTAGAAAAAATTCATTGGGTTTGATAGCCCGATGCCAGCCGCTCCCCAAGGTAAACGAGTGCATTGAAGCCATTTTCCTGCCTTGACCGACTCTAGCTACGTCCATAGACTTGACCGAATGGTCAGCAAATAATCAAAGACCGTTTATATCCAATAACGACACCTCCAGCCATTACAATAACAAGGTATCGGGTATGCAAGAGACAACAGCTTACTCATCCGAGAAGCTCAATCCGGATGTTGACGATGCGGAGCGCCATCTGCCGTTTCTGGATCGATTTTTTAACGTATCTAAACGCGGCTCTTCAATAAAAACCGAGGTTCTCGCTGGCCTTGCCACCTTTCTTGCTGGCATGTATATCATCGTGGTCAACCCAGCCGTACTCAGCGATGCTGGCATTCCCTTCACGGCCGCGCTCTCAGCGACCGTTCTAATCAGTTTCATGGGCAGTCTGGCCATGGCGTTTTACGCCCGCAACCCCATTATGGTGGCGCCAGGCATGGGCATGAACGCGCTGTTTACCTATACCTTAGTGCTGGGTGCTGGGATCAGTTGGGAAGTGGCGCTTGGTTGCGTATTCTGGTCCGGGGTAATCTTTGCGGTGCTGGCGCTGTTCAATGTACGCAAGGCCGTCATCGAGGCGATCCCATTATCGCTGCGCTATGCAATTACCTGCGGTATCGGGCTGTTCATCACCTTCATTGGGCTGCAAAACGCAGGTTTCATTGTGGGAAGCGATGCCACCGTGGTGTCGCTTGGCACCATGGACGCCCATCTGGCTACGTTCTTTCTGGGGCTGATTGCCACGGCGGTGTTCGTGATCATGCGTTTTAACGGTGCACTGGTCATGGGCATTGCGCTGACCACACTGGCTGCCGCGCCCATGGGGCGGCTGTGGGGCGACGAAGTCATGGTGGCCTGGACAGGCCTTGCCGCCTGGCCGGATTTCAGCGCGGTGATGATGGTGGACATCATGGGTGCGCTGAAAGTCGCCTACCTACCGTTCATCTTCGTGATGCTGTTCACCAACTTCTTTGACGCCATGTCGTGCTTTATGGCGTTAGCCGAAACCGCCGACCTCAAGGATAAAGAGGGCAATCCACGCAACCTCAAGCGCTCCATGACAGTGGATGCCTTTTCGTCGATGATTGCCGCTCCACTTGGCACCAGTGCCGCACAGACGTTCATTGAGTCCGGGGCGGGCGTGGCCCAAGGCGGGCGCACTGGGTTAGTGGCACTGGTGATTGCGCTGCTGTTCCTGCCGTTCTTATTTCTCTCGCCGCTACTTTCGCTAGTGCCAGGCATTGCCACCGCACCGGCTCTGGTTATGGTGGGGTTATTCATGATGGCTCCAATACGCAAGATCGAATGGGAGCATTTTGATCAGGCGTTCCCCGCCTTTCTGGCAATCATCCTGATGCCGCTGACTTACTCAATCACACTGGGCATTGCTTTTGGCTTTATCAGCTTCGTGTTGATCAAAGTACTCACCGGGCGCTTTAGTGAGATCAAGCCGGCTATGTGGATAACCGCCGCGCTATCGGTAGTCATGCTATTCACAGCGCAATGAGCGATCTGCCGTCTGCACTGAGCCAGGCGGCATTTCAACCTGTAGGAAATTGATCCCAAAGGCTTTTTTCATCTCAGCCTAAAAGTCGACGTAACGCCTAGAGCAGAAAGCCTAGCGACATAATCTTTCGAAGAGAGATAGCTATAGAAGTGAGTCTTGGCAACAAGGCGAATGATGTCGGAAACAATTTTTATAACCTACTGGAAAGTTGGGGCCTCGAAGGCAATACCATCCATGACAAGGTCCTCGATCATGTTAGCGAACATCTGGCAAAGCGTGTCGTGATCGATTAGCTCAGCCAATTGCGCTACCTATCGGTCGGCACGTTTCAGTTTCGCAAGCAGGCTCTGTCGTTATTACGGACACTGACCAAGGGAGTGGCAACGGTAATCATTATCTCCGAAGAAAGCGCGGACGAAGATGACTAGGCTTTACCCTTTCTGAGCGGTGGAGTGATCAGCCTAGAGAACACGGAGTTTGGTCGCTTATGCCGGATCACTAAGCTACGTGACTCGGGCTTTAAAGAAGACCAGCACTTTCATCAACTTAATAAGCAGGGCATAACGCTTTTCCCCGCCTGAGGCAAACAATCATTCTCGTATTCAATACTCACCCTCAGCTCAGGCCTCCCCGAGCTCGACGCGCTCACCCATGGAGGCATTGAGCGCGGCACGGTGACCTTACTGTCCGGGCCCACTGGGGTGGGCAACCCTTCTTATTACCGTCCAGCGCGAAGCAGCTTTAAGCGATCCTGCATCTTGTACATGGCCATGAACAAGGGCATGAACCATGGCTTCCCATGGTAAAACGGCACCGCTGTTGGCGCCCGAAAATCGAACGCCGATGGCGACTCGTTTGTATTACCTAGCAGTTTCTGCGCTGCCTTATGACCGATCCATGGCGCCCAGACAACGCCCGATCCGCAGAAGCCCGTAGCATAAACTATGCCATTGCGCTCAAAGATCCGTGGGATCATATCCCGATGCATGCCAACGTTGCCGTACCAGGTGTGCGTAACCGCTGTCTCATTCAGTTCGGGGAATATCGATATGAGGTTGTCCCGCAGATGCGCGACAGGTTTTGTGGGCTCATCCAAAGTTGTGCCATCTCGTCCGCCGAATAGGATCCGCTTTCCATCTGGCGAGGGGCGGAAGTAAAAGCCAAGGGTGCGCGTGTCACTCATCATCATCTGTCGCGGCATGAGCTTTGCCATCAGATCGGCTGGCAGCTCCTCGGTAGCGATGATGCGGCTACGCACGGGCACGATACGCCTGCGCAGCCATGGATCTACCTTATCGGTATAGCCGTTAGTACAGATCATCACCTGTCGTGCAGTGACTTGTCCTCGCGCCGTTTTGACGATGAACTTGTCATTATCTGGTGTAATATGTTCCACGGCCGTGTCGGAGTGAATAGTTACCCCTGCCGCCTGCGCCACGCGCAACAATTCAGCAATGAATTTCGCAGGGTGCAACCCACCGATGTCCATTCGGACCGTTCCACCCCGGAAAAAATCAGTGCCTATGTAGTCGCGCTGTTCCCCATGGGGAACAGCGTAGGCTTCGATTCCAAGCGTGCGGTGCAACTTTTCCGCGCCCCGAGCAGCGTTTTCGTAATCCTTTGCGCCCATCGAACCGCTGAACCGTCCGACAGGCTTAAAATCACAGTCAATGCCTTCCTCGGCAATCATGCTGTAAAGGTGCTCACGAGCCTGTTTGCCTTCTGCTTCAATCGCGGTCGCGCGGTCATCGCCAAATTTCCGCACTAGCGTTGCATGGTCGAGCCGAATGTTGCCGCTGGTAATGCCGCCATTGCGCGATGACGCTCCTTCGCCGGGATGCTGGCGGTCGAATATTGCTACAGTCCGGCCCGCACGGGCCAGTGTCATACCTGCACTAAGCCCCGCATAGCCTGCGCCGATAATTGCCACGTCGACCGCCTTTTCCAAAGGTTTCTCTGGTAGGGATTGGACTGGGGCGGCTTCCCACCAATAGGGAGTCGTCTTGAGTGGGACGTGATCAGAAAACATTGAGAACACCTTTTTAATAGCACAGGATACTTAGCGATATTTACTGAGTCAGAGGTGTCGGTCAAACTGCACGGCGCCGATGACCCAAAGGATCCGCGCAGTCCGGTTGCTATCATTTCGGAAACCGTGCGGCTGTGCGCTGTTGAATACGAAGCTGTCACCCTCTTCAAGGCGCGCCTCGCGATTATCAACAGTCAGCATCAATTCCCCTTCGAGGACAAGGCCCCCTTTCTCGGCAGGATAGCTGAGCGCAGTGTTGCCTGACGATCCGCCAGGCTCTATCGTCAGAATCATGATTTGCAGGTTGTGGTTACCCCCTGATGTCAACAATTCTTTTTGTAACGATCCAATGTCGATACGCGGCCGCTTTGCTGCACGACGCAGGAAAGGGGGGGCATCCTCGCCTCCACCTTCTTCAGCGGCATCCCCTGAATCGTCACCAAACATCACCTGCATCGGAATGTTCAGTGCACGCCGGATTGCTGTCAGAACCCTCATTGAAGGGTTGGCGATGTCGCGTTCAATCTGGCTGATCGTTCCGACCGATACGCCCGATTTTTCCGACAGTTCCCTTAGTGAGATGCCTTGTTCATGACGCAACTGTCTGAACGTTTCTCCAATCGAGCCGGGCGCGTCATTTGGAGCATGTGTTTCTTGATCTGACATAAGCGCCTTATGCGATGTCTTAGCAGGCAAAAAAATTAGCCTACTGTTCAGTTTAATAATGAAAAAATTCTGATTATTTAAGAATAGACTCATAGCGCTGAAAAATCTTGCCATATTGAAGCTGTTTTTCAGTATATTATTTAAAAGTGTTCATTTTTGAATTTAATGCTGCTAGCTTAAGTTTACATGCTGAACTCGTGCCTATGGAGGTAACATACAGGTGACTCCACGCTCTGAAAGCGAAATTCCAGTCGAGGAAGTAATACTGTCAGTTCGGAACCTGACCGTTGATCTGCCGTATGGAATGGAGCGCAAATACGCAGTCAAAGATGTCTCGTTCGATCTGCCGCGCGGAAAGATCCTCTGCGTTATCGGTGAATCGGGGTCCGGAAAATCTGTTACTGCTAACACGCTCATGGGGCTGTTACCACCGGCAATTCGTGTGTCTTCGGGCCAAATCACTTTTCAGGGCGAGGATTTGCTGAAGGCTAGCCAGAAAGATCTGCGTAAGTTGAGGGGGCGGGTGGTATCAATGATCTTCCAAGATCCTCTCTCGGCGCTGAACCCGCTGATGACCATCGGCGACCAAGTAGTAGAAGTAATGGCGTCACATGGGGAGGGTACGCCTAAATCACGCGCTGCCCGTGCGCTTGAGCTTATTGAAGAAGTTGGCCTGCCTGAGCCGCACGAGATGATACATCAATACCCCTTCCGGCTTTCGGGCGGCCAGCGCCAACGTGTAATGATCGCCATGGCTTTGGCCCTGGAGCCTGCGATCTTGATCGCAGACGAACCTACCACCGCGCTTGATGTGACAACGCAGGCACAGATTCTGAACCTGATTCGCGACATCCAGAGCCGCAAGGGCATGAGTGTGATGTTCATTACCCATGACTTTGGGGTAGTTGCCGAGATTGCTGACGAAGTGATCGTGATGGAAAAAGGGTTGATCGTCGAACATGCTAGTGCTGAAGAGATATTCAGCGCCCCGAAACATCCCTACACGAAACGCCTGATCGCAGCCGTCCCCGGCCTAAAGAAAAATGACAGTAATGTCGCACAGAAACTTCCTGAGACCGACCAGGATAACATCGTGCTGACGGTCGAGGATTTGAGCAAAACCTACCGGAGTGGTGGCGGCTGGTTCAGCAAGGAGCGCACCGTTGCCGCAGTGCAAAATGCAAGCTTCGTGCTACGTCGAGGACAAACCTTAGGTGTGGTTGGTGAAAGCGGGTCGGGCAAGACCTCCCTTGGCCGTCTTTTGATCAAATTAATGGCAAGCGACAGTGGCAGGATGATTTATTGCGGTGCCGACATCGCCCCTATGAAGGAAAGCGAATTTCGGCCGCTGCGTCCCAAGATCCAGATGATATTCCAGGATCCGTTTGCCTCACTCAATCCACGTTCGACCATTGGTCACATCCTGACAGTTGGTCCTATTGCGCAAGGAATGAACCGCACTGAAGCACGCAATAAGGCGCTTCGCATTCTTGAACAAGTCGAGCTTGATGCGGGGGCGTATGGACGCTATCCGCACGAATTTTCCGGCGGGCAGCGACAGCGTATCGGGATCGCCCGCGCCCTGATGTTTGACCCTGACCTGCTGGTCGCAGACGAGGCGGTATCGGCGCTTGATGTATCGATCCAGGCTCAGATTCTTGAATTGCT
Organism: Halomonas sp. HAL1; assembly: GCF_030544485.1. Taxonomy (NCBI): domain Bacteria; kingdom Pseudomonadati; phylum Pseudomonadota; class Gammaproteobacteria; order Oceanospirillales; family Halomonadaceae; genus Halomonas; species Halomonas sp. HAL1. The sequence continues at coordinate 3,925,954 of NZ_CP130610.1, forward strand.
CGATCAAATACAAAAAAAGACCCAGGTGGCGATGTTCTTCATCACCCATGATCTGCGCGTCGCCAGCCAGATTTGTGATGAAATTCTAGTGATGCATAAGGGCAAGATAGTGGAAGCTGGCCCGCCGTCACAGATTTTTCACGCCCCTCAAAACGCCTACACCCGCGAACTCGTGGCCGCCATACCCGGTGCAGAACGCAGCTCACAATAATACCAATTGAAATCGATCTGGAGAAAATCAAAATGAATTTCACGAATCCCAGCCGACGCGATGCACTTAAGATGATGGGCCTGGTGGGCACCGCTGGTGTCTTTATGCCCAATCTACTGGTCAGCCCTGCGTTTGCCAGCCCACCCAGTGCGCCAACCGGTCAGATCGTGGTGGGTGTTAGCCAAGAGCCTACTGTTTTCAACCCTCTGATGCCCCGCATCGAAGTGGATGACGGCGTTCAGCTATCTTTGTTCGATGCGCTTGTGCGCATCACCCCCGATGGTGAATTCATTCCTGCGCTGGCAGCCGAAGTGCCGACCATCGAGAATGGCGGACTGTCCGAAGACGGCCTGAATTGGCGCTTCAAGCTGAGAGACGACGTTAAATGGCATGATGGCGAGCCGTTCACTGCTGAGGATGTCAAATTTACGCTAGAACTGATCCTCGACCCGAACTTCCGCAGCTGGCGCACCACGGGCCATGATCTTATCCGCGACATTGAAGTGATCTCCCCGACCGAAATCAAGTGGCGGATGGAAGAGCCTTTTGCTCCTTACATGTCCATCCTTGTCGAGACGATGATGGTCCCTAAGCATATTCTCGAGCCGCTGGAAGACCGCAACAATGCGCCTTTCAACCAAGCTCCAGTAGGTACCGGTGCCTTCAAGTGGGGTAGTCGTAGGGCGGGCGACCATCTCGAATTGGTGGCGAACGAGGATTACTTTGCTGACGGTCCTTATGTTGAACGACTGATTTTCAAATACATCCCAGATTTGACCGTTCTCTACACTCAATTCAAAAGCGGTGACATCGACATCATCAGCAATCAGTACATTTCTCCTGACAACTACGCTGAGGCAAAGTCATTGGCAGGTAGAGTGGTTGAGGTTGTGCCTACATCAACCGTGGAATCGGTGTTTTTAAACATGAAAAAGCCGCAATTCCAGGACCCGGCCGTGCGCGAGGCAATCTATGCCGCGATTGACAAGCAGACGATCATTGAAGCGCTTTATTACGGACTGGCGACACCGACGGAAAGCTATCTTCCCCAGCAGTCCTACTACTATACCCCCGACCTTCCAAAACACGAGTACAACACTGAGCGGGCAAACACGCTTCTTGACGATGCTGGCTGGATGCCCGGTGAAGATGGCATACGAGAAAAAGATGGCGTGAGACTATCGTTCAGCAATTCGACCACTTCGGGAAACCATCTTCGCGAACAGACACAGCAGTTCATTCAGCAGTCGCTCGGCCAGATTGGCATAGAAATGTCAATCGAAAACCTGCCGCCCGCAGTCATGTGGGGTGAATATTGGACAATGTCGGAATTCGATTCAGTCATCGTCGGCGTCGTTTTTACGACTGGCGCTGATGCTGATGTGACGGTGCGTTTCTCCTCTGACGCCATTCCAGCTCAAGGTGGGCGCGGGGCGAACACGGCTCAGTATACAAACCCTGAGGTCGATGAACTTTTGAAAGAGGCTGGAGAAATATTTGATCAGGAACGGCGCAAAGAGATTTACCGCGAGGTCCAGCAAGTGATCCGCGAAGATCTGCCACTGCTGCCCATGTTCCAATATGCGACTGTCCGTGGGCACAAGGAAGGTATCGAAGGTATTGAACCCAATATCAACACCCGTATTGATACTTGGAACACTGCCCAATACTACTGGAACAAATAAGAAACCTGCCGGGGGCGTAGCATAACTCCCGGCCTGACCTCGCACAGACTGCGGGCGCGATGGATAGGAAGAAAGATGGCTGGATACCTACTAAGACGCCTTGGACAAAGCATCGTGTTGCTAATCATCGTATCGATGATCGGCTTTGGCGTATTACACCTCACACCCGGTGGACCGTTATCACAATTCGCGCTGACGCCTGGTATGACGCAAGAAACCATGAACAGAATAGCGGAGCAGATGGGACTGAATCGGCCTTTGCCGATTCAGTATCTCGACTGGGCCTGGCGAATGCTTCAGGGGGATTGGGGCATCTCATATCGTGATCAAGAACCGGTTCTCAAGGTGATCAGCAGACATATGTTTGCGACTTTCTTGCTCATGATCAGCTCTACGGTGATCGCAATCGCGCTGGGTACCTGGATCGGGATCAGGGGTGCTACGCATCGATATTCGGCCTTCGATTATACCGCCACCGTCGGTGCGATGATTGCTCTTTCAATACCCACTTTCTGGTTTGGCCTCGTCGGCATCTATATCTTTTCACTGGAACTTGGATGGTTGCCCGCTGGCAATATGTACACGATTGGCAACGAATCTGTTCTGGACTATCTCCATCACCTCGTTCTTCCCAGCATCGTCCTTGCTCTAGTCAACATTGCAATTTGGAGCCGCTACATGCGTACCGCGACGCTGGACGTAATCAATCAGGATTTCGTCAAGACTGCACGCGCCAAGGGTGTAAGTGAGCGGCGTATATTGATGAAGCATGTGGTGGGCAACGCGCTGTTACCGATGGTCACTCTCGCGGGGATGCAACTACCTAATCTGCTGAGCGGGGCGCTGATCACAGAAACAGTTTTCACTTGGCCTGGCATGGGGCGTCTATTTCTCGATAGCCTCAGTTACAACGACTACCCCGTTGTGATGGGATTGTTGATGTTCTCGGCGATCATTGTGCTACTGGGAAATTTGATCGCCGATATTGTTGCCGCCGCCATCGATCCCCGCATCCGCTTGGCCTGACGAGCGATACGCTGAAGGAAACGACGATATGACAGCCGTCTCGATTTCACAGAATTCCCACCATTGGTGGAACAGCCGTGGCATGAAACGGTTTGCCCGCCACCGATTGGCAATGATCGGCGTTGTGATGCTGCTGATGCTGACCGTAGCCTGCATCTTTGGTCCATATCTGTTGCCTTATGACAATTTGTTCATCGACCTGCCTGCCCGCTTTGCCGCGCCGCTGACAGGCGATCACTACCTTGGCACCGACCCGCTTGGAAGAGATATTGCAGCCCGGTTGCTAATGGCGGGGCGGATTTCGTTGCTGGTTGGATTCTTTGCGATGGTGTTATCGACATTGATCGGGACTGTGATCGGTGTCGTCGCAGGTTACTATGGTGGCACGGTCAATTCGGTTCTTATGCGTTTTGTAGATGCTTTTTTGGCATTTCCTTCGATCTTTCTGTTGCTGGCACTAGCAGCTTTCATCAATCCTAGCCCCGTAATGATCACCGTCATTATCGCCGTTACAAGCTGGATGGAAATAGCCCGCATCGTCGAAGCCGAGGTGAAATCCCTGCGTGAACGTGATTTTGTCCTAGCGGGGAGAATGCTGGGTCTGAGCAACATGCATATCATGTTTCGTGAATTGTTGCCTAATCTGGTCGGCCCGATCATTGTCGCCGCAACCCTGACCGTCGCACGGGCTATCCTGCTGGAAGCTTATATCAGCTTTCTTGGCTACGGAATCCAGCCCCCGTTGCCCAGTTGGGGCAATATGCTGAACGGCGCGCAGCAATACCTAGCCACAGCCCCTTGGCTAGCGATTATTCCTGGCATTGCCATCACCATGGCAGTGACCAGCTTCAATTTCATTGGTGACGGTTTGCGTGACGCGTTGGACGCGCGCACTGATCCCGCCTGAGATACGATTGTTCATGAGGGAGTTCGTATGACGTTTCTTGCCAACATGGATCGCAGGCGTGGAGAGATTCTGCGGGATCTTTTCGAAGACCTGGTTCCAGATATTGAAGTGGTTCTTGCTGGCGAAGATTTCGATCAGACCGCCGTACGCTATATGTTAACTTGGAGTGTGCCCGAAGATATTAAGATTGGCTGGCCAGCTCTCGAAGTGATCTTCTCGCTGGGTGCGGGTGCGGATCAATTTAATATGATGGAGCTTCCTGACAGCGTGCCGGTGGTTCGTCTAGTCGCTGATGATCACGCTGCCATGATGCGGGAATACATTACCATGGCAGTGCTAGCGCTACACCGTGACCTGCCCGGCTATATCGACCAACAAAAATATCAAGTCTGGCAACAAGTATCGGTGCCACCGCCTGCAGCGGACAGGCGCGTTGGGGTCATGGGATTAGGGCATCTTGGTCGCAGTGCTCTTGATGCGCTAGCGCCTTTCGGCTTTACACTGTCGGGGTGGGCGCGTAGCCCACATGATATTGCCAAAGTCACTACTTTCCATGGGGAAAACGGCCTTGGTCCGTTTCTGGCGCAAGCGGACATTTTGATTTGCCTATTGCCCTTGACCGATTCGACCAAAGATATCCTGAATGCAAGCTTGTTTGATCAGTTGCCGCCTTCCGCTGCACTTGTTCATGCCGGCCGTGGCCAGCAACTGGACCACGACGCGTTGATTACGGCACTTAATTCCGGCAAGTTGCGCAGCGCTGTAATCGACGTAACCGACCCAGAACCGTTACCTAAGGAACATCCCTTCTGGAACGATCCGCGCATTATTCTAACGCCGCACATTGCATGCATTACGAGGATAGAAGCATGTATCCCTGTCGTGTGTGAAAATATCCAGCGGCACCGTCGCGGCGAAACGTTGGACTATGTGGTCAATCCGGCTCTTGGATATTGAAATCCTCCGTCCACTAAATCGAAAATTTTAGTGACGGATTCCCACTACTGGACGGCCATGTCCTATAAACCATGACTGTCGATTTTAAAGCTGCGAAATATCTACCGATCCCGAATGCATTTTGATGTGTAACACCATCACACAGTAGCGTCGCGCTAAGCGCGACTGACATTCATGACTTCGATACTATCCTCCACTGGAGCATACATGTCTGACGCTTTGAACCGACAAACGATCACTGAGGAGTTACTCAACACGCTGGTTTGCCAACTCGGGGCAGACTACGTACTGACCGAGGAATCCGACATGCTTCCTTACGTCCAAGAACAGCGCAGACTGTATCCGGGGTGTGCGTTAGCTGTGGTGATGCCGGCCTGTACCGCCGAGGTTGCATTCATTGTCGAGCAGTGCCGCGAGCATAACGTTCCGCTGGTACCACAAGGCGGGAATACAGGCCTAGTCGGAGGCGGCGTACCGCAGCAGAGTATCGTCGTTGCCTTGGGGCGCATGAATCGCATTCGTGATATCGATCCTACTAATGCCACCATCACCGTGGAGGCGGGCTGCATCCTGCAGGTAGTACAAGACGCCGCACAGGACGCCGGACGCCTATTTCCCTTGTCGCTTGCCGCAGAGGGATCATGTCAGATTGGTGGCAATCTGGCCACGAATGCCGGCGGTATCAATGTACTGCGATATGGTAATGCTCGTGATCTGGTGCTCGGATTGGAGGTGGTTTTAGCCGACGGTAGTGTCATGAACAGTTTGACGGCGTTACGCAAGGACAACACCGGATACGACCTTAAGCATCTCTTCATCGGCTCTGAGGGCACGCTGGGCATCATCACGGCTGCCGTTCTCAAGCTTTTCCCCCTGCCCCGGGGTAAAGCCACCACCCTGGTCGGCTGTGATTCTCCGCACCAGGTGCTAGCACTGTACGAACATATGCGGGACCGGCTCAGCGATACCCTGACAGCTTTCGAATTCCTGCCACGCTTTGCGATGGACGTCGTGCTTTCTCACATTCATGGTGCACGTGACCCTTTCAGCCTGAGCTACGCGTCATACGCGCTGATCGAACTGACGACACCGAATGCCGACCTTGATCTGAATGCACGACTGGAAGTGGCCTTGGCAGACGCCTTCGAGAATGACGTAGTCCGCGATGCCGTTATCGCGACTAGCAGCACGCAATCCAAAGCGTTATGGCGGCTGCGTGAAGGTGTCGCGGAAGCACAAACAGCTGAAGGGGCATCGATCAAGCACGACATCTCCGTTCCAGTGTCGAGCATCGCAGATTTCATCGAGGCCGCGAGTGCTGCCTGTCTAACGATCCTTCCTGCATCCCGCATTTGCGCCTTCGGCCATGTCGGTGACGGCAATCTCCACTTCAACATCAGCCAACCTGTAGACATGAATGCTGCTACATTCATGGACCTGACGCCCCGGTTTAATCGTGCCGTTCACGACTTGGTCGCTGACATGAACGGCTCTATTTCGGCAGAACATGGTATCGGACTCGCCAAGCGGACCGAGTTGCGCCGCTACAAGGACCCCGTCGCCCTGGCCATGATGGAAAGCATCAAGGCGACACTGGATCCTCAGGGGCTATTCAATCCCGGCAAGCTGCTGTGAGCGAAAAAAGAAGAACCAAGCCTCTTTCAGCAGTGGTCGGCCACCAAGCTCCAAAGTTATCCCGCAAGCAGTAAATAAAATACCCGCTCGACCCACTTTTGAGAATGCACGGTCAAGTTGTTCACGCCCCTGCTTGTGAGATGAATCGCGTATCAAGATACGCGTCGATCGCCTCGCTGCCGCCTTCAGTACCATAACCCGAGTCTTTCACCCCACCAAATGGAGTTTCAGGCAGGCCGAAGCCTATGTGGTTGATCGTCAACATACCGCTTTCGATATCACGTCCCAGTGCCATCGCGGTTGCGTTGGAGCGCGTATAGGCGTAAGCGGCAAGCCCATAGGGCAATCTGTTAGCTTCCATAACTGCCTGTTCATACGTCGAGAAAGGTACCATCAATGCCAGTGGACCAAAGGGCTCTTCGCTCATTGCATTGGCATCCATTGGAACCTCGGAAAGGACAGTGGGCTCGAAGAAAAAGCCTTTTTGGCCAAGACGCTTGCCGCCGAGACGGACCTTCGCACCTTTCTCTATCGCGTCGTTAACGAACCGTTCGAGCGACTCAAGTCCTCGTTGATGGGCCATCGGCCCCATAGTCGTTTTTTCATTGAGGCCATTGCCAACTTTGATTTCGCTAGCAGCGGCAACGAACTTATCAATAAATCTCTCGTAGATGCTTTCTTGGATGAGAAAGCGTGTCGGCGCGATGCATACTTGGCCAGCATTGCGGAACTTGGCGCCAGCAAGCTGCTTAGCGGCAGCATCAAGATCGGCATCTTCAAAGACGATTACCGGTGCGTGACCGCCAAGCTCCATCGTTGCCTTTTTCATATGCTGGCCTGCTAACGCCGCAAGATGTTTGCCAACTGCGGTTGAGCCAGTGAAAGAGATTTTACGAATGGAGGGATGTGAAATTAGATACTCAGAAATCTCAGAAGGTATGCCGAAAACAAGGTTGACGACGCCTGCCGGCACACCAGCATCAGCATAGGCACGGATCAGCTCGGCGGGGGCCGCAGGAGTATCTTCCGGCGCCTTGATGATAATGGAGCAGCCCGCCGCCAGCGCTGCAGATAACTTACGAACGACTTGGTTGATCGGGAAATTCCAAGGTGTAAAAGCAGCCACCGGGCCAACTGGTATTTTTACTGCCAACTGCTGAACATTAGCCTGCCGCGAAGGAATGACTTGCCCATAGGTACGTCGCGCTTCTTCAGCGAACCAGTCGATGGTATCGGCGGCACCCAGCGTCTCCATACGCGCCTGTGCCAGCGGCTTGCCCTGCTCGGTTGTCATGATCATAGCAATCTTGTCAACACGCTCGCGTAAGAGTTCCGCGGCTCGGCGCATCACTTTGCTACGTTCAAATGGAGGAGTTGCCTTCCAGGTATTAAAGCCGTGCTCTGCTGCGTTGATCGCCAAATCGAGATCAACCTTCTCGGCGTGAGCGATATGACCAATGATCTCTTCTGTCGCCGGGTTAATTACTGGGATCGTCTTGCCGGCTATCGCACTACACCACTCGCCATTGATAAAAAGTTGTACATCTGAGTACATGATTACCTCTAATGTGTTCGTAGTTAGTGCCGGTAGTGTTACAAGCAAACATACCTGTAAGGCATCTTACCTATATCAAGAAATTTCTGGGATGGAAAGTGTAGTGGCCCAATATAACTACCCTCAGGCCTGCACCTCTTTGGGAATCGATGAAAATGCTCTCAGACGCTGGGCTCATCAGCTTGTATATGTGCTTCTGGGAGTCACTCCAACGTGTTAATCATAGCCCTAGATAGGCCTTCTTAATTTTTTCATTGTCCTGTAGTTCGCTAGACGGTCCATCCAGAACTTGATAACCATTTTCCAGTACGTAAGCGCGATCGCTCACCTGTAGTACCTGTTTAACATTCTGCTCGACCAACAAAATGGGCATGCCGGTATCGGCTACTCGGCGTATTGCCGCCATCACATCCTTTACTAATAAGGGCGACAATCCCAGGCTTGGTTCATCCAGCAGTAGCATCTTGGGGCCAAGCATGAGCGCCCGAGCAATCGCCACCATCTGCTGCTGCCCCCCCGAAAGTTGCGCAGCCTTTTCACGCGCGTACTTTTTAAGATCCGGGAACAGTCTATGAACTTTTTCTAGGTTTTCGTCGCGACGCTCGCGTGCAGAGGGTAATGAGGCGCCCAGCAACAGATTATCGTGTACCGTCATATTGCCGAACAGTTGACGCCCCATCGGTACATGCGCGAGTCCCAATCTCGCCATTTCATAGGGCTTACGCCCAGAGACTTCTTGCCCATCAAAATGAATGGCTCCTTTCCAGGGCTTGATCATCCCTGAAAGTGCTCGAAGGATCGTCGACTTACCGCTGCCATTACCCCCGATCAATCCCACCAGTTCACCCGCGCTGACCGTCAGGGAGGCATCGAAGACGACCTTTAATGAACCGTACCCAAGATCAACATTTTCGACACTTAGTACAGTAGCCGCTTGATCTGTCATCAATCCTCTCCCAGATAGGCGGTAATGACGCGTGGATCTTTGATCACCTCGTTTGGTAAACCCTCGGTAATTACACTGCCGTTTGCCATAACAATCACATGATCCGATAAGGCAATGATGGCCTCCATGATGTGCTCGACCATCACGATGGTCAGGTTCTGGTCAGTCAATTGACGCACAAAACCGATCATGTCTTTAAGTGCGGGTGGATTGAGGCCGGCCATCATCTCATCAAGGAACAAAACACTGGGTTGGACGGCCAGCGCTTTGGCGAGCTCAAGGCGTCGACGTCTGGCCAAGTTCAGATCCAATGCGGGTTGGTCATATCGATCGGCTAGGCCCACTTTTTCCAAAACGTCCATGGCCAATCGTTCGGCCTTCTTGCGTTTGGGCTCCTTAAGGAAGGCCGCGACCAGGACATTCTCAAGCAATGTTAGTTCTTCAAAGGGTCTTTCCGTCTGAAACGTACGCCCAATACCAACACGTGTGCGCATATACGGAGGAAGTCGGGTGATCTCTTTCCCGTATAAGTAAATGCGGCCTGCCTGGGGGGTAACGAAGCCCGTTAGGGCATTAAATAAAGTGGTCTTGCCTGCTCCGTTCGGCCCGATCAAACCAAGGATCTTGCCTTGTTCGACATCCAGCGAAACATCATTTACCGCGACGACACCACCGAACTTTACGGTGATGCCATCAGCTCTGAGCGCGCTTGGCATAAATCCTCCTAATCAAATAACGCGCTGGCTCGCCAACAATGCCACGAGGCATAAAGATAACCACAACCATAATCATCAAACCGTAAATCAGCATATTGGCCTCTGCGAACGTCGTCCGGAATATCTCACCCGAACCCACCACCAGCAGCGCGCCTACACAAGGCCCCCAAATGGTTCCTCGACCACCGATAATTGCCGTTAAGGCGATCTGTACTGACAACAGCAGGTAAAAGATAATGTGAGGTTCGATGAATGAGAGAAAAATCGCATAGATACCTCCTCCCAGTGCCGTTAATGCACCCGAGAGCATGAACGCTTTCAGCTTGACGGTGGTGGGATTTATGCCCGACGCCATGGCGGAATCTTCATCTTCTCGCACTGCGCGAAGCTGGTAGCCAAACTTGCTGCGCGATATAAGCATCACTACCAAGACGGTTATCGCCGCGAATGCCAGCGCCAGATAGTAGTTGACCTGGCGAGAGAAGAGATCCAGGCCGAAGGGCTCCGGCAATGTCATAATAAAGACCCCCGTCGCGCCGCCGGTCAACCAGCCTTCATTAATGGCGATCAGTCGAAAGATCTCAGCAATGGCGATGGTGGATAGTGTGAAGTAAGGCCCCTTGAGCTTGAAGGTTAAGCGTCCCCACAGGTAGGCCACCAGAGAGGCAGCGAACAGTGCCATCAGAACTGCCCACCAGGGAGCAATTTCATGATGGGATGTCCCCACTGCAACGAAGTAGGCGCCAAGTCCTACGAAGCTAGCATGGCCTAAGCTCACCTGGCCGGCCCAACCTCCCAGAATGTCCCAGGCGGTAGCCCAGCCAGCGTATAACAGTAAGGTAATGGCCACCGATAGATAGCCCGGGAACATCTGTGGATAAAAAATACCCATCAGCACCAGTCCGGCAAAAATGATGTAATGCTTTTTCATACGCGCTTCACCGTCTTACCGAACAGGCCCTCGGGGCGTAGTAACAGTATCAACAAGAACACCAGCAGCCCGTAGGCATCTCGGTAGTCCGATGTAAGATAGGATGCCCCCATCACCTCAACTACCCCCAGCAATAGCCCACCGGCGATAGCAGCCCCAATATTACCCAGCCCCCCTAACACGGTGACCACAAAGGCCTTGAGCGTGAAGATGGCACCTGAGAATGTCGGTGTGGCAAACAGCAGTGGAATCAGCACGACACCTGCGGTTACCGCCAGGGCCATACCAATACCGAAAACCACGGCTTCGATCCAACGGGTATTGATACCCACAAGTTCGGCACCCAATCGATTGTCAGCAGTGGCACGAATGGCACGGCCCAGTTCCGTATGGTTGAGTACCGTATAAAGTCCGGCAATCACCACCATCGTTGCCAGGCCCGCGAGCAGCAGGATCATTGAGAAGCTGACCTCCCCCAGAGAAACCGTACTGGAGGCATACGACACATTGACGGACTTGGGCTCGGCGCCAAAGGTCAGTAACAGTATATTGCCAATAACCAAGGCTAGCCCCAGGGTGACCAGGAGTGAACTTTCTGGCGGTGCTTCCATTAAGCGGGAGAGTACTAATCGCTGTAGTAATGCCCCGGTCATAAACCCAAGGGGCATGGCAACAAGTAGAGACAGGTAAGGGTCCCAGCCCAGTAGGGAGTTGAGCAACACGGCGCAATACATGCCCAGAATAACGAAGTCCCCGTGGGCGAAGTTGATTATCTTCATTACCCCGAACACCAGCGTTAGCCCTACCCCAATCAGCGCATAGACCCCACCGATCAATACCCCATTAGACAAGTTCTGCAAAAAGGATACATAGTCAAACATCATGATCTCTCTAGTTGTGCCATGCAGACGTCCCGATTATCGCTCGTCCCATACCGGTGTTGGGTACCGAACTTCTTCAGCAGCCAGGTCGGCTGGGAATACGGTGACGTGCTCACCGTCCTGAATCTGCAATACAAGGCTGCGAATCGGATTCTGTCCTTGAAAGCCGTCGAAGCTTTCAAACACAACATGAGTGACCGGTGTATCCAGGTCGGTTTCGGCTAGCGCATCTCTAACGTCACTACGCTCAAGGGAGTCGGCACGTTCAAGCGCATCGGCCGCCACGCGAAGTGCCAGATAACCCTCTGCTTCGTAGAAGGTAGGCTCTTCGCCCGTCTTGGTCTTAAGGCGTTCATAGAGATCTTCCACGCCCTCGTACTGAACGTCCTTGCTCCAACTCACCACAGTGGCCACATACTCGGCAAGATCACCCACCTGATCGACGAAACTAGGCAAGGCGGCACCGGTATCGATCGCCACAGCCTTGGGATTGAGGTTTACCTCACGCATCTGACGCGCAATAGCGACCCCATCTTCAGCGTAGGCAACCACATAGAGCAGGTCGGGCTCCTCGGAGCGGAAACGGTTGAGGATGGGTCGAAAATCAGAGGTGCCTTGATCGTAAGATTGGTCTCCCACGATTTCATAGCCCCGTTCTTCGGCTAAACGTGCGCCCTCTTCGGCCAAAGACTCCGGCCAAGCCCCATTGCCATACAGCATGGCGACGGTTTCCAAGCTATCGTCTTGTTCACGTAGGAAATCGAAATAGTCGAAATAGCTTTCGGCCACAATCGTTGAGTTGTGCTTGGCACGAAATACCCAGGGCGAGCCAGGTTTGGTGATGCTGTTGTCTGCGCTGCCGAGCACAATGAGCGGAATCTCTTGGCGGGTCATTAGCTGTGCCATCGGCCCAGTAATGCTTGATGCATAGGAGCCCATAATCAAAGGAACATCCTGTCGATTAAGTGACTCGATCGCTGCCAACGCACTGGTAGCTTCAGAGCGGTCATCTTGCACGACCAGCGCTAGAGGTTCTCCCCTCACCCCACCGCCTTCGTTGATTTCCTCCAACGCGACTTCCATTCCTGCCTGATAGCGTTCACCAAAGGCGGCGAAGGGACCCGACAAGCTGTTAATGACACCAACTTCGATATCAGCTAATACGGCGGGGGCCGCCAGAAGCCAGGGGGCCACGGAAGCGGCAGCGATCAACTTCTTCATTATTTTGTCTCCATCAAGATCTATAAAAACCACTTATGTCGATTTTTTAGTGGCATTTCGATTATTTGCGACTAATTATGTATAGACCAAGCTTGCTAACGGCTGCAAGACAAATCAATAAACGGTACGCACCCTTACACTGTCATGTACCGCTCTGGTCGCTCATTTATTAATTAAGGAGTTTTCATGACTATTCCTTCGGATCCAGTAGCGTCACTCGGAATCGCTGGCTTTGCCGCCGCGCTGCGCAGAAATGAAATTACTTCGGAGCAAGCGGTGAGCGCGTATTTAGCCCGTATCGACATATTGGATCCGTTACTCTGTGCCTATGAAACAGTGGATGCCCGCCGTGCTCTAGCCACGGCACGCGCCATGGATACGCTGTTGGCCAATGGAGTCGACTTGGGGCCGCTGATGGGGCTGCCGGTCTCGGTTAAGGATCTGTTCGTTATCGATGGGATGACCCCGCATGCTGGCTCCAATCTGCCTATTCAGGACAAGCTGGGCACGCAAGAAGGGACCTTCATCCGTGCGTTGAAGTCGTCGGGTTGCGTCATTCTGGGAACCACCCGGATGGTCGAGTTTGCGCTCGGAATAACGGGACACTCCGTCTCTCGTGGTACGCCCTGGAATCCGTGGGATGACCAGCAACATCGGCTGCCTGGGGGGTCAAGCTCAGGCGCTGGGGTTGCGCTCGCATCGGGTTTATGTGGCTTATCTATCGGTAGCGATACAGGAGGATCCGTCAGGGTGCCGGCAGCAATGTGCGGCTTATTCGGCTTAAAAACCACGGTAGGCCTGTGGCCCACTGACGGTGCCTTTCCCCTTGAGCCCAATACCGACTCCATCGGCTTACTCACTCGGACCGCTCAGGACGCTGCTATTGCCTTCGATGCGTTGAATGCCAGAATCAATCCGTCATCTCAAACCCATCATGCTTCGATAACCCCTGGTCAGCTTACGTTGGGCGTGCCAGTCAATTACTTCCTTGATGGCGTCGATGCGGAAATGAAAAACGCATTTGAACATGCCCTTTCAGGGTTTGAAGCAAGTGGGGTAAAGCAGGTTTCCGTACACGTACCTGATGTGGATGGACGTGAGCGTTACTTCCCTGTTGCCATGCCTGCGCACTTACTTGCATGGCTGGGAGAAGAGTTCTTTCTGGACCATAATGCGCTTGTCGATCCCATTATTCGTGCACGTATTGATAAGGGCATTGGTATCAAGGCCCATCACTACCTAACACTGGCAGAAGAGCGGCACTGTCATATTGAGGCGGCTAAATCTTTGTTTGATCGCGTCGATGTAATTGTTAGCCCTACCACTCAGGCGCAACCGCAGAAGCTTAGTGAACTAGAGGATCCTGACATGGCGATGCAGGCGGCGATGGGTATGACACGCAATACCCAGCCCGCCAATTATTTTGATTGGTGCGCCGTTACCCTACCAATGGGAACAAATTCGGATGGCTTGCCACTGGGCTTGCAATTAAACGGCCTAGGAAATTCTGATTCGAGGCTATTAGCCATTGCCGTCGCCCTAGAGGCTCTTCTTGATCCAATCTCACTACCCAAACCTTTTCATGGCCATTCGCTGCGTTGAGTAAGTTAGTACTACCAGCTCTTTGCTGGTGTTAGTGTCAGAGGAAAACCATGCGTTATCAGCTCACGAACTAATAGAGGAAATAGCCTGCTACGTGAGCCGGCTATGATTTGGTTAGTCTTTGGGAAAACGCTCTTCAAGTTCCGCTATCTGCTCGGGCGATAGGATGCGAGGGTTCTGGCCCTGCAATAATAGAAACAGCTTGGCTGTTTCCTCTAACTCCTCGGTGGCGTAAACCGCGGCCTCTAAATTTTTGCCAGCGACCACTGGGCCATGGTTGGCCAATAATACAGCACTATGCTGACCGGCCAGCCCCTTCACAGCATCCCCCAGGCTCGGGTCGCCGGGTATATGGTAGGGCACTAAAGGTAACTTCCCGACCCGCATCACGTAGTAAGCGGTCAATGGCGGAATGCAATCGCAGGGGTCGATGCCGGGTAGGCAGGATACAGCCACAGAATGGGTCGAGTGGAGATGGACGATCGCCTCGGACTGGGGGCGTTCCGAGTACATTGCCATATGCAGAAAGCTCTCTTTCGTAGGCTTGTCCCCTCCTTTCCAATGCCCATCCCGGTCAATTCGCGAAATACACCCCGGATCCAGGCGGCCCAGGCAGGCATTAGTGGGCGTCATCAGCCATCCACCGTCATCAGTACACACACTGATGTTGCCACTGGAGCCCATAGTCAGGCCGCGATCGAACAGAGATTTACCCAGGGTGGCGATCTGTTCGCGAAGGCGATTCTCGTCGTGAAGACTCATGGCGTTATTTTCCTTTGGCCCGTGTCTCTAGAACCTCGAAGGCGCGTGAAAAAAAGTCTTCACTGCCAAAGTTGCCCGACTTCAGTGCCAGGGACAGCGGCGCGTCCTTCCCTTTCAAAGGCGCCTGGGTCCAGGGCACGCCAGGGTCGATCTGATCGCCAATGCGAAGCTGGCGTATGCCCAAGGCCGAGACCACGGCACCCGATGTCTCGCCACCTGCGACAACCAACTGCCCTACCCCTTCTGAAACCAGTGCCCGGGCTAACTCACCCAATGCCTTTTCAACCAGCTCACCGGCCTGCTCGACCCCCAACTCCGCCTGGGCAGCCTTGACTCGACCAGCATCGGCGGAAGCGTAGACCAATACCGGCCCACCGTCAGTGAGGTGCCCACGGGCGAAGGCAAGTGCGTTCTCCAGGTGAGCGGGATCCTTTGCCAGCAGCAGCGGGTCGAGTGCCATCCCTGGATAACGCTCAAGGAAATTGGATACCTGGCCCAGCGTCGCCTTGGAGCAGCTGCCGGAAAGCACCAGGGCACTGCCGGAAGCCGGCGCTAGGCGCCCCGGGTCGCTGACCTCGGTCAGCCACCCCTTGCGCCGGTAATGCTCAGGCAGGGCCTGGCCAAGACCGGAGCCACCTGTGACTAGCGGATAATCGACCACGGCCTCGGCAAGCACGTCCAGATTGTTTTCGTCCAGGGTGTCGCAAATTACGTGACGAATACCATCGGCAGATAATTTATCGAGGTGTACACGAGTCGATGCTGCGCCGCTGGATAATACTGGATAAGCAGCGAGACCGACTTCATGCGGAGTCTGGCGCCCCAAAACGCGTACCAAGCTGGCGTCTGTCATCGGCGTGAGGGGATGATGTTGCATGCCACTCTCGTTGAGCAATCGATCCCCTACGAACAGGTGGCCCTGATAGACGGTGCGCCCGTTGACCGGAAACGCCGGTACCATCACCGTCTGCGATGCCCCCAGTTGTTTCATTAGTGCGTCGGCAACTGGCCCGATATTGCCCGCATCAGTAGAGTCGAATGTGGAGCAATACTTGAAGAATACCTGCCGGGCGTTGTGCTCCGTGAGCCATACCAACGCGGCAAGCGAATCCGACACTGCTTGAGCGGCCGGAATAGAGCGTGACTTAAGCGCTATTACCACAGCATCGACATTGTCGAGGGTGAAGTCAGAACTCGGTACGCCGATGGTCTGCACGCAACGCATACCAGCACGCACCAAGTTGTTGGCAAGGTCCGTAGCACCGGTGAAGTCATCGGCGATGGCTCCCAGGACAAGCGTCATGGAATTCTCCCTTTGCAGATTAAGTATTCGCTGCCTTCAGCTTTGCCCGCTTGCGCAAGGGCACGACAATGGCGGCGGTGAGCAGCAGAATCGAAATAACAATCAATGTTGCGCTGATGGGCCGCTCGAAAAAGATCGTAAAATCGCCTCGAGACATGGAGAGAGACCGGCGTAGCTCACTTTCGGCAATAGGCCCGAGAACAAGACCTAGAATAATCGAAACCAGAGGGAACTTGAGCTTTTCCAGCAGGAAGCCGAGAACGCCAAACCCTAACATCAGCCAGACATCAAACATCGAGTTACGGACTGAGTAAGTGCCGATGATGCAGCACATGACGATGATAGAACCCAAAGCCGAGTACGGAATGTTCAACAGTCTCGTGAACAAAGCAATGAATGGCTTTGAGAACAGCAAGATCATGAAATTGACGATGAACAGCCCGGCAAACACGGCATAGACCAGATCGCTACTGTTCACCATGAACATTGGGCCAGGCTGCAAGCCGTGCATAATGAACGCACCGAGGATGATAGCGGTCGTTCCACTTCCGGGGATGCCGAGGGCGAATAGAGGAACCAAGGCACCCATCGCAGCGGCATTGTTAGCCGCTTCGGGTGCAGCAATACCCTCCGGCGCCCCTTTGCCAAATTGCTCAGGCGTCTTTGACCAACGAACGGCTTCGCTATAGCTAACCATGGCAGCCGTGCTGGCCCCGATGCCGGGCAGGATTCCAATGATGACACCAATTAGCGAGGAGCGCGATAACGTGACGCCAATTTTACGTAAGATAGCCATATCGAATATCTTGATGGAAACCTTCTTAATTGGCTGATGGATCTCCTCACCCAAGGTACGCTTCATGACTTCCGAGATGGCAAATAACCCCACAATAACGGGAATCAACCCCACCCCTTCAGCAAGCTCTAGACTGCCAAACGTGTAGCGACTGGTTCCTGTCAGCGGATCGAAACCAATGGTGGCGATAAACAGGCCGAGGCATGCCCCAATGAGGCCAAAGATCAAGCGTCCCCCCAAGGAAGCCACCACGGTGAGGCCCAGGACGGCCAAGGCAAAGTATTCGGGAGAAGAGAACTTGAGTGCGAACGACGCGAGCACCGGCGTGAATATGATCAAGGCAATGGTTCCCACCAAGCCACCGATGGAAGAGCTCAAGACCCCGATG
Organism: Halomonas sp. HAL1; assembly: GCF_030544485.1. Classification (NCBI taxonomy): domain Bacteria; kingdom Pseudomonadati; phylum Pseudomonadota; class Gammaproteobacteria; order Oceanospirillales; family Halomonadaceae; genus Halomonas; species Halomonas sp. HAL1. The sequence goes on from NZ_CP130610.1 coordinate 3,943,476, forward strand.
CCCAACGCTTTCCCGGCTTGCCCCTGCTGGGTCATGGGATAGCCATCGAATGCCGTCATGACGGCTTCCGGTGTTCCCGGCGCACGGTAAAGGATAGCGGTTATAAGGCCTGAAAAAACGCTAGAACCATAAATGGCAGTCAACAGCATGAAAGCTGCGGTGGGATCCAGACCATAGGTGACTGGAAGCAGGATCACCACCAGGACTACCCCACTTATGCCAGGCAAGGCACCGCCTATAAAACCGATAAAGACAGCTGAGGTCAACAACAGGAAATTCATGGGCTGGAAAACCACTGCCAACCCGTTCAGAAAACTGTCGAGCATATTTAACTCCTAGATCAGGGCAGAGGAATTCCCAAAAGGTACGAGAAGACGCCTTGGATAAGTACGACAGCAACAATCACCGTCGCGAGGATCGCGACCCAATGACGGGCGCCCATTAATAAGGTGCCGAAAAAGGTGAAAATGATGGTAGCGAAAAGAAAACCAATGGCTTGCATCAGAATGGTGTAAAGCACGGCGACAAGCATCAGCAACCAGTGTCGGTTAGCTGCTATGGTCTGAGTTACTTTCCCTGTCTTGATATTGGCTTCGTTAGGTGAGCTCTCTTCTTCCTCGCCAGTATTTTTACGACCGTCTCGCCAAGTTGCCAGTAACAGAAAACCACCAAGTCCTAGCAGGGCGGTTAGCAGACTTAAAGGCCATAGACGTGGACCGATGAATGTCGAAACCTCTTCTGCACTAGGGAGTTGGAGAGTGGGTATGAATGCCACGATAGCAAGCAGTATTATCGCGGCAGAAAAAGTCATTACCTTGGCTTGCATGGTCGGGCCCGATGAAAAAGTGTCAATCAAATGACACGGAAATGGGTTTTAATAGATCAGGTTGGCCTATCCTGGCCAACCTGATTCACAAGTAAATGTTATTTAGCCCTCAGTTCTCTTCAAGAAGACGCTTATAGGATTCTAAATTTTGCTCCAACTGCTGGCGATATTCTTCACTGCCAAGCCATCCTTCACGATAATGAAGGTTTACGCGCTCTTCATATTCCTGATAAGCATCGGAGTCATAGACCTCTTTCAAAGAGGATTCTATTTTAGCCAAGATAGCTTCTGGCGTATCCGCGTTGACGAAGACGCCACGCTCATTGCCATCAATCAGTTCCCAGCCATGTTCAACCGTGGTTGGAATATCGGGGAAATTTTCCAGGCGCTCTTCGGCGAAAACCAGTATAGGCATCATATCGCCTGATTCCATGTAGCTTAGCGTCGAGCTAATTTCACCGAACATGCCATCAATGTTTCCCCCCATCACGTTAGCTGAAACACTGCCTTCTTCATCGTACGGAATAAAATTGATATCCAGTCCAGAGGCATCTCGAAATGACAAGAATGCCATGCGGTCAGGGCTTGCTGCGTGGGTCCCGCCGATGATGACCTCCCCCGGGTTCTCCTCGGCATATTCCTGGAAAGCCTCGAAGTCAGGGTATTTTTCGGGATCGACAATTAAGGTCATCACATCGGACTGCATCCGAGCGACCGGCGTGAGTTCGTCCAGTCCCGTGGGGTTCTGCCCAGCAGCTAGAGAAGTCACCAAGGTCGAGGAGGCGAAATCCAAGGTATGACCATCAGGCTCACTATTGGCAGTGCGCTGATGCGCGATAGCACCCGATGCTGAGGGTAGATTCACGACAGTGATACGGGTATCCAATAGCTCTTCCAGCATTGGCTTCACGGTGCGAGTAAAGTTATCGGTACCGCCCCCTGCTCCGGCTGCTACGAGGAACTGAATTGGCTTGGTAGGGTAATCCTCAGCATTTTCACTTGCGATGGTTACCGAGGCGTAGCCTACAATTGCCAGACCGAGAGAACTTGCCGCTAAGAGTGAATGTTTAACTAACATGGCATTCTCCAAAATGTTTTGTTATTTAGGGCGTCACTGTATTGGTTAGTGAACGAACAATGAACTAAGCATTTATTGTGTGATGAGTCTCCTTTTTAGGTTTCTACAGGGATGGCGCCGCTTCCTCGAAGAACATGGCATCTTGTTCAAGACGAAGCCGAAGCATATGCGAATCTGGTAAAGAAACATCAGCGAGAGTAATCGGCTGACCCGCTGCGACTGGGCGTACAATCTTAGCCTCAGGGAGCAGATAAAATGGTACAGGGGCAGACGCCGATAGCGGAGCCGCGCTATGCACTTCAGGCCGTAAACCTTCGATGTGCCGATGATGACCTTTCATCTCAAGATTTTGACCGCTAGCGAATTCTTGAGTGGCGCGAGCAATAAGATCGACATGGGGCTTAACCGCTGATCCGCCACCAGAAGGGAGCCCCTTCAGGACAGCATCCAACATGGAAATAGGCGCTTCCAGCCCCAGTAGATGGCGCGGAAGGTATACCATCGCACTGTTGCCACTGCGGCTAAGCACATGACCCTTACCACGCAGTAATTCCCAGGTTTCCTGGTCTTCACAGCGCACGACGACGAAAACACCGCCAGCAAAGCTGACCTCGTCGGGTCGACGTAGGCAATTGAATACCTCCAGGCGGCCACTGCCTCCTAATACCCCCCCAAACTCCTGATGATCGAGTAGAGTCGGAACCTCACCAGTCCGTAGCACTAAGGCATGGAAATCCGGTCGATCGGGGATAAGACCGGTGGCATTAGCTACATTGGTCATTTCGCAGAGATCCGGCACCGAAATTTGTGGGATCTCTTTAAGCGCCTCACTACGGGCCGATACGATTTCGATTTCCTGGTTTTCTGTGAGTGTCCAGAGGTTTTCAAAATCGGGAGCCGAATAGCGCTGACCGTTACACCAGACTGCGCCCTCTTGCTCCTCCCAAATGAAGTCATATTCACTGCTCTTCCCTGCAGCGACGACCTCGAAGCCTAGTGTCTGTGCCCACGTGACAAGCCCAATCAGCAAACTAGGTTGATCACCGTCTAGAGGGGTGAAAAGTCGTCCTTGTCGTTCGGCCAAGCGGGTCAAATAAGGTCCTACAACCGACTCAGTCTCCTTTGTCGCGATACCGACGTGCTTACCGGCCAGGATAGCGAGTTCGGCGTGCCGGGCACCCACACTTGGTATACCAGTTGATTCCACTAAAATGTCGAAAGGTAAGTGAGTAACGAGTTCAAGACTCCCTGAAGCAATGAAGCATCCTTTTTCCCAGGCTTCAGTTACCTGTGCCTCGTCATGGCATACCATTATTTTTTCGTCTGACACACCGGAAAGCTGTAGGGCACGAGCAGCTATCTCAGCATTTACGTCTACGGCGATACGCACGGATAGGCATTTCATCTGCCCGGCTTGACGCAAGATTCCACGCCCAAAGTCTCCTGCTCCGGCAATGCATGCCTCAACAACTCTCTCTGAATCAAAATGTTGCAAATAATTCATGACGTAAAACTGCCTCTCGGTTCTGGCTCGGTAAGGCCATAGCTACGATGCGTTAAATGCGTGCTTACGAAGCAAGACTGTTGTCATGCAATGTAGTGGTATACCATTTGAGAGGTCAATAAT